>DATNEJ010000387.1:0-14699 GCA_035606775.1 Acetobacteraceae bacterium | reverse complement strand
CGCCGCGTGCAACCCCCATGTGCCGAAGGTCGGCGACGCGATGGGAAAATACGGCACCGGTGCGACGACAAGGCTGGTCGCCTGCCCGCTGCCGACCAGATGACGCAGGCGGTTTTCGACGAACACGCCGTGGTTCGGCCGCGCCTTGCCGGGAAACAAGGTCGAGAAGGTCAGCAGGCGGATCGGCGCCATCGGTGACAGCGGGATGACAGCAGCGAATCGGCCGTTCAGGATCCCTTGCCGAGCGCGTCGAGCAGTTTCTGCGCTTCGGCCTTTTCCTTGAACTCGCCTTTCGCTCCGACGACGCTGTTGAGCTGCTTGATCGCCTCATCCTTGTCGCCGGAGTCTTTCAGAGCGACCGCGTAATGATAGCGGATTCGAGGATCGGCCGTCTGTTCGTTGGCCTGACGCAGCAGGGCAAGTCCCGTCGCCGCGTTACCGGTCGAGGTCATGATCCAGCCCAGCGTATCGGCGGTCTGCGCGCCGGGGGACAGCACATAGGCCTGGCGCGCCAGGTCCTGCGCCCGCTTGTCGCCGCGCTGCTGGTAGACCCAGGCGAGATTGTTCAGGGCCACCGCATTGTGCGGCTTCTGCTTCAGGATCGCCTCCAGCGAAGTCTGCGCCTGATCCAACTGGTTCAGCGCGATCTGGATTTCCGCAAGCTGCTCCATCGCCACCAGGTCGGCCGGATGCTTGGCAATCCAGTCCGTCAGCGTCTTCACGGCATCGTCCCGATGCCCGGAGCGCAGTTGCGCGCTGGCGAGACGTGTGGCCAGCACGCTGGACGGCGAGTCCTTCATCGCCGCGGCAAACGTGGTCACCGCATCGGTCGGGCGGTTCGCCGCCATGTAGACATCGCCCTTCAGGGCCTTGATCGCGGGGAAGTCGCGGTCCTGCGCCTGCAACCGGTCCGCCGTCGCCAGGGCGGCGTCAACACCTGTCGATTTCAGGTCGATCATCGTCAGGTCCTGATAGAGCTGGTAGCTCCGCGGGTCCGCCGCGATGCCGGCCGTCAGCGCGTTGCGCGCGCTCTCGAAATCGCCTGCCTCGATCAGCAGCGCGACAAGCTGGCGGCGTGCGCCGATCACATTGGGATTCTGCTTCAGCAACTGGGCGTAGGTTTCACGCGCCTCCTTCTTCTGGCCCAGCGCCAGTTGTGCGGTGGCACGCAGGCTCAGCGCGGCGATCGTCGTTGCCGCCGGTCCCTTCTGCGCGTTCACCAGATCCAGCGCCTTCTGCGGATCGCCGGCGCGAATATAAAGCTCACCGAGGGTCGCCATCAGGCGTTCATTGGCGGGATCGGCGGCGCGCGCGCGCTCAACCAATGTCACGGCGAGCGGTATCCGGTTCGACTTGCTGTAGGTGGATGCCAGCATGCCCAGCGCGGGTTCCGCGGCCGGCTGTTTCGCCAGCACGTCCGACAGCAGGGATTCCGCCTCCTGGCTCTTGCCCTCCAGCGCGCGCACCCGCGCCAGGTTGACCTTGGCCGGCGAGAAGTCGGGATATTTGCGGACCAGCTCGGCGAACTTGGCGTCCGCGCCCGGGATGTCGATCTCCGCCAGCTTGAGCAGGCCCTCCAGATTGCCGACGACATCGGTGTCGCCCTGGGCCGCTTTGATCTTCACCAGGGCGTCCGTTGCCTTCGTCAGGTCGCCGGTCGCCACGGCCGCGAAGAACAGCGCCTCACCGATGGCGGGGAGCTTCGGCGCAAGCTGGAGCGTGTGCTCAAGATCGCCCATCGCCGCATCAGGCTCGCCCATTCCCATGCGGACGGAGGCCAGGCGTGTCTGCAAGCCGACATCGTTCGGCGCCAGCGTCTCGGCCTTCTGGAAGCTTGTCACCGCATCGTTGGAACGGCCGGTGGCCGCGTAGGCGCGCCCCAGAAGGTCATAGGTCTCGGCGTCACCCTTTCCGGTCTCCGCGACCTTCGCCAAGGTCTCGATCACCTGGTCCGGCCGGTGCTTGGCGAATTGGATCCGCGCAAGGATCTTGTACGCCGCAAGATCATTGGGCGCTCGGCCCAGGTATTTCCGTGCCGCCTCGTCCGCCTGCTCAAGCTGCCCGAGCTGTTCCTTGACCACGGCTTGCAGGTAGTAGGCGCGCTGGATGCGGCCGATATAGCCGGCGATCCGGTCAAGATCGGCGTCAGCCGCCTTGAAATTCTTTGCCTGCGCCTCCATCACCGCTTGCAGGTAGATCGCCTGGACGTTGCCCGGCGTTGCCTTCAGCACCGTACTGATATCGGCACGCGCCGCGTCGGTCTTGCCCAGCCCGATCTCCAGACTCGCCCGATCCAGCCGCGCCTGCGTGACGCTCGGCTGGTCGGTGATGAGCGCGTCGAGCACCGTGATGGCGCCCTTCGTGTCGTGCTTGAGGCGCAGAAGCTGCGCCTTCGCCAGCAATGCCTCCGCCGATTTCGGCTGCGCCGCGAGGGCGCGGTCGATCTTCTCCTGCGCGCCGGCAAGATCGGACCTGGCGACGGCGAGCCGCGCCTCGGCCAGCAGCGGCTCGACCGCATTGGGCGCAACCTTCTCCGCTTCAGCGAAGGATTTCTGCGCGTCGTCAGGTTTGTGCAGGCCGACTTCGGCGTAGCCGCGGGCGACCAGGATCGAAGCGTCCAGCAGGGCGTCCCTGCCTTCCGGCTTCAGCACGTCCAGCAGATGCTGGAACTTGTTCTGCGCGAGCAGCGCCTGGGACAGCAGCGGCACCGCTCGATGCGGGTCGAAGCCGCGATCGCGCGCGGCCATCGCCTCGCGCTCCGCTGCCACCGGATCGCCGAGCTCGAAGGAGATTCGGCCCAGCCAGTAGTGCGCCTCGGCATTCTGCGGATCGTTGCGCACCGCATTGCGCAGGTCGATCTGCGCCGACTTCATATCGCCCTTCTTCATGGCCGAAAGAGCGCTCGAAAGGTAGTCGGCGTGGGCAGCGACCGGCCAGACGCCCAGCCAGGCGCCCATGATGATCCAGCCGAGGGACCTGTAACGCATCTGCGTAATCCTCAATCGCTCGCAATTCTGGTGTTGTCTGATTGCATTGCCGCTGCCTCGGCAGCCGCATGGGCGCCCCGGGACGCGTCCGGTTCCAGTCCATGCACTTCCATGAGGCCGTACAGCGTCGGACGGCTGATGCCTAGCAGCCGGGCGGCGGCGGAAAGCGTGTTGTTGGTACGGGCCAGCGCCACCTGGATCACCTCGCGCTCCGCCCGCATCCGGGCCGCGCGCAGGTCCAGATCGGCAACGCCGGTGACACCGGCCGCCAGCTCCAGATCGGACGCGTCGATCAGCCTGCGTTCCGCCATGACGACACCGCGCTTCATGCGGTTCTCCAGCTCCCGGACATTGCCGGGCCAGTGATGCGCGTTCAGCGCGGCGGTCGCCGCCTCGGTAAAGCCGCGAATGTTGCGGCCGAATTCCTGGTTGAACCGGGCAAGGAAGTAGTTCGCCAGCAACACCGCGTCGCCGCCGCGGTCGCGCAGCGGCGGAATGCGGATGGTGACGGCGTTCATGCGGTAGAACAGGTCTTCGCGGAACGCACCCTGGCCGATCTTCTCCTCCAGCGAAGCGTTGGTGGCGGAGACGATGCGCACATCGACCTGGATCTTCTGGCGTCCGCCGATCCGCTCGACGATCTGGTCCTGCAGGAAGCGCAGCAGCTTGACCTGCAGCGGGTGCGGCAGGTCGCCGATCTCATCCAGGAACAGCGTGCCCCTGTGCGCGTTCTCGATCTTGCCGATGGTCTGCTTGACGGCGCCGGTGAAGGCGCCGCGCTCGTGGCCGAACAACTCGCTTTCCAGCAGGTTTTCCGGGATCGCCCCGCAGTTGATGGCAACGAACGGCTGCCGGGCGCGTGGTCCAAGATCGTGCAGGGCGCGCGCGAGTGCTTCCTTCCCGGTGCCGCTTTCGCCCAGCAGCAGCACCGGCACGTTGGTGGTGGCCAGCTTCTCCACGTCGCGGCAGACCTTCAGCATGGTCTGGCTGCCGGTGATGATCCGCTCGATCGGGGATCGCGCGGGCATGGCAGCGAGCTTGCGGTTTTCCTCTTCCAGGCGGTGCAGGTTGAGCCCGCGCTCGATGATCGTGCGCAGCACCTCGATCTCGACCGGCTTCTCGCAGAAATCGTAGGCACCGCCGGCGACCGCCTTGAGCGCGTTCTTGCGCTCCCCGTTGCCGGTCACGACGATCACCTTGATCTGCGGCGCAATGCGCTGAACTTCTTCCAGGGTGGCGAAGCCCTCGCTGACGCCGTCGGGGTCGGGCGGCAGCCCCAGATCCATGATGGCGATCGGTGGATTTTCTTTCTTGACCAAAGCGACCGCCTGGGCGCGGGTCTGCGCCAGCAGCACGTCGCTGGCAGGAAACGCCCATCGGTACTGCGAGCACAGCCCTTCATCATCTTCGACGATCAGCAGTTTCGGCTTCGCCATGGCAGATCCCGATCAGGCCGGCACGGTTGAGACGTCGGAGGAGGCGCCGATCGCCGACGGCAGCAGCAGTCGCATCGTCGTCCCTTCACCCTTACGGCTTAGTACCAGAAGGTCGCCCCCCGCGTCACGAAGCAACTCACGCGACTGGTAAGCGCCGATCCCATGTCCGCCGCCCTTGGTGGTGGCGAACGGACGGAACAGCTCATCGCGAATGAATTCGGGGGTCATGCCCGGACCCGTGTCGACAATATCGATGACGACATTCAGCCCTTCCTGACGAAGCCGCAGCCGGACGGGTTCACCTGGCGCGGACGCCTCCACGGCGTTGTTCAGAAGGTGAGTCGCCACCGCGTCGAATGCTTCCGGATCGATGGCAACACCACCCGCCGTGCCGTCGTCCTCAAGCGTGATCGCCGCGCCGCTGCTGATCCGGCAGGCATCGGCAATTTCCCGCAGGCGCTCCGCCGGGGTGATCAGCGCATGCGTGCGTTCCTGGCGGTCTGCCTGCAACCGCGCCAGTAGGCGGGTGATCTTCGCCACGGAGGCACGCACGGTCCCAAGCATGTCACGCTGGAAGTCCGGATTATCGGCGTGGACCTCGGCGTTGGTCAGCAGCATCGAAAGCTGCCCGGAAACGTTCTTGATATCATGGATGACAAATGCAAATCGCTGGCTGTATTCGCGTAATTGCCTGGTCTGCGCCAGGACCCGCGCCGCCCGCTGTTCGGCAACCCGGCTTGCCACTTCACGGCCCACCACCCGTAGCAGGTCGAATGCTTCGCGGTCCAGCTTGAAGTGCGCGCGGGAGCGGGCAAGCACCACGAAGCCGATCAGCGTGCCGAAATGGTTCAGCGGCACGGCCAGCCAGGCGCGCGGCAGTTCCTCAAACCAATCCCTGGCCTCCGTCATCTCGTCCAGCACGACGACCCAGTCACCGTCACGGAACGCCGGCACCAGCGGATGGCCGGGCGGGATCGGCATGGTGACGGCGGGCATGTTCCAGGACCCGGCCCACTGGAACGCCACATCCTCCGGCGCGCGGACGAACAGGACACCCGCTGGGCTGTCCACCACTTCGGCCGCCGCGCGGATCGCCCGCTTGTGCAGGCCGACATGCGCTTCGGGGGCGGTGAGAATATCGATGCACCGCATCCATTCCCGGCGGTAGTCGTAGCGGTGGCTGAAGAAATGATCGACCAGGACCGACCGGATGCGTGAGCGCATGGAACCGGAGGTCAGCAGCACCGCCACCGACATGAGGCCGGCAAAGATCAAGGAGACCTCGGCCACGTAGCCCCATTGCGCGCCGCCCCGGCGGAACACCTCTCCGGTCACCGCCAGCCCGACCAGGAAAAGCCCGCTCAGTATCAGCGTGAAGCTGTGGAACACCACATCGCGCGAGACGTGGATGTCGATCTTCCATTCCCGGTTACGCGCCGCGGCCAGGGCGATCAGCGGTGCCGCCGTGGCGGTTACTATCGCCCTGCCCTCCAGCAGCGGGCCGGAGAGCCGGCGGAACAGCACGGAGTCCGAGTAGAGTACGACGTCGTACAGGAACAGGCAGCCCAGCGCGACACAGAGCAGGTTGATGTGCCAGCGGACTTCCGGCGGGGTGTTGAAGTAGAGATTCTCGAGCAGGAGGATATTGCACACCGCGATGCCAAGCCGGACCGCGATACCGAGCGACCAGGACGATGCGGCGGGCTCGCCGAACAAGGCATCGCTCAACGGCAGCCCGCCGACGAGCAGCAGGGCCAGCAGCCCCATCGTGGTGAATGCCTGGACCAGTTGGCGATGTGCGGTGACGGACCGGCGGTAGAGATGGAGGATGAATCCGTACCACACCGCCGAATGGGCAAGTTCCAGCCACCCGGCCACACCGAGATAAGGCAGGCGCCAATAGATCGCGACGGCGCCTGCCCAGACAGCGGTCGAGAGGCAGGCGAGGGCCAGCCACAGGCCCGTTCTGCTTCTGGAGCGCCGCAGCAGGATCAGCGTGGCGAGCAGGCCATAGAGCACGGCGCAGCCACCATGCAGGACCGCGGTGGCCGGGGCACTGAACATCACCTGCTGTACACCACGAGGCGGACCGTCCCTGGGATGTGCATCATGGAGTGGCTGCGTCCTCCGTCGCGGCTTTGGTCATGCGGCATGACGTTCCACCGGTCCATGGCATGTGCCGAACTGCAACGTCCCGCGAAACAATATGATCGTTGCCGGTGCGAATGAAAAGCCGGCCGGCGGCAGGCGGAGGGTCAGCGCGCGCCCTCGCGGAACAGCACGACGCGCACGGTGGCTGCCATTATCAGGAGATCAAGGAAAAAGCTTCGATTTTTCGCGTAATAGAGATCGTATGCGAGTTTTTCTCGCGCATCCTCCACGGACGCGCCATAAGGGAAGTTCACCTGCGCCCAGCCGGTGACGCCCGGCTTGGCGTAGCTGCGTTCGTTGTAGAACGGAATGACCTTGGCGAGTTGCTCGACGAAATGCGGCCGCTCCGGCCGGGGTCCGATCATGCTCATTTCACCGCGCAGCACGTTCAGCAACTGCGGCAGCTCATCGATCCGCATGGAGCGGATGACGCTGCCGACGCGGGTGATCCTGGGGTCGTGCTTCTGTGCCCAGCGCGGCTTGCCGCCGGCTTCGGCATCCACCGCCATGCTGCGGAACTTGAACAGGGTGAACGGCCTGCCATGCAGGCCGGCGCGCTGCTGGCCGTAGAACACCGGCCCTCGCGAATCGATCTTGATGGCCAGCGCGGTGACCGCCATCAGCGGCAAGGTGAGCAGCAGAAGCAGCAGGCTCGAGCAGATATCGAAGACCCGCTTGACGGCATTCGACACATACCCGTTGCGAAACCCGTCGGCGAACAGCAGCCAGGATTCGGTGATGGCATCGAGGTCGATGCGGCCGAGGTGGCGTTCCTGAAAACCCGTGGCGCTGAACACCCGGATGCCGCGCAGCTTGCTGTCCAGCAACAAGCCCTGCGGCGATGGATCGTCGGGAGACGTTGCCGCATTGCCGGCGACCACGACGCCCCAGATGTTCTGGCCATGCAGCGTGTCGAAAGTCAGCGGCGCGGGGCCGGCCGGCATGATGACGGGCTCGAACAACTGGCTGCCGCGGCCGCGCAGCAACGACAGCAGCCGGTCGGCGCGTTCTTGCGTACCTATAATAAGAAGGCGGCGCGCTAGGCGGCGGCGTCCCACCAGTCCGCTGAACACCAGTCGGACGATCAGGATCCCCAGCAGCCATGTGGCGATGACCTGGCTGAGCCAGGCGACGGCATGGCCGCTGAGGACGACATGCAGGCCGCCGCACACCAGCAGCACCGCCGGGAACGCGACGATACCGGTGACCGTCGCGCTGATCAGCAGGCGGCGGCCATCGACGCAGACTGCGGGACGATAGAGGCCGATGGTTGCCGCGGTGCCGGCGATGGTGAGCGCAAGGAGGGCAGCGATATTAATGCCGCCATGCGACAATTTCGGGGGTGCGAGGGCAAATGCTCCAAGGCCGCCGGGGGCGCTCAGCATGGCGTAGATCAGCGCGAAGGACAGAATCAGCTCGAACAGGCCGAGAAGGGCGATCTCAATAGGCACATATTGTGCCACGATACGCGACATCCGCCTCCCCCTCCCGAGTGACCTCAGCGTGCCGGGCGACGGCCATTCGCCGATCGCTATGGACGCGTTACGATCCACGTTGACACCGTTCGGCGTGAAGGTGGCTCGACCGTCCCCCGCGACGTACAGGTCCGTCCAGAAAATAATATGTGTTGCCAGTTCGGGTCAATGTTCATTCCCAACATTTGGATATGGAAAAAATCTCCAATTTTCTGCAACGTCAACAAACACATGGGTTCAGGCCAGGGAGCACCCCTGGCTTCCGAAAAACTTTACGATATCGAATATGTCCTCCAGGTATCACAATCCGGGTCGAGGCGCCATAAAAAAAACAATTCCGAAATCCGGCCACGAGACGATCTCTTGGTTGAAACGGACCGGCCGGAATGATAAAGACCGGTCACATACCGGAGAGCGGCCGCCACCTCCCCGTTACGGGTTGAGCCCGACGGCCCAGCGCGGAAGCCAGGATGGAGGCGTGTAGCTCATTGGCAGAGCGCTGCCTTTACATGGCAGAGGAGGGGGTTCGATTCCTTCCGCGCCTACCAGATGCCGATCGCATAAGAGTAGCCATTATTCCGAGGTTGACGTGATTCGTACCCGGCGCGCTTTTCTGACCGCCATGGCGCTTGCCCTCCCGCTCGCCGCCTGTGACAGCAACAACGCAGGCACCACGGTGTCAGCCGCCAGCCTCGCCAAGCCCGACAACAAGCCGAGCGAAGACTACGTGATCGGGTCGGGCGATCAGTTGAGCATTTTCGTCTATCGCAATCCCGACCTCAGTGAGGCCGGGGTTGCGGTGCGCCCCGATGGACGCATCTCCACCCCGCTGATCGAGGACATCGTCGCCGCCGGCAAGACCCCAACCCAGCTCGGCCGGGAAATCGAAAAGCGGCTCTCCAAGTACATCCAGGACCCGAACGTCACCGTCATCGTCCGCGGCTTCGTCGGACCGCCCGACCGCCAAGTGCGGGTGATCGGCGAAGCGACCGATCCGATCGCGATCCCCTATCGGGAGCATATGACGCTGCTCGACGTCATGATCGCGACCAAGGGACTGACAAAATACGCCGCAGGTAACCGCGCGGTAATCGTCCGTATCGATGCTAAGGGCAAGCAGCAATCGATCCGGGTCCACCTGAGCGACCTGATCAAGGACGGCGATATCAGTCAGAACATCGAAATGGCACCTGGGGACACGCTCATCATTCCGCAATCCTGGTTCTGAAGGGTCTTCCCGCCATGGATTCGGTACGCATCATGCTCACCCAGTACCTGCGCGCGGCCTGGCGGCGGCGCTGGCTGGGCGTCATCGTCGCCTGGCTGGTGTGCGGGATCGGCTGGGTCGGGGTCTACCTGATCCCCAATCAGTATCAGTCCAGCGCTCGGCTTTTCGTCGATGCCGACGCCATCCTGACCCCGCTCTTGCGCGGCATCGCCGCGGATTCGGCACCCACCACCCAACTGGAAATCCTGCAGCGCACGCTGCTCAGCCGCCCCAACCTGGAAAAGCTGGTCTCCAAGACGGACCTCGACCTGACGCTCAACAGCGCCTCCGACCGGGAACGGCTGCTGACGCGGCTGGGCAACGAAATCAAGGTCGTGCCGCAGACCAAGAACCTGTTCACCATCTCCTATCGCGACAAAAGCCCAAAGCTCGCGCATGACGTGGTGCAGACCCTGCTGACGATCTTCGTGGAAAGCGCCACCGGCAGCAACCGCACCGACATGGAGAATGCGCGCCGGTTCCTGGAGCGGCAGATCCAGTCCTATGAGCAGCAGTTGCGGGCGGCCGAAAAGCGGCGCGCCGATTTCCGCGCGCGGTATATCGACGTCCTCCCCAACGATGCCAGCCCCAATGTCCCGGCTCTGGAAGGCGCCCGCCAGCAGGCCGCCCTACTGGACGGCAGATTGCAGGACGCGCTGATCAGCCGCGACGCGCTGAAGCAGGAAGTCGAAAACACCCCGGCCATGCTGGTCGTCGAGTCCGGCGCGGGGGCATTGACTGCATCGGGCAAGACCAAGCTGCAGGAAGCCGAGGATCAGCTCAGGCTGCTGCTGTTGAAGGACACCGAGCAGCACCCCGACGTCATTGCCCAGAAGAAGCTGATCGAGGTGTTGAAGAAGGCGCCGCCCGAACCGGCCGTGCCCGCCGCCGCGCATCCTTCCACGGGCTCGCCGGCGGCCGCGACAGCCAAGAATTCGCCCCAGCGTTCGGTGCCCAACCCGATCTACGACCAACTCAAGGTCAAGCTCATCGAAGCCGATACTCAGGTGGTTTCCTTGCAGCGGCAGCGCGACGAAGCAGTGCGCTACCGTGACCGGCTGGAGAAGATTCAGCGCGAACAGCCGGGCCTGATCGCGGAATACCAGAATATGGACCGCGACTATGCCGTGCTGCGCAAGAACTACGAGGAACTTCTGGGCCGCCTGCAATCCGCGAATATCGCCCAGGCCGCGGACACGCAGGCGGACAAGGTGAAGCTGCAGATCATTGACCCGCCGGAGGTCCCGCGCCTGCCCGCCGCGCCGAACCGTCTGCTGCTGATCACCGGTGTGCTGCTCGGCGGCATTGCCGCCGGGGCGGGCATGACCCTGCTGTTCGGTCAGCTCGACCGCTCCTTCTCCAGCGTTGACGATCTGCGCGCCCTTGGGCTGCCGGTCCTCGGCGGCATCTCGGTGATGGGGCTGCTGCCGCTGCGCCAGCGGATGATGACGGTGATGCGCTTCGGCGCGGCAGTCGCTGTGCTGATCTTCGTCTATGGCGGGCTGATGGTTCATATCCTTCGTTCCACCGCCTTGATTTGAGCGCGACATACCGATGCTGAGAGCACCATGCTGAAGCCCAGGACATCGCATCTCGTCGAACGTGCGGCGGAAAAGCTGTTGCGGTCGGGGGCGCTCGACGAATCCGCGGCGCACCTGTTGGAGCCGGGCGCGGTGTCGCCCGTCGCCACAGCCGCTGTCGTCACGCCATACGACGCGGGTTCGGCCGCCGCCATCGCGGACGTGCCGCGGCCTGCCATTCCCCTGCCGCTGCCATCCAGCACGCCGAGGGACAGCGGGCTGAACGGTACCGCGGCACCGGCGGACCTTGTGCAGGGCGCGTCGTCGGTCGATGCCATCGCGCTGGAACGCGGCGGCATGGTCGATTGGTCGCGCACGCGAAGCCGCATTTCCGAGGAATTCCGACTCGTACAGCGGCAAATCCTGCGTGCCGCCTTCGGCCCGGGGGCGGAACCGGGGTTCTCCAACCTGCTGATGGTCACCAGCGCGCGGCCGGGCGAAGGCAAGAGCTTCACCTCCGTCAACCTCGCCGGCAGCATCGCCCGCCAGGGCGATCACCATGTGCTGCTGGTCGATGCGGACTCGAAGCGCGATTCCTTCTGCTACGCGCTGGGCCTGGCCGAAGCGCGCGGCCTGCTGGACCTCGTCGCCAATCCGAAGCTCGACCCGGCGCCGCTGATCGTCAAAACGCCGATCGAGCGCCTGTCGATCCTGCCGGTGGGACGGGAGCGGGAACGCAGCGCCGAGCTTTTCTCCACCAAGGAGATGACCCGCCTTATCCAAAGCCTGGGACGCCGCTATGCGGACCGGCTGCTGATCCTCGACGCACCGCCCTGCCTATCCACCAGCGACCCCGCCGTGCTCGCGCCGGTGGTCGGGCAGATCCTGTTTGTCGTGGAAGCCGATCGCACGCAGCGCGATGAAGTTGAAGCCTCGCTCGACCTGATCCAGGCATGCCCGACGATCACCCTGGTCCTGAACAAGCAGCAGATTTCGTCGCGCTACACGTTCGGCGCCTATTCTTCCTACTACTCGTCCTGAGCGGGCGTCGTTCCGTCGGGACATGACAGGCGACACAGCGCCGTATCGAATTGTCCTGCGCCGATCCAGTGCGGCAGCGGCGCTGTGGCTGGCCAGCGCCGGAATCGCCGCCGCATTCCCGCTGATCGATCCATCCAACCAGGGGCTTGTGCCGGCGGGCACCGAACTCGCCGCGCCGGACTTGCAGGATCTGCGGCACCAGTTGCAGCTCGCGAACGGGCTGACCCCGACCGAAGCGGGTGGGTGGATCGTCCTGCCAAGCCTGAACTTGCAGGAAATGTTCACAGACAACGTGCTGCAGGTGAACCACCCGCGGCGCTGGGACTTCGTCACTTATGCCAGCCCGTCCCTTGCAGTGGTCGGCGATACCGCGCGCGTCCAGTTCCGCATGGATTACGCACCGACGCTGTCGCTCTATGCGCGTACCGGGTCGGAAAACACGCTCAGCCATCAGCTGAATGCCACCGGGCTGTTCACCATAGTTCCGGACCTGTTCTATATCGATACCCGCGCGCTGGCGGGGGTGCAGGCGGCGAATGGCGGGATCGGCGGGCTGGGCGGGCTTGGTGTGGCTGGCGCGGGTCCCGCGTCCATCGGCAACCTGACCGGCACGGGGCCGAGCGGCCTGGGCCTGACGCGGCAGAACCAGGTGCAGACCAGCAGCTTCGGTATTTCACCCTATCTGCTCAGCCGGTTCGGCAATTATGGGTCTGGCAAGCTGGGCTATTCGCTGAACGTGTCCCATTACGACACTGTCTCGGGCTTCGCCACCGCGCCGTTTCCAACCGGCGGCGCCAACGGCCAGACCTTCCTCAGCAATGAGGAGATCGCCCACTACGTCAGCGACGATTTCCTCGGGCGGTTCCAGAACGCATTCGATGTCGATCTATTGCAAGGGAGCGGCACGACAAGCGGCAATATCGGCAACACCAACACGACCACGACCCGCAACACCATCTCGGACCAGCTCAGCTACGCCGTCACACACGCAATCACCATCTTTGTCTCTGCCGGCTATGAGCGCATCCACTACACCGGCGGGAGCTTTCAGGACATCAACGACGGGACCTGGAGCATCGGCGGCACCTTCGCGCCGAATCCGGACAGCGCGATCACCCTCAGCTACGGCCATCAGCAGGGCGACACGGCATTCTCCGCCGACGCGCACTACGCTCTCACCGCGCGCACCTTTCTCAGCCTCAGCTACAGCAACACGCTGGGCACGCAGCTCGAGAATCTGCGGAATCAATTGAACAGCGGCGCCGTTAACGGCAACGGCGCCCTGGTGAACGCGCAGACCGGCGGCCAGCTTTTTGCTGCCAACAATGCCTTGGGTGTGCAGCCCGGCCTGTTCCGCTTCAACACGCTGAATGCCGGCGTGACGACCACGCTTGACCGGGACCAGTTCAATCTCGCCTTTGTCTGGTCCACACAGACGGGCGTCGGGGGAGGCACGCTGAACAACGGGTCCACTGCGGCCAAGACTGCGTCGCTGCAATGGGTCAGGCAGCTTCGGCCGGATCTGAGCTTCAGCGCCATCGTTTCCTACAGCGTGCAGACGCCGATCAACGGCACGCCGGGCGGAAATACCCATTCGATCGCCGCCAGCACCGCCCTGCAATACATATTCAGCGATACTTTGTCCGGCACAGTGCGCTATGCCTTCTACGACAGGAACTCGCCCGATCCGAACCTGAACCTCTACCAGAACCTTTTCCTCATCGGTGTGTCCAAGCAATTCTGAACAGGCCCCGTGTACGACAAATTCTACAGGCTATCCGGCATACCGTTCCTGCTGACCCCGGACACCCGTTTCTTCTTCGGGTCAACCGGGCACAGCCGGGCCATATCGCACTTGGTTTACGGCCTGGCGCAGGAAGAAGGGTTCATCGTCATCACCGGGGAGGTCGGTGCCGGCAAGACCACGCTGGTCGAGCAGCTCTGGTCGCAACTCGACCGCAATACCTATGTCATTGCTCGCGTCGTCACGACCCAGGTCTCGGGTGACGACCTGCTGCGGCTGGCGATGGCGAATTTCGGCCTGGGCGAAACGCCCGGCACCGACAAGGCCACGTTGCTGCGCCGGTTCGAACACATGGTCCGCGACCAGCGGCGTGCCGGCCGCCGCTGCCTGCTGGTGGTGGACGAGGTGCAGAACCTCTCGCTCGCCGCGCTGGAGGAACTGCGGATGCTGTCCAATATCACCGTGGACGGTCGCGCTTCCGTGCAGACGATCCTGCTGGGGCAGCCGCAGTTCCGGCCGATCCTGGCCAGCCGGGACGTCGAACAGCTTCGCCAGCGCGTGCTCGCCTCCTACCACCTTGGGCCGCTCTCGGAAGCGGAGACCCGGCTTTATATCGAGCACCGGCTGAAGATGGTGGGCTGGGAAGGCAACCCGCATTGGGAGGAGGAGGCGTTCGCCGCGGTGCATCGCCACACCGGCGGGATCCCGCGACGCATCAACACGCTCTGTTCACGCGTGCTGCTGTACGGCTCGATCGAGGAAGCGCACACCGTCAGCGGCGCCATGGTAGACACCACCGCGGCTGAACTCGACCAGGACCTCGGCGCGGGCCTGGCGCCCTCACTCGGGTTCGCCGACACCGCTGCGGCCGCGCAGGATGACCTGATGCGCCGCATCGAGTCGCTGGAGCACATGGCCGCCCGCCAGGAACGCATGTTCCGCCGCGTGCTCGATCTGCTCGGTACAACTGAGGCGTCGCGATGAGCACACCGATCCGCAACGCCATGACGGTGGATGTGGAGGATTACTTCCAGGTCCAGGCCTTCGCCCATTGCATCCGGCGGGCCGACTGGGACTC
>DATNEJ010000384.1:0-11193 GCA_035606775.1 Acetobacteraceae bacterium | reverse complement strand
CGCCTTGCCGGCGCCGATCGCGTGGTGGCCGCTTCAGTTCGGCTGGTGGGTCGTCGCGGCTTGTTTGCTCGCCATCGTCCTGTTGCTGCTCGCGGACGGCGTTCGGCGATACCGGCGCAACGCCTATCGCCGCGCGGCGCTCCGTAGCCTTCGTGAATTGGCGGCCGCGCCTCCGGAGATGCTCGCCTCGCAGGTTGCCGAAATCCTCAAGCGCGCCGCCCTCGCCGCCTATCCGCGGGAGAGCGTGGCCGGGCTGACCGGTACAGCCTGGTCCGAGTTCCTCGCCCGCACCGGTGGACTGGCGGTGGAGACTTCAGCCGTTCTTGGCCGCGCGGCGGTCAACCCATCGCACCCACTCAATGCATCCCAGGCAGGCGCCGTTCTTGCGGGCGCGCAGGCGTGGATCCGCCGCCACAAGCGCGGAAGCGCGCTACCATGATCACGCTCGCGCATCCCTGGCTCGCCCTGCTGCTACCCGCGCCGCTGCTGGTCTACTTGTTGCTGCCGCCCTACGAACAGGCCGAGGCCGGCATACGTGTGCCGTTCTTCACCTCCTCGTTCGAATCACCGGGGCAACGCCAAAGGCCGGCGGCATCACTGCCCGGCGCCCCGGCCGGCGCATGATCGTGCTGGTCCTGTGCTGGCTGCTTGCCGTGCTGGCGCTGACGCGACCGCAGCGCATCGAGCCGCCGCTGCACCACGATCGGCCCACACGGGACCTGCTGCTCCTTGTCGATCTCTCCGCGTCGATGGACGCACGCGACTTCACCGACCCGTCGGGACAGACGGTGGATCGGGTCGCAGCAGTAAAATCCGTGCTTGACGATTTCCTCGCTCGTCGCAAGGGCGACCGCGTGGGTATCGTCGTGTTCGGCAGCGCACCCTTCGTGCTGGTGCCGTTCACCACCGACCTCGCTCTTTGCCGGCGCCTGATGGCGGAAATGCAAGCCGGCATGGCGGGCCCGCGCACCGCGTTCGGCGACGCAATCGGGCTTGGCATCACGCTGTTCAAGAACAGTGCGATGAAACACAAGACCATGATCGCGCTCACCGACGGCAACGACACGGCGAGCCAGGTGCCTCCAGCCGAGGCCGCCCGCGTCGCGCATGATCGCGGCATCACCATCGACACGGTCGCGATTGGCGATCCGGCGGCGGTGGGCGAGGACAAGCTCGATGAAGCCGCACTGCGCGATGTCGCCGAGGCGACCGGCGGCGGCTTCTTCCGCGCCATGGATCGTGCCGGCCTGGCGGAAATCTACCAGCGGCTTGACGGGATCGAGTCGCACCAGGTCGACACCGTCACGGCGCGCCCGCGCACCGATCTGTTCTGGTGGCCGCTCGCTGCCATGCTGGTGCTGACATTGGGCGTCCAGGCGTGCCGCTTTCTTTGGCGGCTGTTCCGGCAGCGCCAGCATGCCGCGGAACCGGTCACGTGAGCGCGTTCCACTTCCTGCGTCCCTGCTGGTTGCTGGCCTTGCTGCCGGCCATCGTGTTGTGGTGGGTCTTCCGCCGACAGGCCGATAACGCCCGGCGTTGGCGGCGGGTGATCGATCCCACGCTGCTGCGGCATTTCCAGGTGGGCGCGCCGGTCAGCACCTGGCTGCGGCCGAATGACGCGGTGCTTGCCGCCTGGGTGTTCGGCGCGCTCGCCGTCGCCGGACCGACCTGGCAGCGTGAGCCTTCACCGTTCGCTGCCGACGCGCCACCGCTGATGCTGGTGCTGCGCGTCACGCCCTCCATGCAGACTCCCGATCTGCCGCCCACCCGGCTGACCCGCGCCGCCGAAAAGATCACCGATCTGCTGGCACGGAACCCGGACGAGCCGGTCGGCCTCATCGCCTATGCGGGATCGGCGCATCTCGTGCTGCCGCCGACGCGCGATCCGACGGTCGTGCGAAGCATGGCGGAGGCACTGGCCCCCGCTGTGATGCCGAAGCAGGGCGACGCTCTGCCGGATGCACTGATGCTCGCCCGGCGCGTGCTTGCCGATGGCGGCGAAGGCGGGTCCGTGCTGGTTCTGGCTGACGAGGCAAATGCCGGACTCGCGGGCCGGCTGCAAGCGATCGGTTCGGGTTTGCCGATTGCCATTCTCGCAATGCTGCCGCCGGCGCGGGAACCCGGTTCAGGTTTGCGGGAGGCGGCCTCCGCTCTCGGTGCCGATCTCATGCAGGCACGCATCGATACCAGCGACGTCGACGCGCTGGCCCGTCGCGCACTGGCCTCTCGCAGCACGGTCACGCGGCCGGGCGAGACGGAACGGTGGCGCGATGCGGGCTGGTATCTGGTACCGCTGCTGGCACTCGCCGTGCTGCTCTGGTTCCGCCGTGGCTGGGTGGTGCTCGGATGAGGCGCAACGCCACCTGGCTGAGGGTTCATTGGCTTCCGCCAGGAATCGTCGCGGTCATAACCCTTGCTGTGCTTGTGCTTGCCGGCGGTGCATGGCGGATGGGTTGGCCCGCGCTTTGGGCGACCGCCGATCAACGCGGTGCCTGGCTGTTGCGGCATGGACAGTTCGACCGGGCCAGTGCGGCGTTCTCCGATCCGGCCTGGCGCGGCGTCGCATTGATGCGGGCGGGGCGGTTCAAGGAAGCGGCGCAGAGCTTCGCCAACGCCAGTGGCCCGGACGCAGCCTATAACCGCGGCAACGCCCTGGTGATGCTCGGCCAGTACGCCGAGGCAATCGCCCAATATGACCAGGCCCTGGCGCAGCGCCCCGGCTGGGCCGATGCAACGGCGAACCGCGCGATCGCCGAAGTGCGCGCCGCACGCGTCGCGCATCAGCCGGGCCAGGAAGCCGATCCCGAGGAAAAGCAGCGGGACGAAGTCTACCGGCGCGACCGCGACCGGAACGAACAGGCTGCCAACCCGGATGCCCCGAGGCCCGATGTGATGAGCGATGAGGCGATCCGCGCGCTTTGGCTTCGCCGGGTGCAGACCAAACCTGCCGATTTCCTGCGCGCGCGCTTCGCCTATCAGCTTCAGCAGGCCGCGAAACCGGACAGCAAGCCGTGATCCGGGCCATTGCGATTCAGGCATGCATGCTGTTTTGGGCAGTTTCGGCCTCGGCGCAGGACGTCGTCGTGAAAACCTCTCTCGATCCGTCCGGGAGAGTGATGCTGGGGCAACAGGTGAGGCTGCTTGTTGACGTACTGCTCCCCGGCGAAATGCCACACCCGCCGCGCGTGACGGCACCGCGGGTGGACGGCGCGCAGGTGTTCCGCTTCGAAAGCCAGGCGACGACGATCTCGGAACGGACCGATAGTGCGAATTATGTTGGCCAGCGCATCGAGTTCGACATCTATCCGCGCCGTGCCGGCGTGCTCACGGTGCCGCCGGTCGCCGTCACGCTGCTCGACAAGGCCGGCGATGTGACCGAAACCCGCCAGGGGGCCGGACTTTCCATTCCGGCGGTTGCGCCGCCAGGTCTCAATCCATCCGGGCCGATCGTCGTATCCCGCAATGTCGCGCTGCATGAGGAATGGCAGTCGGCCGGCGTCAAGACACTGCACGTCGGCGACGTCCTGACCAGACGCGTGACACGAACGGCTGCCGGCGTGCCGGGGCTGGCGTTGGCGAACCTGGCTTTCACCGCGCCCGACGGAATTCGTGTGTATGTGGACCCGCCCGACATTCAGGACCGGATCGAGCGGGGCGAAGTAACGGGGATCCGCACCGATCGCGCCACATACCTGATCGAGCGCGCAGGCAGCTTCCTGATCCCGGGTATCTCGCAACCCTGGTGGGACCAAAGCAGCGGCGTGGCGCGCAGCCTGATCGTCCCGGCACGCACGCTGGAGGTCACGGCCGCCTCGCCACCGCCGTCTCACAGCCCGCTGCGGCGTGCCGCTGTTGCCGGTGCCGCAATCGCTGCGATTATTTTCGTTGGGCTTGGTGTCATCGTCCGCTGCGGAATCGCCGAGCGGTGGGCAAGGTGGCGCGCCGGCCGCGAACAGGCGGAGCGGGCTGCCTTCAAGACACTGCGCCGAGAGTGCCGGCGCGCGGACCCCGCCGCCGTCTACCGCGCATGGCAGGCGTGGAACGCCACGCGGCCCGCCGGTGCCCACGAGCCGGCGCTTGATGATGCGATCAGGGACCTTGAACGCCATCTGTTCGGTAAAAGCACATCCTGGACCGCGGCCGATGGCACGCGCTTGCTGCGGGCAGTTTCCGCATCCCGTGGCAAGCGACGCACGGCACCTGTCCGATCGATCCTGCCGCCGCTGAACCCGGGATGGGAGGAACAGCCACATCCGCCTGGAGCGGGCGCCTTTTGATCGGGACAGACTGCCGCGCGCACCGTTCACGATCCGGCAACCGCATGGGTTGCCTGTTCAATCCAACGCCCGAGTAGAGCAGAGTCGTGGCATGCGTCCGGCACACGTGCCGCGTTGCGCGCGACCCGGGCAGGCCCTGTCGAAGAATGCAATCGGGGAAGGTGCCATGACATTCAAGGATATTCTCGTCCACGTTGACGCCGGTCCTCGGACCAAGACCAGGCTGGCCGCTGCCGTCGGTCTGGCGCGCCAGCACGATGCTCACCTGACCGCCGTCGGCATTATCGAAATGCCGAACGCCGAGTATTTCTACGGCTCGGTGATGCCGCTCGCCGGCCTGGCGCCGGCGCAGGTCGTGGACCGGATCAAGGAGCGCGCGGTGGCCGAGATGGGCCCGGTGGAAACGTCATTCCGTGAGCTGCTGCAACGGGAAGGTCTGCAAGGCGAGTGGCGGCTGATTGAAGGCGATCCGCCAACGATACTCGCCGTGAATGCGCGCTATGCCGACCTGACGATCGTTGGCCAGACGGATCCCGAGCTTCCCGCACGCGGCGCGAGTCACGACGCCATCATCACCACCACGCTGATGTCGTCAGGCCGCCCGGTCTTGGCCATTCCGTTTGCCGGCGAGTTTCCGCAGATCGGCGAGCGCATCCTGGTCGCCTGGAATGCCGGCCGTGAGGCGACGCGGGCGGTCAATGATGCGCTGCCGCTGCTGAAAAAGGCCAAGGCGGTTACGATCCTGGCGATCAACCCCCGGCAGGGCGCCACCGGTCATGGAGAGCGCGTCTCGGCCGACATCGCCTTGCATCTCGCCCGCCACGGCGTTCGCGCTGAAGCCGCGCACACCGTTGCGGAGGGGATCGCGGACGGAGAGACGCTTCTGTCCTTTGCCTCCGACGTTGGCGCAGACCTGATCGTCGCGGGCGGGTACGGCCATTCGCGCGCGCGAGAGCTGGTGTTCGGCGGCGTAACCCGGACGCTTCTCGCCGAGATGACCGTTCCGGTATTTCTGTCCCATTAGAGCCGTTCGATGCAGATAGAAGCATCGAACAGGCTCTAAATTTTTGTTTGTTCGCGTGGTTCCACATCTCCGGCGATTCCGCCTGGACGATCACGCGCCAGCCACCGACCGAAAGCCGGAGAGGCGCTGCTACCAGGCGAACCGGGGAAGCGTTGCGACCGGGGCCAGGCCGGCGGCATCGGCTTCCGCCTGCGCCTTCGCGGTGTCGAAACCGCCGGCATCATCCATCACCTCGGCGCGGTGGATGCCATCGAGCACCCAGCAGGAAGCCAGGTCCACGGCGGCCGCGCCGGCAATATCGGTGCGCAGCGAATCCCCGACCGCAAGCACGCGATCCGGCGGAAGCCCCAGGCGCTCCAGCACCGGCTGATAGATGGCCGGATCAGGCTTCCCCAGTGAGCGCACGTCACCGCCCAACTCCCGATAGCGGACGGCAAGCGCGCCCGCGCAAAGCACCCTTACGCCACCGCGGATCACCTCCAGATCCGGATTGCCGCAGACCATCTTCAGGCGGTAGCGCGCACAGTCCTGCAAGACCGGTTCGAATTCGGCCATGTCGCTGGGATTGCGGTGATCGTCAGGCCCCGTGTTGAGAACGAAATCGGCTGCGGCCGGACTGTCCGCCAGTTCCAGCGGCAGCCCTTCCAGCACCGGCCGGTCACGCTCCGGCCCAAGATGGAAGACGCGCTGGCCAAGCTCCGCCCACCAAAGATCGGGCGGGCGCTGCAAGGCGTGCCGCACGGCCTCTCCACTGGTGAGAATGTCGGTGTAGAGCGCGTCGGAAATCCCCATCCGGCGCATCATCGCCTGCACGGCGCCGTTCGGCCGCGGCACGTTGGACAGCAGCAAGGTCCGCTTTCCTTCCTCATGCAGCCGGCGCAGGCAATCGACCGCGTGCGGAAACGCGTTCACCCCATCATGGATGACGCCCCACAGATCCAGGACGAAGCCGTCATACCGCGCGGCAAGGGTGGAAAATCCGGACAGGTGTTCCATTGGGTCCTATTGTGACAATCGTTGCGCGTCGGAGCCGACCGCATCTTGCAGGCGGGCAAAGCCCGCCTCGCGCAGGGCGGCAGCCAGTTCGGATTTGATGCGGGCGAGCAGTGCCGGCCCTTCATACGCGAACGCGGTATAAATCTGCACCAGGGTCGCACCGGCGCGGATCTTGGTCAGGGCGTCACGGCCACTGGACACGCCGCCCACGCCGATCAGGGTGAGACGGCCCTGTGCCAGGAGAAAGGCCCGGGCGAGCATGGCGGTGGACAGGGAGAACAAGGGTTTCCCCGAAAGGCCGCCTTCCTCTTTCGCATAGGCCGATTGCAGATCGCCGGGGCGGGAGACAGTGGTATTGCCGACGATCAGGCCTTGCACCCCTCCGGCGGCGCAGACCTCGACAACGCCCGCCAGCCCGTCGTCGGACAGGTCCGGTGCGATCTTCACCAGGACAGGGGGACGATCCGGAACCGTCGATACGGCGCGCAGAATACCGCGCAACTGCGCCTCATTCTGCAGGTCGCGCAGCCCGGGTGTGTTGGGGGAGGAGACGTTGATGACCGCGTAATCGGCATAGGGCGCAATCGCGGCCACGAGTGCCGGGTAGTCCCGTTCCGGCTCGGCGCCTTCCTTGTTGATGCCCACATTAGCGCCGAGGGGAACCACACGGCGTGACAAGGTAGCGAGGTTCCGGCGGTAGGCATCCAGCCCGCCATTGTTGAAGCCCATGCGATTGATGACCGCACGATCGGGCGGCAGGCGAAACAGGCGCGGCTTTGGGTTGCCCGGCTGCGGCCGGGGCGTCACGGTTCCGGTCTCGACGAAGCCGAAGCCCAGACGCATCAGCCCGGCAACGGCCCGTGCATCCTTGTCGAAGCCCGCTGCCAGGCCGATGGGGTTGGAAAATCGCCGGCCAAAAGCCGTCACGCCGAGAGCCGGATCGTCGGGTTGCGCCGCCTCCCCCGCCAATCCGCGCTGCAATGCCCAAAGCGCGATCCCGTGCGCCCGCTCTGCGTCCATGCAGCGCAGCAACGGAAGGGCAAGAGAGGCAAGAATCGGTGACATCGGCCCAGGTCTTATGCCGGGCACGCCGGTTCACGGGAAGCGCAGCCATGGAAGGACCCGCCTGAGCGCGAAGGCAGGATCATCGACGGCAGGAGCGGGCCAGGAACCAAGCCGTGCCAGAGAGCCCAATCCCCAAGGCTGGTAATGTCGAGGTGGGCGACTTCAGTCTCCGCTTGCCCGCCCGCCGGACCATCCCGAGGCGCCGCGCAAATCCAGGACCGCGGCGATCTGTCCGCCGATGTGCTGAACCGATGTTGCGAGGCTCTGCAATTCCACCCCTGACGGGGGCGCATTGCCCGCATCCCAGGAGACGATCAGCGCACCGGCCAGTTTCCCCTGAACGTCGGCGACCGGGCAGAGCAGGGAGATGCTGGCCCCCATTGCCTCAAAGCGCGCGCGGACCGAGGCGCTTTTGAATTCCTCCGTGCGCACCATTTGCCATCGGCCGGCCAGCAGGGCGGGCAGCACGCTGCCCCAGTCCGATAAAGGCTGGTTGTGAACCAGAGGGCCGCTGGAATGACCCGGCGCGGCTGCGGTGTTGGTGACGTCGTAGCGCAGCAACCCGTTGCCAGTGATTCCGATCACGCCGTTATGGAACACGTCGAGCCGCACCCGCGCCGCACCCGCCGCTCGCTCCAGCAGGGTTTCCAGGGATTTCTCGATCAGTCTGTTGGATTTCGTGAACTGCCGCAGTTCGGCCTGCATCATGGCGTTCTCGAGTTCGCGTTTGCGCGCATCGCGACTGGCCTCGCTGTCGAGAAATGCCACACGCAGCCCGCCGCTCAGGCTCTCCTCACGCAGAACATGCATGCCGCCGTAGACGACAGTCATGAGGCAGACGGTCAGCACCGGCTGTGCCAAGGTCCGTCTGACCGTCGGCCCGGCGCTTGCGCAAACCTCCACCAGTAGCCTGAACAAGGCGATCACTTCGTACATGAAATCGGCTTTCTCCGCCGTCGAATGAATGAAATGGAACCGGAGCCTGGTCGGTGCTTCTATCTGCGCCGAGCAGGCTCCAAGGATGCAGCTTGCCAATCGCGGGAGAGGTCGCGACTCTCTCCCGCATGTGGAATCAGCCCTATCTTGAAACCTGCTGCCGATCGGCCTTGCACCGCCTCTATCTGTGCGAGGCGATCGGCCGGCCGGCGACGGAAAAGGACAGCACCTGCCTGTCGCGGCTTGAGACAATGGGGCTCGCGCGTCTGCGGGAGGACGGCCGGTTTGGAATCACCGCAGCCGGCCGCTTCCGTCATGCCCAGGCGGTAATGGCGGAGCACGCACCGTGCTGACCGGTCACGCGAGCGGCGCGGTTGTGACTGTTTCAACGTCCGCCAGCGACACGCACAGGACGCGCCCGCCGTCCGCCGCCGTCACCATGACCATATCGCCGACGGAGAGCATATCGGAGGCGGCAGCCAGATAATTTTCGGAGGCGACCGTTTCGAGACGGTCCTTTCCGGCCTTGTAGTGCCAGAGCGTGAAGCCGTTGGCGTAGGCGAGCACCGAGAGGTTGCGGATGGCGAAGGCCATGGGGAGTGTCCTTTACGAAAAAGGGCCTCTGTCCGGTTGGACAGAGGCCCTTTGAGGAGACAGGAGACAGGGAGGTCGCGGGGCGCAGATCACCCGTTGACGGGAGTGGTTCTAGTTGGCGCCGCGTGCCCTGTCAACGACTTTTTTCCTATATTTCGGAAGATTGGCAAACAATTCCCTTGATTCGCAACGGCCACTCCAGCCTCTCAAGCGCCTCCCGCCACAACTTCCAGTCGCACCGTTCGGCAGCTATGCCCGGGTTGGGAGCGAGCTGACGCTCTCCCCATATCCGCAAGACGCGGGCATGCGCGAGATCGATTCGGCGGCGGCGATACAGCGCATCCAGGCAGCGGACCACGTCATCGGGTTCGCAGGGGCGGCTAAGTAATGCTTTATTGGCGGTATACCTTGCCCCCTCCCGTCGCGCCGTCAGCGCCGCGATGGTCCAGAACCATGCTTCCTCCGCATTGCGGAATGGGCGCGTCGTAGGGCTCGAAACACTAATGCCGCCTGTGGTGGGGCGGTCATGACGTGCAGCGACCGGCATGATGGGCTACCTACAAAAAGTGCTGTGCAATCGGTTCGTTATTAAACCATAGGTTGCATACGATGGCAAGCACTTTAGGCTATTTTCCTATTTTCATTGGCGCAGATTCCTAGGACAATACGCCAGCACCCGATTCGGCAACAGGATTCGCGGCCAGCGGCCGCATCGTCACCCGATCGGCAGGAAATACGGCTGTTCGAGAGGAACCGCTTTGATGAAGCATGAAGAAATCTGGCGGGCGCTGGACACGCTCGCCGCGGAAAACGGACTCTCGGCCTCCGGCCTTGCCAAGCGGTCGGGACTCGACGCGACCACGTTCAACCCGTCCAAACGGCATATGCCCGATGGCCGGGCGCGCTGGCCGAGCACGGAAAGTATTGCCAAGGTGCTGGATGCCACGGGTGCCAGTTTGGAGGCATTTACCGCATTGGTGACCGGTGCCCGTACCCTGACCAATCCGGTGACGCGCGCTGTCGCGCGCCGTATCCCGCTCATCGGCTTCGCCCAGGCCGGGAGTGACGGTTATTTCGACGATGGCGGCTATCCGGTGGGCGGCGGCTGGGATGAGGTCAGCCTGCCCGAAATCGGCGACCAGAACGCGTATGCGCTTGAAATCAGCGGCGATTCGATGGAGCCGGTCTACCGGGACGGCGATCTGGTCATCGTCTCGCCCGCGGCGCCCATCCGCCGTGGCGACCGGGTTGTTGCGCGAACCCAGGCCGGGGAGGTGATGGCGAAGCAGCTCGCTCGCAAGTCAGCCCGGCGCGTAGAACTCAAGAGCCTGAATCCCGAGCACAGTGACTTCAGCTTCGACTTGACGGAAATCGCCTGGCTGCATCGTATCGTCTGGGCGAGCCAGTAGCCCGCTTCGTGCGCTGAAAGTTTTTTTGACGCCAGTTGACGGACAGGCACCATGATGGCTCGGATGCCGGTGGAGGAACCCCGTCATGGCTCGTCTTGCATGGCTGGCACTCGGGCTGACCCTCGCCCTCGTCGCGCAACCCCCAAAGGCGCGGGCCGAAGACGTCGATGTCGCCCTCGTGCTCGTCACCGACGTTTCCCGCAGCGTCGATGACAGCGAATTTGCCCTGGAGAAGACCGGTTACACGCGCGCCTTCATGGATCAGTCGGTTCTCGATGCGATCCACGGCGGCACCTATGGCGCAATTGCCGTGGCCTACGTGGAGTTCGCAAGCAGCTTCGAAGTGCGCACGGTCCTGGATTGGACCGTCGTGCGGGGCCGTGCCTCCGCGAAGGCGTTCGTTGACCGGCTTGCCGCGGCGCCGCGCTCCTACTGGGGGCGCACCGCGATCAGCAGCGGCATCGATCATGCCATGCAGATGCTGGCGGAAAGTGGCATGAACACACCGCGCCACGTCATCGATGTGTGCGGCGACGGCACCAACAACGCCGGCCGGGACGTGATGGCGGCCAGGGACGACGCCGTGCATGCGGGCGTCACGATCAATGGGTTGGCGATCATCAATGACCACCCGGTTTCGTGGACCTTCGCACATGTCCAGCCACCCGGCGGGCTGGCGAACTATTATCGGGAGAACGTGACCGGTGGGCCTGGAAGCTTTGTGCTGGAGATCCACGATTTCGCCAATTTCGGAGAGGCAATGACGCGCAAGCTGGTGACCGAGATCGCCGCGAATCCCAGGCCGGACAAGATGGCGGCCCAACAGCCAACCGACAGCATAAGGATCGGCGATGGGCCTGCTGATTGACGGTACCTGGCACGAACAGGAACC
>DATNEJ010000376.1:0-2567 GCA_035606775.1 Acetobacteraceae bacterium | reverse complement strand
CGGAACCATTCTCAGCGGCTGCGCCCAAGGCTCCTTCACCACACAATCGCAGCGGATCGCATACGACGACCCTGGCGATTCATGTCATGCGGAGGTGGTGGCACTGGACTCCACCGGCAACTTTTTCGGCGCCCAGATCCTGACCGGCGCCGCCATTGGGGCCGGTGTCGGCGCGCTTGCCGGCGGCCTGATCGGGGGAGACTGGCGCGGCGCCCTGGTCGGCGCGGGCACCGGCGCGGTCCTCGGCGGGACCGCTGCGTACTGGAGCGCCTTGCAGCAGCAGCAAATGGATCAGGCAGCGCTGTATACGCGGGTGTCCGGCGATCTCGTCCGTGAAAACGGTCAGATTGATCGCACCCAGGTCGCCTATGACCGGTTGGTCGATTGCCGGTTCCGGCAAGCCGCGGCGGTGCGCGAAGCCTACCACACGCGCCAGCTCGAGCGGTCTCATGCCGAAGCGCAGATGGCGGTCATTCGCCAGCGCGCCGCCGGGGATCAGCAACTCGCCCGAATGATCAATCAGCAGATCCAGGACCGCGGGCAGCAGTTCATGGTGGCAACGGAGAATCTGGGGCCCAGCGCGCCGCCGCCCGCGCCGCCGTCAGCCCACACTGTCACGGTGCGGCACGCCGCCGCGCTGAAACTGACGCCCGACGCGAGTGCGCCCGATATCGGGCAATTGGCGGCCCGCCAACACGTCACCGTCAACGGCGGACGCAACGGCTACGCGCTGGTGCAGACAACGGGCGGTCAGCGCGGCTACGCAGCGGTTGACGATCTGACCGGCGCCGGCGTCCGTTCGGTTGCAGTTGCCTCGACAAGCACCGCATCGGCTGCGAGCAGCAATGTGCATACATTGGCAGGGTCCAATGCCGCCCGGCGCGATGATTTCGCGCAGAGCGTCGCAGTCACGGAACAGGCCCAAACCTCCGGGTTCGAGCTGACGGGTTGATGCGGTCGGCGGTCCTCGCCGTTCTGCTGGCAGTCGGCTGGTTCGCCGAGGCTGCTGCCGGCACGCCGCCCCAGGCGCCGTTCCTGCGGATCGAGGCGGTGGGTCATGTCGGCGCCGTGCCTCGGGTTGCCCTGGATGCCTCCGGGCACCTGCTGGCGACGGCCGGATACGACAAGACGGTGCGACTGTGGTCCCTTCCGGACGGAAGAGAACGCGCAGTTCTGCACCCGCCGATCGGCGCCGAAAACGAGGGTGAAATCTACGCCGTGGCGCTCTCTCCCGACGGGCGGCGCGTGTTTGCCGCCGGAGCGACCGGGGGGTCCTGGGACGGCACGTTCAGCATCTATCTGTTCGATGCGACACGCGCCCAACTGATCGGCCGTCTGCCAGGGCTCCCGTCTCCCATCAACGACCTTGCCGTCTCGCCTGACGGAACCCGGCTTGCCGCCGGGCTGGCGCATGGCGGGGTAAGGGAGTGGGACGCGCATACCGGAAAGCCGATCGCCGCCGACGGCGACTATGCCGGCCCGGTTCGCCGGCTGGTGTTCGGCAAAGACAATGCGCTGTTTTCTGCCGCGGCGGACGGGAAGGTGCGCGCTTACGACCAAGCCGGAAAACGGATCGCCGAGCGGGCGCCCGAGTCAGGATTGCGGCCTTGGGGATTGGCTCTGTCGCCGGATGGTGGGCTGCTGGCTGTTTCCTTTGAGAATGCGGATACGCACGGGCGTATGCACGTCGACGTCCTGTCAGCCCATTCGCTGGCGCAGATTTTCGCGCCCGATACGACGGGATTGACGGGAGAGGGGCTGCTGGCCGTCGCCTGGACGGCCACGGCGCAGGGTAGCGTCCGGTTGCTCGCCGGCGGCTATGCGCACGGTTCGGCGGACAACGTGATCCGAAGCTGGGGCGATTTCGGCCTCGGTTCGGCGACCGACATGCCGGCGGCACGCGACACGGTGCTGGACATCCGGGCGGTGCCGGGAGGCGGCGCCATCTATGCCACCGAGGATCCCGGCTGGGGCCGTATCGGAAGCGACGGCACAGTCGTTGCCCGCCCCGATCCACCGCTTGCGGACCTTCGCGCGTCACGCGACCAAGGTCTTGCGGTCTCAGGCGACGGAACCACGGTCGAATTCACCAGCGCCGCCGGCCGTTTCCGTTTCGAAGCGGATTCCGGCCGGCTGGCCCGGGTGACAGCGGCAGATCCGGCGCTGGCTGCGGCGCAGATTGCGGCATCAGGCGCAACGGCCTGGAAGGATACCAGCGCCCCGCGACTTGGCGGAACAGCGCTTCCGCTGGGCCACGCCGAATTCAGCCGCAGCCTGGCGATCCTGCCGGGAGGGGCCGGTGCGCTGTTGGGCACCGACACGCATTTGCGGCTGTATGGGCGTGATGGGCATGAGCGGGCCGCTGTCGAGACACCGGCGGCCGCATGGGCGGTCACCGTCAATGCGGCGGGCACTGTCGCTGTCGCCGCCCTGCTTGATGGAACGATTCGCTGGTACGGGCTGTCCGCCACTGCCATTGAGCCGCGTGCGGCGTTGTTCGTTCACGCCGACGGCCAGCGATGGGTGCTTTTCACGCCTGAAGGTTTTTTCGATGAATCCGACCGGGG
>DATNEJ010000345.1:0-37556 GCA_035606775.1 Acetobacteraceae bacterium | reverse complement strand
AGGAAGAGATCGACGAGATGCTGAACCGCATCAGCACCGCAGTCGACGAACTGACCGTCCAGTTACGGCGCGAGCAGATCGCCGTCGTTCGGTAGCAAGCCCCCAGGGCACGGCGCGAGGGCCACCGCCTCGCCCGTGCCGTTGATACCGACGTGCCCAATCGCACCTGGTCAATCGCGATGCCCCTCGGCGATAACTAACGGCGACAGTTCCAGATTGCTTATGGCGTCGGCGGCCGACGGTCGAACCCGACCGGACGGGCCGAAATTCGTGTGGAGCGCTGATTCACCACGAACAGCGGCGCGGTCGCGAGCACAAGCACCAGTGCGACGAGTGCGTCTGACAGGTTGGCCGCCCCGGCTACGCAGATCGAGGCGATAGCGGCCATCATGCCTATGACCCGCATCACGCCACTTTCGGTCTGATCGAGCGACAAGGCAATCGCAGAGAAAAGGTAGGCGGGAATGATCAGAAGCGTCGACATCGATACGAGCCGACCGAACAGCCCGCCAAGGGAGGGAGCTAGTGCGAACATCTCCATGACCGTCATCAGCAGGCCTACAACGATGAGGCCGGCGACTGGAACACCACGTCGGTCCACGCGCGCGAACACACGTGCAAACAATGCGTCCTCGGCTGCGGCACGTGCCGATTCGGCTGTCAGCAGTGTCCAGCCACCGAGCGCACCAGCAGCCTTTACCATGGCGCAGAACGCCATGATTAGCGCAGGACCAGCGCCGATTGCTGCTGCCACTGCTGTCTCGAACGGCGCCGGCGACTCGGCAAGCCGGTCCGCAGACACCAGCCCAAAAACAACCGCAGTACTGCCAACATAAACGCATGCGGACAGGGCAACACCCAATAACGTCGCGCGGGGCACATTACGGCGCGGATCCTCGACGACCCCTGTTGCAACGGCCGCGCTCTCCACGCCGGTGAACGCCCAGAACATAATTGTCAGCGCGCCGGGTACTGCGGCGAAGGGCGTGAGGTGCGACGGATTCCAGTTGATGGCAAACAAATCACCTTGGAACCACCACCAACCAAATGTGGCGATGCCCACGATGGGCAGAAGGCCGAGCAAAGTGGTTGCGGACTCGATAGTGCCGACCAGTCGGGGTCCGATTACGTTGACGAGAACTGCCAACCAAATGATGGCGATCGTACCAATTACTGCGGCCGATGGTCCTACCAGAATGGGAAGGAAGACGCTGGCATAGCCAACCACCGAGACGGCGATGGCGATATTTCCGATGACATTGCCCAGCCAATAAAGCGAGTTACAAGAAAAACCGGAATAGTCACCGAGACCCCAGCGCGCCCAGGCGTATGGCCCTCCCGCCATAGGCCGGCGCGTTGCCAGCCGTGCAAAGACAACGGCGAGCAGCAACGCGCAGGGCACAGCTACCAGCCAACCAAGCAACGAGATACCTCCATTGGGGGCCATGCTCGCCGGCATGAGGAACACGCCCGAGCCGATCATGTTGCCAGCTACCAGCATGGTCGCGCGGAACAGGCCGATGCGTTGGCTAGGTGGTTTCACGGCAACAGATGTGCCGGAGGGGTCACGCTTTGGATCAACGCCATTTGCGCCCGCGCAGCCTGGCCAAACCAGCGGACTGCGATCACATCAAGCTCCGGTCCGCGTAGAATTGCGCTCAGCGCTGCCTGCACGGAGCGACGCAGCGCGGGATCCGCTCGTACCGCGATCGCAAGCGGCTCGCCGACGATCGGACGGGGAATCAGCGTCATGTCCGCGAGGCGCGTGTCTGAATTAACGCGCTGGGACAACACCGCCCATTCGCCAACCCAGGCGCCGACATCGCCTTCGACCAGTCTACGCGCCGCCTCGGCGTAATTGGCGACTGGTACCATCGTCACATCTACCTCGGCGCGCGTGAGCACCGTCTCCAGCCAGTTGGCTGCGGTGCCGCCGCGCAACACAGCAATCCGCCGTGGCCAGTCCAGCTTGGAGAGAAGTGCTCTCGGTGGAACCGAATTAGCTTCGCCAATGCGCAGCAAGCGCAATAGCCAAGGCGGCGCACCCGGCCGTAGCACAGCGCCAATTCCGCCAACGGCGATCGGACTGGAGAAATCCACGTGCCGCTCCCTCGCCACGGTGTCCGACACTGGCCCGCACAATAGATCGGCCCCGCCTTGGGCAAGGCGGTCCAACCCGTCCGCAATCGACGTCTCTTGCCATGAAGGTGGCGCGCCGGGCATGACCACATCAGCAATGCGCTCACACAATGTGACGGCGTATCCTTCTGGTATGCCACCCGATCCGACAGACGAGAATGGTGCGGCATCGCCTACAAACAGCAGCCGCAACCCGGGCATGTCAGCAGCGGCGAATTGCGGCGCGGAGACCAGCGCCAGTAGCAAGCCCGCGACGCCAAGGTGTCGCGACCAACGAAATGGCGGTATCTGCGTGGTCAAGACAATTGTGTCCGAAAGGACGGCAGCGACCACCAACTGGCGCAATCATGATCAAGATTGGCCCGCCGGCGCCGCTGGCAGCGCCGAGCTGAACGAAGGGCCCTCACTGTCCAATGGTCTTCTGAGATGCACCGAACACGGGTACCTCCAGAAGCCTGCCGCATCGAATCACCACCACCGACGCTCCTCCTTCAGAACAGCGCGCCGACCTCAAGCAGGAAGGTCGCCTGGCTACGGTCGTTTCCGCTGCTGCCATAGGCGATCGAGCCCGGGTTGCCGGCGCGGGTCAGATGGATCACCCCGACATCGCCCCGCACGAACAGGTGCTTGTTGGCCCAGCGCGGCGTCCAGGTCGGCGCGATCGCGATGCCGAAACCCTGCGCACCGGGGTTGAGGAACCAGAAGGCAGATCCGTTGCTGGTGAAGTATTGCGCCCAGGCACCCAGGGAGAAGGGAGAGTCTTCAAACTTATAATTCGCGAACAGCGCTGCACCGAAATGGCTGGAATAATCTGGCAGCCCGATCTTCAGATTTCTGGTCGACCAGACATACTGTACTTCCGGCACCAGGGTGAGGTTACCCACGGTGAACGTGTGGTAGCCGCCGATCACCGAGGAATTGACCAGATTCGCGACACCTGCCGACGCCACTGTTGTCGAGCTATATGCTGTGGTCGCGTTGCCATAGAAGCGCGCGCCCAGACCCGTAGTGCCGAGATTAGTGGCGCCGTACAACGTTAAATTGTTATTGTCATTGAACGCATACGAAGCCTTGAGCTGGAGATAGTTCCATATATTTGTGTCGAAGCCGTCACCAAAAATGATCGTTCCCGACAACTTTTGGTAAGTGTAGGTCACCCGTACGCCCACGCTCTGCGAATTTTGCACGAACCACAATGCGGTGGTGAACAGATTGTAGTTTTCCCAGTCGATACTCGACTCGAAGCCCTCTACGGAGCCCATCTGACCCGCCGAGATAGTCAAATTCTCCGTCGGCGCAAGCGTGATGTAGGCGGCCCGCACCGGACCGGTGGACCACGTCTGCACCGAAGGTGGTGCCGGCTTCGTGCCCAGGGTGAGGGAGTTGACTGCGCCGGCCTGCACGGTGAACCGCACCGGCCCGTCGGGCTTTTGCAACTGGATCAGCCCATTGAGAAACTGAAACCCCACACTTGTGCTGGTGCCGAGCAGCCCTTTGTTTGTGTCGCTACCGGCGCCGGTAAGCGCATAGGCATAACCGTCCGCGCCGCCACTGAGCTCCAGTGTGCCGAGCGGGCCGGCGTTGAACGTGAGAGGCGCGGGTAGATCGAGCGCATGCGCCGTAGCCGGAGCCATCGTCACAGCGAAGGCGAATACAGACCAATTGCTCCACTGCAACCGCATCAAGTCACGCCTCCCCCAAAAAGGCCAAGCATTACTGCGAATGACCTCGCCTCAACTTCCCCATTCGATACTTGTCGCCGCCGTTGTGATTGTGGTTCCCGCCTCGCCGCGCAGCATGTTCGCCAGGTCCTTCAGGGCGCCAATCGCCGCAGGTTTGCCGGTCGCTTCCGCGAAATGGCATGCCGCATCAACCTTTGGACCCATCGAACCGGCCGGAAAACTGAAGCCGCGGATGGTGTCCGGCGCGGCGCGTCGGATCGCCCGCGCCGTGGGTTTGCCCCAATCATCAAACACCGCCTCCGCGTCGGTCGCCATGATGAACAGGTCTGCGCCGATCTCGCGCGCCAGCAGCTCCGAGCAAAGGTCCTTGTCGATCACTGCTTCCACGCCGATTAGGTGCCGTTCCTGACCTTTCTGGTACATTGTGGGAATGCCGCCGCCGCCGGCACAGACCACAACGACACCCTTCTCCAGCAGCCAGCGGATCGGCCGCATCTCGAAGATGCGCTTGGGCATCGGCGAGGGTACCACTCGCCGCCACTTGGTGCCATCAGCCTTGAAGGTCCAGCCCTTCTCGGTGGAGAGCGCATCGGCCTGCAGCTTATCATAGACCGGACCAACGAACTTCGTCGGGTCCACGAACCCCGGATCGTCCGCATCGACCTCCACCATGGTCAGCAGCGTAGCGAACGGCACCTCATAGGGCAGCAGATTGCCGAGTTCCTGCTCGATCATGTAGCCGATCATGCCCTCGGTCTGCGCCCCAAGCACGTCAAGCGGATAGGTTTCATCGGGCTTGTAGGCGGCACCTTGCAGTGCCAACAGTCCAACCTGCGGACCGTTGCCATGTGTGATTACGATTTCGTTGCCAGGATGGATTTGCGCCAGCGCCTCGGCAGCGACGCGGGTGTTGGCACGCTGCACCTCGGCCGTCATCGGTTCGCCCCGCCGCAGCAAGGCGTTGCCGCCAAGGGCCACCACAATGCGCACGGTCTAATTTCCCAGCGTGGCGACGAGGAGGGCCTTGATCGTGTGCATGCGGTTCTCCGCCTGCTCGAAGGCGATATTCATCTCGGACTCGAACACCTCGTCAGTCACTTCCAACCCATCGTCGATGCCGTGCTGTTCGGCGATGTCTCGGCCGACTCTGGTCTCGGTGTCGTGGAAGGCTGGAAGGCAGTGCATGAACTTCACATGCGGATTCCCCGCCGCACGCATCACGTCCATGCTTACGCGATAGGGCTTGAGCAGCTTGATGCGCTCGGTCCAGATCTCCTTGGGCTCGCCCATGGAGACCCAAACGTCGGTGTGGACGAACTCGGCGCCTTTCACTGCTTCCCGCACGTCATCGGTGATAGTCAGTCGCGCGCCGGACTTCGCCTGCAGGCGCTTCGCGTCCTCGACGAAGCTCTCCTCCGGCCAAAGCTGGCGCGGGCCGCAGATACGCACGTCCATGCCCATAAGGCAGCCAGCCAGCATCAGCGAGTGACCCATGTTCGAGCGTGTATCGCCGAGATATGCAAACCGGATTGTCTCAATGGGTGTCTCAAGATTCTCACGCATGGTCATAATGTCCGCGAGCATCTGGGTGGGATGATACTCGTCGGTCAAGCCATTGTAGACCGGCACCCCGGCATATTTCGCGAGCGTTTCCACGCCGCCCTGTACGGAGCCCCGGTACTCGATTGCGTCGTACATGCGCCCAAGCACACGCGCGGTGTCTTTGAACGACTCTTTGTGGCCGATCTGCGAGCCGGAGGGGTCCAGATAGGTCACGTTGGCGCCTTGGTCGTAGCACGCGATCTCGAAGGCGCAGCGGGTGCGCGTGCTGGTCTTCTCGAAGATCAGCGCGATGTTCTTGCCCCTAAGGGACTGCTGCTCAGTGCGGGCATACTTAGCGCGCTTGAGGTCGCGGGCGAGGTCAAGCAGATAGCGGAATTCTCGCAATGTGTAGTCCTGCACCGTCAGCAGCGAGCGGTTGCGTAGGTTGAAAGCCATGAGACGCCTCCTGGTGATGGCGTTGATGAGCGTGGCGGCTAGTACGCGGGGTCGCGCGAGATCGGGCAGGTCATGCAGTGCCCGCCGCCGCGCCCGCGCCCCAGTTCTGCCCCCCGGATCGTTATCACCTCGACCCCAGCCTTACGCAGCAGTGTGTTGGAGTGGGTGTTGCGGTCGTAACCAACCACTACGCCGGGCGCGAGTGCCACGACGTTATTGCCGTCATCCCACTGCTCCCGCTCAGCCTCCCAGGCATTTCCGCCGGTGCCGATGACCCGGAGCTGCTTCAGGCCGAGCGCCTCGCGGACGACTTCCACCAACGGCTTGCTCTCGACGCGGATCTCGCTTTCGCCGGCCTCATCTGTTGGGCGAATGCTGTAGCAGCGGATCTGATCGACCACCTCGGCGAATACCGTGCATATGTCACGGTCACAGAAACTGAACACCGTATCCAGGTGCATCGCGGCGCGGCTCTTCGGCATGAGGCAACCGATGACCTGTGTAGCGCCATTGTGGCGGAATAGCTCGCGTGCGATCTGGGACACAGCTTGGCGCGTAGTCCGCTCCCCCATTCCGATCAGCACGACCCCCTTGCCGATCGGCATCACGTCGCCGCCCTCGATTGTCGCGTCAGCGAAGTCCTCGTCGGAATCACCAAACCAGATGTGGAAGTTGCCGCCTTGGAACTCTGGGTGGAATTTGTAGACGGCACGCTGCAGCAGTGTTTCCGGCCTGCGGGCGGGCCAGAACATGGGATTGCAGGTTACGCCATCGTAAATCCAACAGGACGGATCCCGCTGGAACAGCGAGTTGGGAACCGGCGGGGTGACGAACGAGACTTCGCCCATTGCATCGCCCAGCATCTGCGACCACTCGGACTTCGGAATGTCACTGACCGCAATGCCGCCGATCATGTGTTCGGCGAGCTTGGCCGCGGGCATCTGGTCCAGCCAGGGCCGCAATGCCCCCGCCATCACCTCTCCGACTGTGTATTTAGTAATTCGGCGATCAAGCATCCATGCTCGGGCAGCGGTATCCTTCAGTGTCTCCGCCAACAAATCGTGGAACTCCAGCACTTCGACCCCACGTTCCCGCATTTTCAGGGCAAAGTCGTAGTGGTCTTTCTGGGCCTCCTGTACCCACAGCACGTCGTCGAACAGCAGGTCGTGGCAGTTCCCAGGTGTCAGGCGCTTGTGTGCAAGCCCTGGGCGGCAAACCATCACAGTCCGCAACTCGCCGACTTCCGAATGGACACCGAATTGGCGCATCTGATGCTTCTCCTCGAAGTACCATCTCCGCTCCGCAGGCCGCCCCGGACTCTGTGAGTCAGCCAGTAAGCTTGATCAGAGAGGGCTAATTTTTCCCGTTGTCAGCAGACAGATCGATACCACAGCGAGTGCGACGATTACCGCTGCGATCACGCCGTCGACCGGCGTGAACCAACTCCGTTGCGCTTCGCGTCGGGCCACCAGATAGACCAGTATGCCTGGGGCAAACAGGATCGCGGTCATCAGCAGGAATTGGAGTCCTGCTGCATATACAAGCCAGAGCCCATATACTGTGGCAACGAGTCCAACGATGGCATCTTTGTTGCGCCCGTTCGCCGCGTGTTCATAACTCTCGCCGCTCAGCGCCAGTTTCAAGGCATAGGCGCCCGAGAACACGTATGGCGGCAGGATTGCCACGGATGCAATGGAATAGAAGAACTCATAGGCGCTGTGCGAGAACAAGCTGATGATCAGAAACACCTGAATCAGTCCGTTGGTCACCCACAGCGCGTTGGCCGGCGAACCTGCTGCGTTATCACGCGCAAACCAGCGAGGAAAGGTGCCGTCCTTGCCACAGGTGTAGGGGATTTCCGCGCAGAGTAGTGTCCAGCTGAGAAACGCACCGCCGACCGAGACGACCAAGCCGATATTGATCAGCGCCGCCCCCCAACTGCCGACCAGCGGCTCAAAGACTCCGGCCATCGCCGGTACCTTCAGACCAGCGAGGTCGTTCTGCGCGAGGATCCCAGTGGCAAGCAGCGAGACCAATACGTAGATGCCGAGCGCACCGGCAAAGCCAATCACCGTCGCCTTGCCAACGTCGCTGCGGCTCTTGGCACGAGCGGAATACACGCTCGCCCCCTCGATGCCGATGAACACCCAGAGAGTTACGAGCATTGTACTCTTTACTTGGCCGACAATACTACCCAGGCCGGTGGCACCGGCCACGTCGGCACGACCCCAGAAGTTCAAAGTGAATTTGTCATAATTGAAGGCAATGATGGCCACCAGGATGAAGAGGAGCAGCGGTACCAGCTTGGCAATCGTGGTAACGACGTTGATCAACGCCGCGCCTTTCACACCCTTCAGTACAAGTATGTGGATCAGCCACAAACAGAACGAGGCGCCAACTACGGAAATGAAGTTGTTGCCGTGGCCGAAGGCCGGCACGAAATACGAGAGCGCGCTAAAGATTGCGACCGCGTAGGCAACGTTGCCCAGGAAAGCACTCACCCAGTAGCCCCAGGCAGAGTTGAAGCCCACAAAGTCACCAAATCCGGCCCGCGCATAGGCGTACGGCCCAGCGTTCAGCGCGGGTTTGCGCACTGCCAGATTCTGATAAACGAAGGCCAGCGTCAGCATCCCGATGCCGGTAATCACCCAGCCGAGCATGATCGCGCCTGGCCCGGCGCTGCGAGACATGTCTCGTGGCAAGTTGAACACACCGCCGCCAATCATCGAACCGACGACAAGAGCAACAAGCGGCAACAATGTCAGTTTGTTCGAAGCCTCGTCTTGGGCAGAAGTAGCCGTGCTGGCCGCTATAGATGAACTCGACATGACACCATTCCTTGGACGTATATAAACTCAGGACCAGCTGAACGCTGCTCCCGGTACGCCGTCAGCCGGAGCTGTATCCATCGGATCGCACTAATTGTTCAGAAAATGGCGCCAACGTCATTGGCCGATTGGCCGATTGGCCCTACGCGCCCAAGCGACTCTTGGGCCAGGAGAAGAACAAGCCAACATCGCCCGGCATACCGTCGGGGTAGTTAATAATGCGGACAGCGAAACCGAAGCCGCCCGGCTTCAAGTGTGCCCTCCAGTAGTCGAAGACCTTGTGGACTCCGATCGGCAAGGTTCCTAGCCAATCGGGATCCTCTGCCTGCGCGCTCAGCTCTTCTTTGCTTGGTGGATTGATCGGAGGCACGCCGGCGTTGATGATTGCCCGGCCGCCATCTGTGCAGAAGCTGCTCGGAAAGGCAGCGATCATCAACTCGGTTTCACCTCGCTCGAAGGCTCGCCTGATCCTGTCGAGACCGGTTTTGATCACCTCGTCAGTCAGTTGAAAGTTGTCGAGGCGCTTCCTGAACTCCGCCCGCTCCTCGTCTTTGCGTCGTTGCAATTGCTCGACCGCCTCCGCATCGCGGCGGCGTTGCGCATCGCGATCTGCAAAGAGTGCGGCGACCGATAGGGCTGCACCCGACGCTCCCGGCATGAGCTTTGCCTTTCCTCGCCCCGGCTAAATTTAGCCTTTCTCACTCTAGCTTAGAATGACAGAGGTCGAGTTGCGGCTCGTCATCAAATAATTGTGTCGGCTCTGGGCCACCAACCCGTGCGTTGGCGTGTAGAAAATACACCCCAGTGAGATCAGGGTTTGTGCGGCACGGGTTCTGAACTACGGGCAGGCGATCGATCCATCATCCGGCCATGTGCCATTCGGCACCATGTTAGTGTGGTACTGCTCTTGTTCGGTGCTTACATCTGCACCAAATAAGCCCTACCCAGCCAGTTCCAGCACCGTATCCAGCAGCACCTGCGCGCCCCGCGCCAGTTGCTCCTTCGTCGAATATTCCTTCGGATTATGCGTGATCCCCGCCACGCTCGGCACGAACAGCATCGCACTGGGACATAACGGGGCGATCAACATCGAATCATGCCCGGCCGCGGCGGTCATGTCGCTGACCAACAGTTGGCGGTCCTGCGCCTTCTTCCGCAACACCGCACCGAGCGCCGTGTCGAAGACGATCGGTCCGAACGTCGCGTAGGGATCGACATCGATCCGCACCTGCCGGCGACCCGCAATCTCCGCCAGCGTATCGCGCAGTGCCCGCTCCATCCCGATCGTGCTGTCCGGATCGGTATGGCGCACGTCGCAGTGCAACCTGGTGAGATGCGAGACATTGCCGCGGGCGTTCGGATGGTTCTCGATCCAGCTTGCCGACGCGCGGCCACGCGGTTCCGCCGCTAATGCGATACGCTCGACGGCCAGGATGATCTCAGCCGCTGCGGCCAAACTGTCGCGGCGCCGCCCCATTTCCGTCGGCCCCACATGACTGGGCTCGCCCGTGACGGCGAGCTGGAAATAACGAGCGTGCATCGTGCCGACCACGACCCCGATATCGGTTCCGGCCGCTTCCATCACCGGCCCCTGCTCGATATGCGCCTCCAGCCAGCAGCGCCAGCCGCGCGGCGATGGTGCGAGTGGCCCCGCCTGACCGCTGTCCCGCAGGGCCTGTGCAACGGTGATGCCGCGGTCATCGGTGATGGCCAGCGCAGACTCCAGTTCCATGTTGGCCGCATGCACGCGACTGCCCATCATGGCCGGGCGGAAGCGGCTGCCTTCCTCATTGGTCCAATTCACCAGTTCCAGCGGCGCGTGCGTGCGGATACCGGCATCGTCCAGCGCCCGCATCACCTCCAGCCCCGCGAGCACGCCGAAGACGCCGTCGAAACGGCCGCCGGTCGGCACGGTGTCCAGATGGCTGCCGAACGCCACCGCGCCAGAATTTGGGTCTGTGCCTTCCCGACGCAGGAACATATTGCCGATCGCATCCTGTTCGCTGTGCAGGTGCAGCGCTTCGCACCATCCCAGGAACCGCGCACGCGCGGCCGCGTCCTCGGGCGTCAGTGCAAGCCGGCAACTGCCGCCTTCCGGGGTCGGTCCGATTTCCGCGATACCCATGATGGACTGCCACAGCCGGTCGGCGTCGATAGTAGGGATCATGGCGATGCATCCTTTGCGGCAGCGGCCAAAACTAAAGCTGTGCCCTCCGCCCGTCCACGCGACAACGCGCCCAAGATGGTGAGCCTTGCAACCCGGCCGGAGCCGGTCCACTCCTTCGATCCGCACGCATCAGGACACGTCCATGCCAGCCGATATGATCCCGACCGAGACCGTGATCCAGTCCGCCCGCGGTTTCCTGGGTGAGCGCATCACGACCAACGCCACGTTCCGCGAGCACCATTCGCATGGCCAGGACACCCAGACACCCGTGCTGCCCGATGCGGTCGCCTTCGTGGAAACCTCGGAGGAGGCTGCCCGGGTGCTGGCGCTGTGTCACGCCAACCGGGTGCCCGTCGTGGCTTGGGGCGCGGGCACGTCCCTGGAGGGGCACGTGACCCCGGTGCGCGGCGGCATCACACTCGATCTTTCCCGCATGACCCGCATCCTCGATGTGAGCCAGCCGGACATGGATTGCCGCGTGGAAGCGGGGGTCACGCGCGACCAACTGAACACGCATCTGCGTGATGCCGGGCTGTTCTTTCCGGTGGACCCTGGAACCTCCGCCTGCACTTTGGGCGGGATGTGCGCTACCCGCGCCTCCGGCACCAACGCCGTCCGCTACGGCACCATTCGGGAAAACGTCCTGGGTCTGACCGTCGCGCTGGCCGATGGCCGTGTGATCCGCACCGGCGGGCGCGTCCGCAAATCCGCCACGGGTTACGACCTGACGCGCCTGTTCATCGGATCGGAAGGCACGCTGGGCGTTATCACGGAGATTCAGCTTCGCCTGCATGGCATCCCCGAGGCCGTTTCCGCTGCCACCTGCCAGTTCCCCACCCTGCGCGATGCCGTGGAGACGGTGATCGCCATCCTGCAGACGGGCATCCCGGTCGCACGCATGGAACTGTTGGATGACGTGCAGGTCGCCGCCTGCATCGCTTACTCCAAGCTGGAAGGCTTGCAGCCGCTGCCGAGCCTGTTCTTTGAGTTCCATGGGACCGAAGCGGGGGTCTCGGAGCAGGCACGCATGGCGGAGGAGATTGCCGCCGGCTTCGACGGCAGCGGCTTCCGCTGGGCGACCGACGCCGCAGAGCGCGGCAAGCTATGGCAGGCTCGGCATGACGCGCTGTGGGCCTGCCTGGCGCTCAAGCCGGGACACAAGGGCATAGCCACGGACGCGATCGTGCCGATTTCCCGCCTGAATGAGGCGATCCTGGGCGCGAAAGAGGACATCGCCGCGTCCGGGCTGACCGCACCGATCGTCGGTCATGTGGGCGACGGCAACTTCCACACCGTGATTCTTGTGCCGCCCGAGCCGGACGGCCTGGCGCGCGCCTGGGAACTGGACAAGAAGATCGTCGCCCGTGCGCTGTCGCTGGGCGGTTCGTGCAGTGGCGAGCATGGTGTTGGCATCGGCAAGCGCGAGTTCCTGGAACAGGAGCATGGCGCCGAGACGCTGGCGGTGATGAGGTCGGTAAAACAGGCGCTGGACCCCCGAGGGGTGCTAAATCCAGGGAAGATTTTCCTCAACTGAGCCTTGCAACATCTACATCGCCCCGTACTGTGAGTCCATGAGGAACATCACAGTTACACTTGATGACGACTCATACCGCAACGCCCGCATGAAGGCCGCCGCAATGGATACCTCCGTCTCTGCTCTGGTAAAGCAATACCTCACGCAGCTTGGCTCCGGGGAAACAGAGACGGAGCGCTTGAAGCGGCAGGAGCGGGAGCTGCGCGCGCGGATCGCCGGATTCCGTGCCGCCGACCGCCTGTCGCGGAATGAGGTGCATCGGCGGGACGCATGACGCCGACGCGCTTTCTCGACACCAATATTCTCCTCTATTCGATCAGCGGTGACCCAGGCGAGGCGGCGAAGCGCGATCGTGCCATCGCCCTGCTTGACCGCGACGACAATGCGCTCTCCACGCAGGTTCTGGCTGAATTCTACATGCAGGCGACACGCCCTACTCGCGTCGACGCGATCCCCCATGAGATCGGCGCTGGCCTGATCCAGACCTGGACCCGGTTCCGCGTGCAGGACATCACGCTGGGTGTCATCACCGACGCGCTGGAGATTCGCGCGCTGCACGGTTTTTCCTACTGGGACAGCGCGATCATTGCCGCCGCGCGGGCGCTGGGCTGTCGCGAACTTTGCACCGAAGACATGGCACACGGCCGGGACGTCGAAGGCGTCAGGATCGTCAACCCGTTCCGCTGAGCGTGCAGTTGGAGTACGCCGGACCGCCAGCCGCGTAAAGCGTGATCGTCGCAGGCGGAATCGCCGAAGACGTGAATCACGCGATCAAATAAGGAATCAGAGCCTGCTCGGTGCGTCTATCTGCACCGAACAGGCTCTAGACATTTGTGCTCGTCAGGTGACGACGAGATCGGACTGGAAAACCTGCCCCTTGGTTTCCGGACCGCAAAGCAGCGCCAGGATGACGCTCACCAGCCCCACCGTTGTGCCGACCAGCATCGGGATGGCGAAGCCAAGACCATGATTGATGGCGAAGTAGGCCAGAATCGGCGCTACGGCGCCGCCGAAAATCGCCCCCTGATGGTAGCAGAAGGCGCTCGCGGTCGCGCGAACCTCGGTCGGGAAGCGCTCCGTCAGGTAGCTTGGCATCTGACTGTACATCGCGCCCGCGAACACGCCCTGCACGAGGAACCCGCCAATGATCCAGACAGGGTCGCTGGTCAGCAGGTAAGTCGGCGTGATGAACAGACCGATGGCCGCGGGAATGATCATCGACCACCGGCGGCCGAGCACGTCACCGACCCAGCCCCAGAAACCCATCGCGAGAAAGCCGACCAGGTTCGAGATGGCGATCGGCGTGGCGATCAGCCCGGGAGACAGCCCCAAGTCCTTTTGCAGATGCGTGGCGAACAGCGCCCAGATCGAATAGTACGTGACGAACGCGCTGAGCATCCACCAGCAGGCGGTCAGCGTGTTGCCAAGGAACTGCCGCTTGAAGATAGCGAACAGCGGCAAACGGACTTCGCGCTTTGACTCGCGCTGCTTGCGGCGGTTCTCCAGCCAGACCTCAGGCTCCTTGACGTATTTCCGTACCCAGACGACTGCCAGGGCCGGCAGGATGCCAATCCACAGCATGCCGCGCCAGCCGATATAGCCGTAGAACAGTCCATACACGGCGCTGGACAGCAGGAATCCGATACCCCACGAACCTTGCAGGATACCGCTCATGAGGCCGCGCGACCGCACAGGCCAGGATTCCATTGCCAGTGACGCGCCGGCCGGCCATTCGGCCCCCATGCCGATGCCCAGCAGCGCGCGGAAGAAGAACAGGAAGGCGAAGTTCGGCGAAAACCCGGCAATAAAATTGCAAATGGAGTACCACAGGATCGAGATCATCAGCGGGCCCTTGCGGCCGACCCGGTCGGCCAGCCAGCCCGATGCGGTCGCACCGACCAGGCGCATCCACAACGTGATCGTGAACACCGCCGCCACTGCGGTCAGCGGCACCCCGAACTCCTGCGAGATGGGCACCATGATCAGCAGAAAAATGGTGAAGTCGAACGCATCGAGCGTCCAACCCAGCCATGCCGCCCACCAGGCAAGCCACTGGTCCTTGGTTGGCTCCTTCCACCACGGGAGGGCCACGTTAGTACCGGCTGCGACGGACATCTGCGATTTCTCCCTGCGTTATTGTTAATGAATTATCGTTCGCTGCCGTCGGACTGGCGTGTTCCTGAGCCCGTCGTTTGCTGCGCTAACCGAGAGGAATCACGCGTTTCGGCCTGCGGCATTCGCAGACCGTTTCCCGATGACGACGGTTGACGCTAGCCGCAACGGCAGGTGTGGTCAAACAACTTCGCTGGCTGACGGATACCGTGTCCCCTGAAGCCCTGCCGCTTCAGCCCACTTTATACCAGCAGCCCGCAGGGCTGACTGGTATGCGCGCAGGGTTGGTGTGGCGGCTGCGCGCGAAATCAATGAGATACCAGCGGCCTGACAATCGAACGATGAGTCAAGAGTCCGGGCCGCTGGTATGAGACAGTCGATGGCACGGGGCACCAGCGCGCGGACCCCTGAGCGATTCGTGTTGTCCAGGCGTCCTCGGCAGAAGATTAAAATCATGCTAACGCGCTCCTGTTCCATGCCGCGCGGAACAACAGCCTGAAAGTATCGCGGCTCACGGAGTTGCCGCGCCAGCGCATCAGCGGAACCGGAGCAAGGCCAGCACGATGGATCGACGAGGCAGATTGCTGGGGGATATTCCCCTTGGACAGAGCACCGGCCTGGAAATAGGCGCTTTGCATGCGCCTCTGGTCCGGCGCACGGAAAGTCACGTGCGGTATGTCGACTACGCGCCCGCGGAGACACTGCGGGCGAATTTTCGCTACACCGACGCCGATCCCGCCGATATCCAGGAAGTCGATATCGTCTGGGGTGAGCGTCCGCTGCATGAAGCCGCCGGCGGCACGGTGGACTATGTCGTGGCCAGCCATGTTGTCGAGCACGTGCCCGACCTGATCGGCTGGCTGCTGGAAGTGCATGCCGTCCTGAAGACCGATGGGGTGTTCGGTCTGGCAGTACCGGACCGCCGGTACACATTCGATGTCCGGCGTCATGTCAGTACGCCGGGCGAGATGGTTGAAGCCTATCTTCGCCGCTATCGCCAGCCATCGCTGCGCCAGGTGTTCGACGCGGCTGCCCTCTCAAAAAACTCCGAGGAGGTGGAATCCTGGCGGCCGGGAAAAAGTTCCGGCGGATTGCCGGCTGAGGTCATGAAGCGTCTGCCTCTGGCGTTTGATCTGGTGAAGGGAATCGCCGCCGAACCGCGGTATAATGATGCGCATTGCTGGATATTTACTCCCGCGTCGTTCCTGGACACTGCCGAAGCACTCAGCGCCCTGCATCGCTTTCCCTTTGAGATCGACCAATTGTTCCCGACCGAGCCAGGCACCGGCGAATTCCAGGTGCGGCTCAAGGCTGTTGCCGATGGTGCCGGCAGTGCTATCGCCCAATCCATCCACCATGCTCGACAGGAGCTGGCGGCCTACGAGCAACGGGCAGCCGCATCGGGGCCCATGTTTCAGACGATTGAACCCGCGGCACAGGAGCACGCCTTGCAGGCTTCGCTTTCTGCCCTTGAGAGAGAGAAGCTCGCGCTGGGACGCGAGAATGCAGCCCTTCGCGCCAGTCTTGCAGCGATGCGTCAATCGACCTCCTGGCGAATCACCATGCCACTGCGCGCGTTCAAGCAGCTTATCCTGCGCCACGGTTAAAGCCCGACGAGCCATGCGGATTCGAGAACTGGCCGAGTGCAGTCAGGCTGTCTGCTGCACGATAAGGCCGAGCTCGCTGATCATCGCCTTGCGCATCATGAACTTCTGCACTTTGCCGCTTGCCGTCGTCGGAAAAATCTCCACGAAGCGGATGTAGCGCGGAATTTTGTAGTGCGCGATCTGGCCTCGGCAGAAGGCCCGCACGTCCTCTTCTTCGGCCGAAGCGCCCTGCTTCAACCTGACCCAGGCGGCCACTTCCTCCCCCATCAGATCGTCCGGCACGCCGAAGACATGCACGTCATCGATCGCCGGATGGCCATAGAGAAATTCCTCGATCTCCCGCGGAAAGATGTTCTCGCCGCCTCGGATCAGCATGTCCTTGGCACGTCCGACGATATTGCAGTATCCGTCCTCATCCAACGTGCCGAGGTCGCCGGTATGCATCCAGCCGGCTTCGTCGATGGCCTGCGCCGTACGTTCGGGGTCGCCCCAATAGCCGCGCATCACCAGATAGCCGCGTACCAGAATCTCACCCGGAGTCCCGACCGGTACAACGCGGCCCTCGGCATCGACGATCTTGACCTCGACATGCGGATGCACCTGTCCACAAGTGGAAACTCTGCGTTCCAGCGTGTCCGAGGGACTTGTCTGGAAGCTGATCGGCGAAGTTTCAGTCATGCCGAACACGATGGTGATGTCGCTCAGGTTCATATCGCTGACCAGCCGGCGCATGATCTCGAGCGGACACGGCGCGCCGCCAATATAGCCTTTCTTCAGGCTTGAGAAATCGATGGTGGCGAATGCCGGATGGTTCAGCATGGCGACGAACATCGTCGGCACCGCACCGATATACGTGCAGCGCTCCTGCTCGATCGCCTGCATCGTCGCCACCGGATCGAACGTCTCGGCCGGCATGATCACCGCACCCGCGCTCAGCACGCTCAGCAGCACGGTTCCCATCCCGGCGATGTGGAACATCGGCACCGGCAGGGAGAAGCGTTCCCCCTGCACCACGCCGCCGCGGTCGGCGGTCAGCCGAAGATTGTTGACCACGCCGTGATGCGTCAGCGTCGCCGCCTTCGGCTGACCCGTGGTACCGCTGGTGAACTGGATATTCACCGGATCGTCGAACTGTATCCGGTTCGCAAGCTCTTTCAGCCGCGCCCGTTGCGGCTCTCCGCCCAGCTCCTTCACTTCGTCGAACCGCAGGAAGCCTGGTTCGTCATCGGGACCGATATGGATCAACGTCGTCAGTTCCGGCAGGCGCGCCGCCTGCAATCGTCCTGGTGGACAGTCGGCAGCCTCCGGCAGCAAACCCCGCAGCATGGCGATGTAGTCGGACGTCTTCAGCCTGTCCGCCACCACCAGCGCCCGGCAGCCCACCTTCGAAAGACAATACTCGATCTCGGGGATCCGGTAGGCCGGATTTAGGCTGACCAGGATCAGCCCGGCCTTCGCGGCCGCGAACATCGTCAGCAGCCACTCGACGTTGTTCGGCGACCAGATACCGATCCGTTCTCCCGGTTGCAGACCCAGTGCCAGCAACCCGACGGCGACATCATCGACGTGCCGGCGGAAATCGCGGTAGCACCAGTGGATGCCCTGATGGCACGACACCAGGGCTTCCGCGTCACCGTGCTCATTGGCCGTGGCATCAAGCAGGTTGCCAACAGTTTCACCAATCAGCGGCACATTGCTCGGCCCGTGGACGTAACTCATGCGAAGCGGGGTCATGGCTGCAACTCCGGTACGTGGTCCCACAAACCGTCAGGCTGGAATGCGCACCGGCATGCTGGTGATGCCGCGAATCACGTTTGAGTAGCTGCGCTTCGGTTCATCCATCACTTCGATCATCGGGAAGCGCTTGAGTATCTCCTCCCATAAAATCGTCAGTTGCATCTCCGCGAGCCGGTTGCCGACGCACCGGTGAATCCCGAACCCGAACGAAAGATGCTGCCGCGGACGCGGGCGATCGATGATGAAGCGGTCCGCATCTTCGATCGCATCACTGTCCCGGTTGCCCGAGATATACCACATCACCACCTTGTCGCCCTTGCGGATCGTCCGGCCCCGCAGCTCCGTATCCTCCATCGCCGTGCGCCGCATATGGATGACGGGAGACTGATAACGGATGATCTCCGGCACCATGCTGGTAATCAGGCCGGGATCGGCGAGAAGCTTGCGGTATTCGTCGGGATGCTCATTCAGGGCCAGCACACCGCCGGAGATGGAATTCCGGGTGGTATCATTGCCGCCCACGATCAGCAGCAGGAGATTGCCGAGGAATTCGGACGGGCGCGAGGGCAGATCGCGCGTCGCAGGCGCATGGGCCAGCATGGAAATCAGATCCGGCCGCGGCGGCTGTTGCGCGCGTTCGTTCCACAGATCGGTGAAGTAGCGAAGTGCCTCCTGCAGGATCGCGTCGCGCTTCTCCTGGCTGTCGATCGGCGTGCCGGCACGGGTGTTCACCGTCGCGACGTTGGACCAGTAGGTGAGCGTTCGCCGCTCCTCGAACGGGAAGTCGAACAACGTGGCGAGCATTTGCGTCGTCAGTTCGATCGAGACGCGATCGACCCAGTCGAAGGTTTCACCGCGTGGCAGTGAATCCAGGATTTGCCCTGCGCGTTCGCGGATCATGCCCGACAGTTTCTGCAGGTTCATCGGCGCGACGATGGGCGCGACCACCTTCCGCTGCTCATCGTGCTTCGGCGGATCCATCGCGATGAAGCTTTCCCGGCGGAAATCCACCGGCATGTCGCGAATGGCAATGCCGCCGAGCGCGGCCTCGGAGGAGAATGCCTTGTGGTTAATGTCAACCTGCATGATGTCGTCGTAGCAGGTCACCGACCAGAAATTGCCGTAGAGTCCGTCCCGCACGTAATGCACCGGGTCTTCTTGCCGCAGGCGCGCGAACCACGGCTTCCAGACATCGTCCTGATACAGGTATGGATTGCTGACATCGATCCGGTCCAGCGGAACCGACCATGGGTCCTGATGCGCGATCGCCTTGTAGTCCACCGATACCGGTGCGTTCATCGTTTTCTCCCGCTTTGTCAGCCTCGATTTTTCTTGTCAGGCCGGTATCTGCACGGGCAGCGACGTGATGCCGTGCACGAAAGCCGACCAGGTACGCTTAGGTTTGTCGATGACCTCGATCCTTGGGAACCGCCGCATGATCTCTTCCCACAGGATGGTCAGTTGCAGTTCCGCCAGGCGATTGCCGACGCAGCGATGCAGACCGAAGCCGAAGGAAAGATGCTGGCGCGGCCGCGGGCGGTCGATGATGAAGTCATCCGGCCGGTCGATCGCCTCGGGGTCGCGGTTGCCGGAGATGTACCACATGATCACCTTGTCGCTCTTGCGTATCGTCTTCCCGCCCAACACCGTATCGGTGACGGCGGTCCGGCGCATATAGGCAAGCGGCGTCTGCCACCGGATGATTTCCGGCACCATGGTTTCGATCAAGGCGGGATTGTCGCGCAGCTTGCGGTATTCGTCGGGATGCTGGCTCAGCGCCCACAGGCCACCGCTGATCGAGTTACGCGTCGTGTCGTTACCGCCGACGATCAGCAGCACGAGGTTGCCCATGAACTCCTGCGGTGACATGCTGCGCGTCGATTCGCCGTGCGCGAGCATGGAGATCAGATCGTGCCGCGGCGGCGCATTGACCCGCTCGTTCCACAGCGCGGTCATCGCCTCGGCCATCGTGCGCAACGCGGCAAATCGCTCCTGCTCCGACCGCACGATCGCATCCGGGGCGTTCACGTTGCAGACCGCGACGTTGGACCAGTATGTCAGCTTGTGCCGTTCCTCGAACGGAAAGTCGAACAGCGTGGCCAGCATCTGCGTCGTCAGCTCGATGGACACGCGATCCACCCAGTCGAATGTCTCATTCCGCGGCAGCGAGTCCAGGATGCCGGCGGCGCGCTCACGGATGATACCGGCCAGGAACTTCAGATTGCCCGGCGCGACGATCGGGCTGACGACCTTGCGCTGGGCGTCGTGGCGCGGCGGGTCCATGGCGATGAAGTTGGGCAGCCGGTATTCCTTCGGTTGATCCAGCAGCGTGATGCCGCCCAGCATGGCATCGGAGGAATATATCTGGTGGCTGGTATCCACCTGCATGATGTCGCGATACTTCGTCACCGACCAGAACGGACCGTACGCGCTGCGCTCCGTGTAGTGGACCGGATCGTCGCGCCGCAGCCGGGCAAACCAGTCCGGCCAGGTATCGTCATGAAAGATACGCGGGTCGCTCGGGTCGATCTGGTCGAGCTCTACCGTCCAGGGATCGCCTGGCGGGGCAGGACCCGGCTCGACTGACACCGGCGTGTCCATGAGCGTCCTCCGCCCTTGGCCGACCGCGGCACGCAGACCGGCAAGGATTGCAGTTCGGACGGTACTCCCCAGCCTGACCGGAGGCAAAGAAATTGCGCACACAGCCGCCTACGGGTGCGGCCCCCGGCCGCAACTCAGGCAGGCGGATCGGGGCCGGTCAGGCGGCCTTGCGGAAGGTCCGCGGAATGCCTGCCTTGGGCATCTGGCCGTGCATCGGCTCCGCCGGAAGGCCCGCATGGAGTACCTTGCGTGACTCCAGCAGCTTGCCGAGATCGATCCCGGTCTTCAGCCCCATGCTTTCCAGCATGAACACAAGATCTTCGGTGACCACGTTGCCCGAGGCGCCCGGCGCATAAGGGCAACCGCCCAGGCCGGCCAGGCAAGAGTCGAAGGCCCGTACCCCTTCCTCCAACCCGGCCAGGGCATTGGCAATGCCGAGGCCGCAGGTATCGTGCAGGTGCAGACCATGCAGCACCGGGCCGATCGCCCCCCGCGTGGCGCGCACCACTTCCTTAACCTGTGCCGGGTGCGCGTAGCCGACTGTATCGGCCAGCATGATCTCATCGACTCCCGCCTCCGCCAGTCCGGCGCACAGCGCGACGGTCTGCGCGGTGCTGACCACACCGTCGATCGAGCAGCCGAAAGCGGTGGACGCGCCGGCGACCACCGGAACCTTGCGCGACTGGGCTTTGAGCCAGGTCATGATCTCCCGCATCATCGTCACCGACTCTGCCGGTGTGCGATTCAGATTCGCTCGGCTGTGCCCCTCGCTGACCGAGACCGGGATGCTGATCTTGTGCACGCCGGCGTTGTAGGCGTTCTGCACGCCCCGCAGATTGGGGGCGAGCGCCTGAACGACGAAGCCGGGCGCACTTGCCAGGACGCGGGCGACAATCTCCGGCGTGTCGGCCAATTGCGGGATGACCCGGGGCGGAACGAAGCTGCCGACCTCGATCTCCGGCAAGCCCGAGGCGGCGAGAGACTCGATCCAGCGGACTTTGTCATCCGTCGTCATGCGGGTTTTGGCGATCTGCAGCCCGTCCCGTGGGCCAACTTCACAGATGGTGACGAACTGGTCAGTCATGGCGATGGGACCTCCGCGATCAGGATGCTGCCGGTTTCCGATTCGGTGATGACCAAACTGAACCCGTCCGGTGTAATGGCACAGTTGGTGGTCATGCGGCCGGCACAGGATTGGATGCGATACAGTGGGACACCGTAGGGATCGACCACCCAGACACAGCCATGGCCCGGATTGGCAATGAACAGGCGATCATCCTTGTCCATTGCCAGCCCGTCGGGTCCGACCGTGCCGGCCGGCACCCGGGCGAAGCATTGTGCCTTGGCCACCACTGCGTCGTTGCGCAGCGCGAAGCGCCAGACCTCACAGGAGCGGGTCATCGCCACATACAGGTGGGTCTGCGCCGTGTTCAGCACCAGACCGTTGGGACTGGGGCCGGTGGAAAGCAGCCTGTCCACCCTGCCATCCTTGTGCAGCCGCCATACCCGCCCGCTGGGATCCTGCAGTCCGGTCTGGCCCTGATCGGTAAACAGCACCGACTCGTCCTGGTGCAGCACCAGATCGTTCAGGCCCTTGAAGCTCTCGCTGCTGATCGTTTGCAGCAGCGCGATGGTGGCGCCGTTCGCCGGATCGATGCGCACCAGCCCATGGCGGTAGTCGGCGGCGAGTAGAATGCCGTCCGGCTGCACCTTCAGCCCGTTCGGCCAGCCGGGATATTCCGCGATCTGCGTCCACCGATCGCCTTCCACGCGAAAGATGCGCCCATACGGAATATCCACGACATAGAGGCGCCCCTGGGCATCGAAACACGGGCCTTCAAGGAAGCAGTCTACCGGCACGCCGGCGCGGTTGGCGTCTGCCCATTCACTGCGCTGCGCCCGCCGCAGCGTCGCTGGCATCCGCGTCAGGACGCGTGTCGGGATCTCCTTGGGAAGTGCGAACCACATGAGCCCGGACGATGCGGCGGCGGCGCGGTCTTGGCAAGGCGCGGTCGCGCGCGCGTGGGTTCAGGATTTCGCCGGCGCGGCGTGAATAAGGGCCAGCGATCCGGGCAGGTCACGCACGCAGGACACGGTCCCCTGCGTGCAGGAGGCGGCCACCCAGCCGTCACGCCGACCGACGACCAGCCATGACGCCAGCGCCTGCCCCGCCCGGTAGACGCCGATGATGCTCAGGTCCGCGGGGATGCCGGCCGCCAGCGTGCCGCGCCGTGACAGATCACGCACGTCGTCGATCCCGGACTCGCGCGCGTGTTCAAGCCAATGCGCCAGGTAACGGCGGTCTGCCTCCGTCAACCTGTCGAAACAGCTCAGCAACGGATCGGCCTCCACGCGCTTTGTCGCCATGACAAAATCTGCCCGAGGAAATGGCAGTCAGGTTGACGGCAAGGCGGACTGCGCGAGGATCGCGCCTCGACCTTTCCGGTCCTCTGTTCAACGCAAAGTGCGTGCCAAGTACTGGCGATCGGACACTGAACCGGGCACTGACGGGTTCGTGCGCGCCTCCGCCGATGCATGGCATACGATTTGCTGTATCCTGCCCGGGCCATCTGCGGCCCGGCACAAACAGCTTTCACGGAAGGTGCGTTCATGGCCCAAATCGGACGAGTCCGCGGACGCAGGAATGCGCGTTTGTTTGCCGGGCCGTTGCTCGCCGTCGGAACCTTGCTAACCGTGCCGGCCATAGCCGCGCCGTTCTGCCTGACCGGCCAAGCGCTGCCGCCCTATTGCATCTACCAGGATGCCTCCTCGTGCAATCGCGAGGCGCAGCGCCAGGGTCTGACATGCTCGGTCAACACCGCGGAGGTGAAATTGCGCGCCAACGTGGGCCAGTACTGCGTCGTCACGCCCGAGAAGGTCTCACTTTGTGCCTTTCCCGACCGTCAGTCCTGCGATGTCGAGGCGGCACGTTTGCACAGCGTCTGCACACACGGCCCGGGGATTGCACCCGCCCGGACGCCTGACCCGTATTCTCCGGTCAACGGTTACTAGAGCCTGTTCGGTGCAGATAGACGCACCGAACAGGTTCTAATTCATTGTTTGATCGAGTGATTCACGTTTCCGGCGATTCTGCCTGCGACGATCACGCTCTAGCAATCGCACTCTGAAACAGCGCCTCGTCGCGCATGATCGGTCCGACCTGGACCGGTCATGCGCGGGCGCGTGCACCGCGCCACGGCAGATTAACACGCGGATCGGATGATCCCACGATGTGGGATCGCGCTGAACCTCTTGTCGTCCGGCCGTTGCACGGCGCGTAACCAGAGCGTGATCGTTGCAGGTGGAATCATCGGAGGCGAGAATCAGGCGATTAAACAAAAACACAGAGCCGCGCCGGTGCCACGTGCCCATGCAGGTCACACGGATCGCCCGGCCGCACATGCCGCGTCATATCGCAGTGCGGCCGAACCCCGTACAGAAAGCGGGGCTGGATGGCCGCCGCGTGCAGCCATCCAGCCCCCGGTAGCCCGACCGATCAGTGACTGATGATCGTCGTGCCGGCCGCATTCTCGGGGTTGAGCAGATAGGAGAACCCGAAGCTCGGGTTGGCGAACTGGCCGATATACTGATTGTAGAAGGCATAGACTTCGGCGATGCCGGACTTCGGCACATACACCACGTCATACGGCGCCAGTCTGACATCGGCCGCGGGATCCTTCCCATGCCGCAACGCCAGGTAGTTCGTGGACAGGAACTCCGGCTTGTCACCCGGGCCGCGCCTGATAATGAAGATCTTGGCATCGTCGTCGCTGAGCTTGGTGCCGCCCGCGCGCGCGATTGCCTGCGACAACGTCAGGGTCGGTCCGACAGTGATGAATTCGCCAGGTGAATTCACCTCACCACCGACGTAGACCCGTGTCGGAGCAAACGACTTCACCACGACCGAAACCCGCGGGTTCTGCAGGTCCTTCGAATACGCTTTGCGCAGCGACGCCGCGAGATCCGTCACCGTCCGGCCATAGGCCTGCTCATCCTGCACCACGGTGGTGGAAATGTGCCCGTCCGGACGGACCGTCACTTCCTCATTCAATTCCGGGTTCAGCAGCAGGCGGACTTCCAGCACGTCCCCCACCTGAATGCGATAAGGCGGCAACTTCGCCACATAGCCGGTATCGACCGGCTCAGGCGGTGCGGGCGGCAGATTGTTAGGCACGGGTGAGCACGCAGCCAATGCCGCCGCAGCCGACAAGATAACCAAGCCGCGGGATGTCATCTTGCCCGGCGATAACGTCATCCACTCCTCCCGCTTCCGGATCAGGATTCCGGCCTTCCTATCAGTTTGCTGCGACATTGCCCGTTCGACCTTTGGCTGGGGGTTGATCGATCTCGACGACCGACGGATTGCGCACGCTGGTTCCTGAAATTGCCGTCGATGATGGCCGCGCTGACGACAACGATCTCCCGAAGCGGTTATCCAACGACAGTTTTCCCGAGGCGATAGTTTTCCGTGACAGTCGTTTTCGACCGAAACTAGCAAGCTGCATGCCAAACAGCGCAAACCGCATATCAGGCACCTGTTTGGCCTCTCGTAGCCAAAAACGCGGGCCGAAGACGTGGATCACGATGCAGTGCCCGTGGTGATCCGTGTCATGTTACGTAACGACACGCGCGAGACGCACAGGCATCACGGATGCGTGTGCACAAGTGCATGCACGGGAATGAAAGGGGCGGCATGCCCCGTGCGCGACGATTTGAGACGTCAACGTCGAGCCGCGGCGATCACGCTGTCAGGAGCAGCAGCGCTCGCCTCTTGGAAACACCGATGCCCAGAGCTTGCCCGGTGCAGAGGCACCGAACTGGCTCTGGCTGTTTGTTTGCGATTCCGCCTGCGGCGATCACGCCTAGCGGGGCGAGAATGCGAACGGCATCGGGCGCCCGTCAGCGTCGGCCATGCGCGGCGTACTGCCGCCAAGGCTCTCCGATGCCTGATGGATCGCACGCAATGCCCCCGACGGATCCCGATTGCCCAAGGCGCCCAGCGCCCGCGCCACATCCCCAGCCGCTCGGCTGGTACGTCCGGCATCGTATTGATCTGCTCCGGGCGGCTGAAACACGAGCTGAAGCTGAACCTGCTGCAGCAACCGCTGCGCATCCTCGTACTGGCCTGCCGACAATGCGCCGTTGGCCTGCTCCAGCCGCACCCGAATGCGTTGCAGCCGCTGCTGTGCTTCGATTGACGCCGGATCGGGCGGCGCATCGGCCGATACCGCCGTAGCCGTCTCTGGGCCGCGGGAAGACGCCGATGCCTGATGGCGGAGGCGGTTCAGCACCGTCTGCGCCTCACCCAGATCCCGGTTGTCCTGCGTGGCGCCGGTGGGACGCCCGTTGCTCGGCGGAGGCGGTAACGCCCGCGCAATAATGGCTGCCGAACCAGCCGGAAATGCTGCTGAGCCAGCAGTGACCTGCGAGGGGGGCGAATTCCTGCTTGCATATTGCGTGTCGGCGGCCGGCGAAGTGGATGGTTTCTGGTGCGCCGCCGCATGCTCGATCTCGAGCAGCTGCGTCGCCTTGCGCGACGCCGCGAGTTGCGCGGCCTTCTCCGCCGCAACCTTCTCGGCCGCGGCTCTATCAGCCGCGATCTTTTGCGCCGCTTCCTGCTCGGCCTTTTGCCGTTGCGCCGCTAGCTGCTGCGCCTGCGCCGCTTCCACCGCTGCCCTCCGCGCGACTTCCTCCTCGGCTTTTTGCCGTTGCGCTGCACTCTGCTGCGCCTGCGCCTCCGCCGCCGCCTGCTGTGCCGCTGCCTGTTCGGCAGCCTTCTGCGCGGCAGCCTGTTCCGCAGCCGCCCGTTCCTCCGCTGCCTTCTGCGCCGCCGCAACCTGCGCCACTTTCTGTTCGGCTGCCGCCTTGCGGGCCGCTTCCTGCCGCGCCGCCTCCTGTTCGGCCTGCGCCTTCTGCGCCGCCGCAACCTGCGCCGCTTTCTGTTCGGCTGCCGCCTTGCGGGCTGCTTCCTGCCGCGCCGCCTCCTGTTCAGCCTGCGTCTTCTGCGCCGCTGCCTGCTGCGCCGCCTCATCGGCCGCGAACTGCGTGGTGTGCGCCTGCTCCGTTTCTACGCGCTCAAGGCTTTGCTGCGCGGCCTGGCGCTTCTGCCGCAAGGCATCCAGGTTGGACGACTCCTGCGCCGCCTGATCCTGCAACGTGGCCACGCTCTTGGTCAGTGTCGCTACTTCCAGCCGAAGATCGGCAATCCGTGCCCTTATCGCCGCGTCGTCGGCTTGCCGCGGGTCAATGGGCGCCGCGGTCTCAGTCTCTCCACTGACGGCCTGCTGCACGCCATGCACGGTGGATGCAGGCTCGCCAAACAAGGCGATGCCCAGCAGCGCCACACCAGACACACTGCCCACAACAATCAGGAAGGATCGCAGCACGGCGCCTCCGAACTCCATACAACGAAACGTCACACCACTTTCGATGGTAGCGGCTTCCGGATGCGGGAACCGATAGCCGAACCCGCCATCTGATCGGCCGTGCGCACCGATCCAAGCCGGACGAACCCAATATTAACGAGCGCGGTACGCCGGTTCAACGTGGCAGGAACTATCGCAGTCGTGATCATACGCCGCAAAATGTGATTGGCGTCGCCATACGATGCACATTTCCCGGCGCATGCTGCCCTGGTCGGAAGTACCGGCTGATCATGCCAGTTGACGCGCGTCTATCGTCCCACCGAACCATCAACCTCGCGTCAAACATCTTGTGCTGGATTCCGCCAACCCAACGTTGGTTCAAGCGACCCGGGTTGAACGTCAGGAGAAGCATCTCAATGCCACAGGAATTTCACGAACAACTTACCGCCTTTCTTCCGAAAATGCGTGTGTGGGCCTTGGCTCTTACGCGAAATCGTGCCGCGGCTGAGGATTTGCTACAGGACGTTGCAACGAAAGCGCTGGTGGCCAAGGATTGTTTCATTCCGGGCACCAATTTTTCGGCATGGATTCATCGCATCATGGTGAATCACTTCATCAGCAGCGTGCGCAATCGTCGCGAATTCACCGACATGGACAACATGCCGGACCTGCCCGTCGCCGCCGCCCACGAAGACCGCGCGGCATTGCGGGAGCTTGGATGTGCTCTCGACCGGCTGCCCCCGGACCAGCGAGAGGCATTGTCTATCATCGTGTTGCAAGAAAGATCTTACGAGGATGCCGCCGAGGCTACCGGCTGCGCCATAGGCACGCTGAAAAGCCGAGTTCATCGTGCACGCCTGCATTTGCGCGCATTTTTGAGCGGCGATGAGACCAAGGAAGCAGCCTGACAGCGTTCGGGCGGGTCCTGACAGCGTTCGGGCGGGTCAGGTCAGGACTGCAATAGATAAAGCGCGAACAGTGATTTCGGGTCGTTCCACGTTCGCGCTAGATGCCATCCTTCCGCGGCGGTCATGTCCACGATGGTCTGCGCGTGGTATTTGTAGCTGTTTTCCGTGTGGATAACTTCCTGGTCGGTAAACTGGATGGTCTTGCCGCCCAGGTGCACCGTCTGATCGCCCAGGCTGACAAGATGCATCTCAATGCGGCTTTCCCGCTCATTCCATATCGCCCGGTGCGCAAACCTGGCGACATTGAAATCCGACCCTGCTTCGCGATTCAAGCGCACAAGTAAATTAAGGTTGAACGCCGCGGTCACGCCAGCGGCATCGTTGTAGGCCGGAATCAGCCATTCCGGGCCTTTGTGCAGATCCGCACCGATCAGCAGTCTGGCACCGTCGCCAAGTGAGCGCCTGACTTGGCGCAGGAATTGGCGCGCGGCGGAAGGCTCCAGGTTGCCGATCGTGGATCCCGGAAAGAACCCCAAACGCAAGCCCTGCCGCCCCGGCAGCGGCAGGGTAACAGGTTGGTTGAAATCCGCCGTGATGGGATGCACCGCAAGGTCCGGCATCGCACGCCGCAACCGCTCCTGCATCGCTTGTAATGCCGGCGCTGCGACGTCGATCGGCACATACGTGGAAAACGCCGGTCTGCCTCTACGGCTCGATGCGCGCAGAAGGAAGGACGCCTTCTCCTCATCGCTCGCGCCATATTCCACCAGCGTCGATCCGGCGGGCAAGGAAGCCGCCACCCAAGGCGCCGCGTCCGCCAGCAACACGCGTTCCGTCCTGGTCAAATAGTATTCGGGCTGCCGGGTGATCTCATAGAACAGGCGGCACCCTTCCTCGTCGTAGAACAGCTTCGGTGGCAGCGTCTTGCGCGCGGCCTGCAGGCCGGACAGCGCTGTCTTCAGCACGTCCTCATTGATCGGATGTGCCGGATAGGCAGCATCATTTGCCATGACGTCCCCTCAGGCGTCCCGCGCTAAACGGACGCCCGTAAATTGCCATCTCTTGTCGGGGTGAAAGAAATTCCGGTAGCTGCGCCGCGTGTGCCCCTCAGGCGTGGCCCATGAACCGCCACGCAACACCATCTGATTGACCATGAATTTGCCATTGTACTCGCCGATTGCGCCATCGGCTGGTCGGAACCCCGGATACGGCCGATATGCGCTGTCGGTCCATTGCCATACATGGCTGCTGGTTTCGAAAATATCAGGTCTGGCACTGGCAGATTCCCATTCCTCCTCGGTCGGCAGGCGGGCACCCGCCCATCTGGCGAAAGCGTCCGCCTCATACCAGCTTATATGCCGCACTGGCGCATCGGGATCGAGCGCGGTCACACCGGAAAGTCCCATCTGTAGCCACGCATCATCGGATTGCCGCCAGTGCAACGGTGCCGCCCACGCATTGGTCTGCACCACCTGCCAGCCATCCGACATCCACAGGCACGCTTCGCGGTAGCCGCCATCATTCATGAACGCCAGCCAATCACGGTTGCGCACCAAATGTGAGGCAATGGCGTAGTCGCGCAGCAGCACCTCATGCCTGGGCGTTTCATTGTCGAAGCAGAAATCGCCTCGGGCGTCATGACCGGTGCTGACAATCCCACCGTCGCAGGGAACGAACCGGCTAACGCCAGGCGCAACCGGCGGTTCCTGCCATTCCGGTAACACAGGTGGGGTCAGAGGATTCTGCGCGAAAGCATGCAGCATATCCGTCAACAATAATTCCTGATGCTGCTGCTCGTGCTGAAGCCCGAGTACGACGAGTTCCCTTGCTGCGTCGGGCAGACCCGGCAAGGCCCGCAGCATCGCATCGTCCACGTAAGCGCGATACCGGTCGATTTCGCCACAGGATGGCCGGGTAAGCATCCCGCGCATGGGGCGCGGATGGCGCGCGCCGACCGCCTCATAATACGAGTTGAACAGGAAGCAGAATGCAGGATCGAATGGGACATACGTATTCGCATGGACAGCAAGCACGAACTGCTCGAAAAACCATGTCGTGTGCGCACGATGCCATTTTGCTGGACTGGCATCCGGCATCGACTGGATACACTGATCCTCATCGGTCAGATGCCTGGCAAGCAGCTCTGTGTGGCGGCGGACATCCCGGTAGCGTTGTGCCAGCACAGGCACAGCATCCACATCGTGTCGCCCCAGCTCGGCATCGTTCATCCGTTTCCTCCGGCGATGATGCGCAACGCGACCGAACCCGGGCGGTTCACGCTCCGGCAGACATGTCATTGTCATCAGGCGGCGACCGTGACGGAACTATGGCATGGCCCCTGCCGGACCGGAAGCACCGATCCGCCGGGGCCGTACATCCGGGATGGAACCAGCGTCGTTGCCAGACGTTCGATACTTTTGCCCGGAATCGCCCGGGCCCATCTCCGGCGGAGGCGCCTATGGCGGCCCGACCCGTTTGGCGCGGTCATCTGCGGCTGGCCTTGGTTTCATGTCCGGTGGCCCTGCATACGGTGCAGCGTGCGAGCGGCGACCTGCGGTTTCATCTCATCAACCCGGAAACCGGGCATCGCATTCGTATGGCCACCCTCGACGCCGAAACGGAGCAGGAGCTGTCGCGCCGCGAGCTCGTCAAAGGCTATGAGTTCGAGAAGAATCGCTACCTCCTGCTGGACGACAGCGATTTCGAACAGGCACGGATCGAATCGTCTTCGGTCCTCGTCATCAGCAAGTTCCTTGAATACCAAGCCATTTCGCCGATCTACTTTGATGCCAGCTATTACGTGCTGCCAGATGGCGACACCGGGCAGGACGTCTACGTCGTGCTGCGCGATGCCATCGCCCGCTCCAAAATGGTGGCGCTCTCGCGCGTGGTGATCGGCCGGCGCGAACGCGCCGTTGCCATCCTGCCGATGGGCAAGGGCCTCGTCTGCCACACCCTGCATGAGCCACAGGACCTGTACCAGCCAGACGCGGTCTTCGCCGATATTGAGGAGGCCAAGCCCGACGCCGAGATGGTGAAGCTGGCGATCCAGCTTATTGACCGCCAGCAGGGAAAGCTGGAGCCGGCGGATACCGAAGACCGCTATGAAGCGCGGCTTCGTGAAGTGATCCAGGCAAAGCTCGCCGGTGAGGGAATCGAACCGGAGTCGGTCGAAGAGCCGGACCGCGACAATGTCATAGACCTTATGGCGGCGTTGAAAGCCAGCCTGCGCGGCGAGCGCGCGGACGCCAAGGCCGCGCCGGCACGGACATCCGCGCCGGCCAGGCGGAGTCAGGCGCCCAAGAAAGCCGCCGGCAAGACGGCGTCGCGGAAAATCGCGGCGCCATCCAGGCGCAAGCGCGCCTGATCAACGCGCCGGCGGATCGCCTTCGTCTTCCCACGAGTGCGCCGTTTCGGCCGCGTGCCTGTCTGATGTCGGTGTTCCGGTGGGCCGTTCTTCGTCATCACGTCTGTGCGACGCCTTGCGCGGTGCGTCGCTCCGCGGCCCGACGATACCGGTGTTTGCCGGCGGATCGCTGGCAGGAAAGCTGTCTTCCACGGCGACATCGTGCCCTTTCTCGCGGTGTTCACGATGCGCCGAATCCTTTGCCTTCTTCTGTTGCTTCGATCGCGCTACCGTTGCGTCGGGTGTCATCGCCCTCTCCTTTCCGGCTGGTTCTGCTCGGCTTTCAAACGCGCGCATCTCGATCGGGTTCGTTCGCCGACAACCTTGGCCGACTCTGGCTGCTTCACGCGAAACAACCGCGCACACGCGACCGAACCACAACGGAAAAGGAGTTGCCGCACGCCCAGCATCGAGGGCCGGAAAGTCCACCGGCGGCGGTGACCTTGCGGAAGCCCAATGACCTGCCGGATTTCGGCTGCGAATACTGGCGATGTTCGGCCGGATGGAGCGGCACGCCCCCTGAGCGCGGTCAGCCGATTACTGCATCCGCCTCCATCGCCAGGCCGCCGTCGGCGTTGCTTGCCCACAACGCGACGCCCCCTTGTTCACCCGGTCGCCCGCTGACCTGGAACGGTGCCGTGTCGAACAGCGGACTGACCGCGCGGAAGCGGAAGGATCGCAGGGGTGCTGCCATGTTCCGGCGCAGCAGATCCACCAGCAGCGTGGCGATCAGCGGGCCATGCACAATCAGCCCAGGATATCCCTCGACCTCTGTCACGTACGTCCTGTCGTAGTGAATGCGATGGCCGTTGAACGTCAGCGCCGAATAGCGGAACAGCATGACGGGATCAGGCGCGATGTCGCGCCGCCAGGTCGCGTCCGCGGGCGCCGGCCGCGGCCTCGCCGGCGGCTCGTTTGGCTGCGGCATGTCGCGGTAGACAATGTCGTGTTCCTCGGTCAGCGCCAGGCCGTTCGCGCCCGCGATCTCATGCCGCACCAGAACGAAGCACAACGGCCCGTTGCGGCCCTCCTTCACTGTCACGTCCGCCACGGTGGATGTGCGCCTGACCTCTTCCTCGACGCGCAACGGCTGGTGAAAGACGAAACGCCCGCCGGCCCACATGCGGCGTGGCAGCGGAACCGGCGGCAGAAACCCGCCGCGGCTCGGGTGCCCATCGGCACCGATCGCGGATTGGCGTGCCAGAGGCAGGAAATACAGCCAGTGCCAAAGCGGCGGCAGCGGGTCGCCGGGCCGCGGCGTCGGATCGTCTCGGTCCAGCGTCGCCGACAGTGCCGCGACCGGCGTGGACGTGAGCCGGTCCGTCAGGACTTCCTGGCGGCCGATCCAGCTTCGCAGCGTGTCGAGATCCAGGGTCATTGTGTGCCTGCCGCTGCCAGTTCACGCGCCGCATTCCGCGCGCGCACCGCCCCCTCCCGCGCCATCTCGGCGCAAAGTCCCGTATAGGCGGTGGGGTCAATCAACGCTTCGATGGCCTTGGCGTCCAGATGCTCGTTCACCCGCTTGTCCGCCGCAAGCAGCGCGGCGAAGGGGCGATTTTCCACAAAGGCAGCCTGCGCCGCATCGTAGACGGCATCGTGCGCATGCTGGCGGCCGATCGTGTGGCCGAGTTGCAGCATCACCGCCTCCGCCATGATCAGTCCACCGCCAAGATCGAGATTCTGCCGCATCCGCGCCGGATCCAGCCGCAGGCCGCGTACGATTTCGCCCAACCGGCTCAGCATGTCGCCGGTAGCGATGCAGGCGCGTGATTCGGCCGTGTCCATTATCAGGCTGGTCGTGCGGTCGGCTTCGTGCTCCGTCATCATCGCTTCCAGCGCCAGAGGCACCTGGGAGCGCACGTCCGCCGCAGCGGCGATGATGTCCTGGCACAGTTTCGGATTGCGCTTCTGCGGCATGGTTGAGCTGCCGACCGTGCCGGGCGGCACCGGCTCCTCCACCTCGCCGAACTCCGTCTTCATCAATGTATAGACCTCGCGGCCGATCTTGCCGCAGGTCGCCGCCAACAGGCCAAGCAGGCAGATGTTTTCGGCCAGGTGATCCCCGATCGCGCGTGACGGCACGGTCATTGAACCCAAGCCGAGCAGCCGGCCGATACCGCGCTGCACGGGGGGACCTTGCTGGCCGAGGGAGGCGAAGGTCCCTGCCCCACCGCCCAGCATCGCGATGAACAGCCGCGGCGCTGCCTGCTTCAGCCGCTCGACATGGCGCAGCAGCTCATCGATCCAGACCGCGACCTTGTAGCCGAACGTGGCCGGCACAGCATGCTGTCCGTGGGTGCGCCCCGCGATCGGCATGTCGGCTGAACGCGCCGCCAGATCGGCCATCGCGGCCAGTGCCTCGCCGATCAGGCGCAGGAATATCGCGTGCGCCTGGCGCAGCACCAGCAGATCGCCGGTCTGCGTGATGTTCTGCGTGGTGGCGCCCCAGTGCACCCAGCCGCCATGCGGCTCACCGACGACCCGGCCGAGTTCCCAGACCAGCGGCACTATGGTGTGGCCGGTACGGGCGAACCCTTCATCGATGCGGGCGCGATCCATCATCTCCAAGCGGGCGTTCTTGGCGATCGCCTCGGCAGCCCCCTGCGGAATGATGCCCAGTTCCGCCTGCGCGCGCGCCAGTGCCGCTTCCACATCCAGCCAGGCCTGCCAGCGGTTCTCCAACTGATACAGCGCGCGGATGCCTGGATCGGCTACGCGCGTGGCAGTCGGCAGATCGCTCATCGGCGGCTCCCTCAGGGTGGCTGTGGCCGGCGGCACGATTGCAGCCCCGGGCGGGGCCGTCCAGAGAGGTAGGCGGACATAGGCGCGGGCCGCGGTTTCACGGCATACTCCCCGCAGGAACAACGGGCTTTCTTTCCATCATGTATCGCATCGGCTTCGATGTCGGTGGCACCTTCACCGACTTCACCTTGCATGACGTTGCCTCGGGCGCATTGCACCACTTCAAGGTTCCCACCTCCCCGGCCGATCCGTCGGAAGGCATTGCGGATGGGTTGAACGCCCTCCTTTCGCGCCACGGCATCGCGCCGCAGGAGATCAGCTTCGCCGGCCACGGCACGACCATCGCGACCAACATGGTGATCGAGCGGCGCGGGGTTCGCACCGGCCTGATCACCACGCAGGGGTTCCGCGATGTGCTGGAGATCGGCCGCCAGACCCGGCCGCATCTTTACGATTACACGGTCCGCACGCCCCCGCCGCTAGTGCCGCGCGCGTATCGTCTGGAGGTGCGGGAACGCCTGGATGCGGCCGGCGCGGTCCTGCACCCACTTGATGAAGCCACGGTGGCGGAGGCCGCCGACGCGCTGGGGCGGAACGGTGTGCAGGCGGTCGCGATCTGCTTTCTGCACGCCTACCTGGACGGCACGCACGAACAGCGCGCCGCCGAGATCGTGCGGTCGCGGCTGCCCGGCGTCTATGTCTCCACATCGTTCGACATTCTGCCGGAATTCCGGGAATACGAACGCTTCTCCACCACGGTGATCAACGCGACGATCGGTCCGCGGATGGCCGATTATCTGGCCCGCCTGCTCGACCGGCTGGCTGGGCTTGGCATGACGGCACCGCCGCACACCATTCATTCGAATGGCGGCTTGATGTCGGTCGAAACGGTGCGCCGCTATCCGGTGCGCACCTGCCTGTCCGGCCCCGCCGCCGGCGTCATCGGCGCGGCGCAGGTTGCACGCGAAGCCGGCTTTCCCGATGCGATCACTTTCGATGTCGGCGGCACCAGCACCGATGTTTCGCTGGTGGAGAACGGCGTGCCGGCCTTCGCCACGTCACGACTGATCGCCGGCCATCCGGTGCGCACGCCCATGGTGGATGTGCACGTGATCGGTGCCGGCGGCGGATCGGTGGCGTGGCTGGATGATGCCGGCGCGCTGAAGGTCGGCCCGCGCAGCGCGGGTGCGGATCCCGGGCCGGCCGCCTACGGGTTGGGCGGCAGCGAGCCCACCCTGACGGATGCCAATATCGTCCTGTGCCGTTTGAATCCCGAAACGCTGCTGGGCGGCAGAATGCAGATGGACGCCATGGCCGCGCGAGACGTGATTGCCGCATCCGTGGCCGATCCCCTCTCCCTTCCGACCGAGCAGGCCGCGCTCGGCATCATTCGCATTGCCGTGTCCAATATGAGCCGAGCGATCCGGGCGGTTTCGACAGAAAGGGGCTATGACGTGGGGCAGTTCGTGCTACTGCCGTATGGCGGCGCCGGCCCGCTGCATGCGGCTTCCGTGGCGATGGAGTGCGGCATCCGCCGCGTGCTCGTGCCGCTGCAGCCCGGCACTCTCTGCGCGCGCGGCATCTTGCTGTCGGATGTCAGCCTGGATTTGGTGCGCAGCGAAATCCTGGAGGCCAGCGCGGATACGTGGCCACGCATGGTCGCGCACTTCGCCACAATGGCCGAACAGGGTTCGGCGTGGCTGGAGGGCGAACGTATAGACACGCCGTCGTGCCGCTTCGATGCGTCGATCGATGCCCGCTACAAGGGTCAGAACCACGAGGTTCAGGTGCGCCTGCCGTCCCCGACATCCGACCTCGGAGTATTCCTGTCGTGCTTTGCGGACGCGCACCGGCGCGAATACGGCTACGACATTCCCGGCCATGCGGTGGAGGCCGTGAATTGTCGCCTGAAGGCTGTTGGCCTTGTCGAGAGGCCCGCTATCCGGTTCGCTGGCCCGGTCCGCCCGCCCGCGCCGAAAGCCAGCCGAACCGTCCATTTCGATGAAGGCTGGATCGACACCGCCATCATGGACCGCGACGACCTTCCAGTCGGCACAAGACTATCCGGCCCGCTCATCATCGAGGAAATGAGCGCGACCACGCTCGTCCCTCCCGGTTGGTCGCTCACTGTCGATCCATCGGGCAACCTGTTGCTGGAATCCGCACCATGATCCCCGCCATCGCCGATCCGATCGCCATGGAGGTTTTCAGCAACCGACTGCTGTCGATCACCGAGGAAATGGGCACGACGCTGATTCGCTCCTCCTTCTCCACCAACATCAAGGAACGCAAGGACTGTTCGGTCGCGCTGTTCGATGCGACCGGGCGCCTGATCGCCCAGGCGTCCCACATTCCCCTCCATCTCGGCTCCCTGTTGGGCAGCGTTCAGGCGGTGCTGGCGCACACACCGGTTGCGCGGATGAGGGAGGGCGACTCGTTCCTCTGCAACGACCCGTACCTGGCGAACGGCACGCATATGCCGGATATCTCGGTTATCACGCCCATCTTCGTCGACGGCACCATCCGCCTGTTCGCCGCCAATGTGGGGCACCACGCCGATGTCGGCGGGCCTGTTCCGGGCTCCATCTCCGGCCGTGCGCGCTCGGTGTTCGAGGAAGGGTTGCGCCTGCCGGTGATCCGCATCGTACGCGCCGGCGAACTGGACGAAGATCTGCTGGCGCTGATCGCCCACAACACGCGCGACCCGCAGGAGCGCGCGCTGGATCTGAAGGTGCAGATTGCGGCGAACGAACGCGGTGTCCGGCTGGCGCAGGCGCTGGTCGCGCGCATGGGCTGGCAGGCCGTCGAAACCGCGATCGAGGATCTCTTGGCTTATACGGCGCGCCGCCTGCGCAACCGTGTACGCGCCATGGCCGACGGTGCATCGAGCTTCGTCGCGTGGCTGGACGATGACGGGTTCGACGGCGAGCCGGTGCCTATCCGTGCCACCGTCACGGTCGCCGGAGATGAGCTTGCCATCGATTTCACCGGCACCGGGCCGGAAACCCGCGGCGCGCTGAACGTGCCTGACAGTGCCTTGAAGGCATCGGTCTATTATGCCGTGAAGGCGCTGCTCGATCCGGATCTGCCGCCGAACAGCGGCATGTTCCAGTGCATCCGGATCAGCGCCCCGGTCGGAACGCTAGCCAACCCGCGGTTCCCGGCAGCGGTGGGCGCGCGCAGCATCACCTGCAACAAGATCGCGCGCGCGTTGTTCGGTGCCTGCGCATCCTTGCTGCCGGCCGATCGCGCACAGGCGGCGTCGCACGATGTCGTGCCGGCGATTATCTTTTCTGGCCCGCGCCGCACCGGCGACGGGCAGTTCGTCTATCTGGAGACGATGGGCGGCGGCATGGGCGCGCGCACGGACGCGGATGGCATGGAAGCCATCCATATGCACCTGACCAATACCTCCAACCTCCCGGCCGAAGCGCTGGAGAACGAGTACGCCCTGCTGGTGGACGAATACGCGCTGGTGGAGGATTCCGGCGGCGCAGGCACCCATCGCGGCGGCCTTGGCATCGCGCGCCAGATCCGCGCTATGCGGGACGGCGTCGTATTCTCTGTCCGCTCCGACGGCCACATTCTGGGCGCGCCCGGGTTGGCGGGCGGCCGGGACGGCGGCACCGCCCGCCTGATTCGCAACCACGGCACAGACAAGGCCGAGGAACTGTCATCGAAAACCGCCAGCATCGTGCTGACCGCCGGCGAAACGACGCGGCTGGAAACG
>DATNEJ010000343.1:0-5611 GCA_035606775.1 Acetobacteraceae bacterium | reverse complement strand
GCCCTCCGCCCGTACCTCCTCCAGCCGCTGCGACGCACGGCGCGCATCGGCTTCGGTGCGAGCGCGCAGCACGGCTTCTGTCAGTTCCGGCAACGTCACCTTCGGTTCGCCCAGGATCGAGACATTCTCGGGAAAGTTCTTAGCCAGTTCCCACGCATCGGTATCCAGATGCACGATCGGCATCGTTTCCGGAATGCATTCCACCTCGCCCGGCAGCGACAGGGTGAACAGATCCGCGCCAATGCTCACCAGCAGGTCGTACTGGTCCAGCATGCCGCGAAGCACCGCCGGCAGCCGCGCCAGCGCCCCGCGATACAGCGGGTGCGATGAGGGAAACATCGCTCGGCTGGCCATGCCCTCATCGTACACCGGTGCCCCCAGCGCTTCCGCCAGCGCCACCAGCTCCACCAGCGCGTCACCTTGCGGCACCGCGTCGCCGGCCATGATGACCGGACGCTCTGCTTTCGCCAGCAGCGCCGCCGCGCTTGCGATCGCACCGGCATCGCCGCGTACTCTAGCGGCAACCCGGCTCGGCCGGCCCATGTCCAGTTCGCCGCTGTCCAGCAGGATATCGCCGGGAAGCGAAAGAAAAACCGGCCCCATGGGCGGCGCCAGCGCGGTCTTGGCCGCGCGGTGGATCGCACGCGGCAGATCGGCGAGTTGGCGTACCTCGGCTGACCATTTGACAAACGGACGCGCGATCGTCGGAAGGTCCGCCCACAGCAACGGCTCGGTGAAGTTGAAGCCCTGCTCGTGCTGGCCGGCCGTCACCAGGATCGGGGCACCGGCCTTCTGCGCGTCGTACAGCATGCCCATCGCGTTGCCGAGGCCGGGCGCCACGTGCAGATTGACCACGGCCAACTGGCCGGAGGCCTGGGCATAGCCGTCCGCCATGCCCATCGCCGGCGCCTCCTGCAACGCCAGGACGTAGCGAAGCTCATGTTCGGCGGCCAGCGCATCCATCAGCGGCAATTCAGTCGTGCCGGGATTGCCGAACATCACACGCACCCCCTCCTGCTTCAGCAGTTCGAGCAACGCTGTCTTTCCCGGCATCACTGGCATTGTCGGTCTCCTGGGCGGGTATTCGGTGCGTACCGGCTACAAGGCGCGCAGGCGCAAGGCAAGCCACGGGCGATCTCCCCGACACGGACGTATGCCGCGCCGGGTAGGTGACGGCCCCGATTCTACCGGGTAGCCTGCGGCCGCTATCAACAAGCCGCTATCAACAAGGAGCGTTCACGAATGTCGGGAGTTTCACGCCGAGCCTTACTGAGTGGCTTGGCAGCAGCGCCGCTGGCGAAGCCGGGATTGATCCGGGCGCAGACGACCTCCAAGCCCATCAAGATTGGCCTGTTGTCGGATATGGGTGGCCCGTATCGCGATGTTGGCGGACCGGGTAACCGCGTCGCCACCGAGCTTGCCATTCAGGATATCGGCGGCTCCGTGCTTGGCCGGCCGGTCGAGGTTCTGCAAGGCGACGATCAGAATAAGCCCGACATCTCCTCGTCCCTCGCGCGCGAGTGGATCGACAACCAGGGTGTCGACGTCCTGGCCGACGGCGCGGCTTCCTCCGCTGGTCTCGCGATTCAGCAGGTGGCGCGCGAGAAGAAGCGCATTTATCTCGTCACCGGCCCGGCGTCGTCGGACTTCACTGGCAAGCAGTGCTCGCCCTACGGTATCCATTTCTCCTACGATACCTATGCGCTGGCGCACAGCACCGGCAGCGCACTGACCAAGGCCGGCGGCGATTCGTGGTTCTTCATCACGGCGGACTATGCATTCGGCTACGCGCTCGAACGCGACACGATGAACGCCGTCAAGGCCGCCGGCGGCAAGGTCCTCGGTGCTGTCCGCGCCCCGCTCGGCACCGCGGATTTCTCCTCCTACCTCGTGCAGGCGCAGGCATCGGGCGCCAAGGTCATCGGCATGGCGAATGCCGGTACCGATTTGCAGAACTGCCTGAAGCAGGCGGCCGAGTTCGGCATGTCACGCCAGGGCATTCGCATCGCCACCCTGCTCATGCAGATCAGCGACGTGAATTCGCTGGGCCAGAAAATCTGTGAGGGTTTCGTCTACACCGACTCGTTCTACTGGGACATGACCGACAAGACCCGCGCCTGGAGCAAGCGCTGGAGCGACAAGATGGGCGGCATGGTGCCCGGCCTGCTGCACGCCGGCAGCTACTGCGCGGCCTATCACTGGCTCAAATGCGTCAAGGCAGCCGGCACGACCGATGCCGACGCCGTTGTGGCGAAGATGAAGGAAACGCCGATCAACGACTTCTACAACACTGACATCAAGATCCGCGAGGACGGCCGGGTGATGCACGAGATGTATCTCTGGCAGGTCAAGGCCGCGTCAGAGTCGAAATACAAATACGACTTCTGCAAGCTGCTCGCGAAGATCTCGCCGGCGGACGCTTGGCGCCCGCTCAAGGATGGTGGCTGCCCTCTGGTCAAGGCGTAGCAACTCAAGAGGCCGGCGCCTACTCCGCGGGCGCCGGCAACTCGATCGCCCGCCTGCGTCCCGCAAGCCGTTCCAGCGCGAGATAGACCACCGGCGTCGTGTACAAGGTCAGCATCTGCGACACGATCAGCCCGCCGACAATCGAGATCCCCAGTGGCTGGCGCAGTTCCGCACCTGTCCCGAAGGCCAATGCCAGCGGCAGCGCGCCGAACAGCGCGGCCAGGGTCGTCATCATGATCGGCCGGAAACGCTCCAGGCACGCTTCCCTAATCGCCTCCGCCGGCGTTGCACCGTGCTGGCGCTCGGCTTCCAGTGCAAAGTCCACCATCATGATCGCGTTCTTCTTCACGATGCCCATCAGCAGAACGATGCCGATCATGCCCATGATGGACAGGTCGTTGCCCGTCAGCAGCAGTGCCAAAAGCGCGCCCAGCCCCGCCGAGGGCAAGGTCGAGATGATGGTCAGCGGATGCAGCAGGCTTTCATAGAGCACACCCAGCACGATATAGATGGAGATCAGCGCCGCGGCGATCAGCAGCGGCTGCGTCGAGAGGGATTGCTGCAGCCAGCGCGCATTTCCGGCGAACTCGGTATGAACGCTCTCCGGCATCCGCAGGGCCAGCGCGGCATCCTGCACCACCCGCTCGGCATCACCCAAGGCCATGCCGGGAGCAAGGTTGAAGCTGAGCGTCGCAGCGGGAAACTGCCCCTGGTGCCGCACTGCGAGCGGCGCCGTTCCACGCTCAAAATGCGCGACCGCCGATAGCGGGACCTGCTTGCCGCTGGTCGATCCGACATACAGGCGATTCAACAGCGAAGGATCGAGTTGCAGCTTCGGATCGACCTCCAGGACCACCTTGTACTGATTGCGCTCGGTGTAGATCGTCGCCAGTTGCCGTTGCGAATAGGCATTGTTAAGCGCGTTGTCGATCGCAGCGGTGCTTATGCCCAGCCGCGCCGCGGCGTCACGATCGATGACCACATTCACCTGCGGTCCCGCGCGGTCCTGATCGGACGTCACGTCGGTAATGCCCGGCGTTTCCTTCAGACGGTTCTCCAGCGCGACGGCCCAGTGGCGCAACGCGGCCAGGTCCTCGGTGATCACCACGTACTGGAACTGTGCGCCGCCCTGCCGCCCGCCGCCACGCAGATCCTGTGCCGAAAACAGCGATGTCTGCACGCCGCCGACGGTGGCAAGCGGGCCGCGCAGGCGGTTGATAACGGCTTCGGAGGAGACATGCCGTTCGCCCAGCGGTTTCAGGCTGATGGTCAGCCGACCCCGGTTGAGCGAGGACCAGCCGCTGGATACGCCGACCGTCGAGGCAACGCTGTCGATCGCCGGGTCCCGCAGCAGCACATCGACCACCGCCCGCTGCCGCGTCTCCATTGTCTGGAAGGACACATCGGGATCGGCCAGGGTCGAGCCCATGATGATGCCGGTGTCCTGCAACGGCATGAAACCCTTGGGCACGACCGTATAGAGCCGCACGGTCAGCACGATTGTCAGCAGGGTCACCAGCAGCATGAACACGCGGTGATCCAGCGCCCAGTCCAGTGTGCGCGTGTAGAAACGCTGCATCGCGCGCAGCCCGGCATCGATGATCCGCCATGCGCGACCGTGCTGGATCGTGGGCGGGGGTGAACGCATATACCGGCCGCAGATCATCGGCGTCAGCGACAGCGACACCACGGCGGACACGGCAATCGCCATGGTCAGGGTCATGGCGAATTCGTGGAACAGCCGGCCCATGATGCCGCCCATGAAGATCAGCGGGATGAACACCGCGACCAGCGACAGGCTGATCGACATGACGGTGAAGCCGATCTGCCGCGCCCCGATCAGCGCGGCCTGCAACGGCGGCAGCCCCTTCTCCATGTGGCGCACGATGTTCTCGATCATCACGATCGCATCGTCCACCACGAAGCCGACGGAGATGGTGAGTGCCATCAGGGAAAAATTGTCGATCGTGTAGCCCATGAACCACATGCCGGCGAGCGTGCCGCAGATCGACAAGGGCACGGTGACGGCCGCCGCGACGGTCGCGATCAGCCGCCGCATGAAGAGCGCCACCACCATCAGGACCAGGCCAATAGTGATCAGCAAGGTCAACTGCACGTCCGCCACGCTGGCACGGATCGTGGCAGTGCGATCGGAAATGACCGTCACCTTGATGTCGGGCGGCAGCCAGCTCATGAGCTGCGGCAGCAGTGCCCTTATCTCATCCACGGTATCGATGACGTTGGCACCGGCCTGCTTGGTGATGCTGAGCAGGATCGCCGGCTGCTTGCCGTTCCATGCCGCAAGCCGGGTGTTGGCGGTGCCGTTGATGACCGTCGCCACGTCCGACAGGCGCAGGATCGCGCCGTTGCTGGTCTTGAGCACCAGGGGTGCGTATTCGGCGGCCTGCGATATCTGGCCATTGATGCCGATCGTCTCCGCCCGGTCCGGCCCCTGGAACCCGCCGACCGGCTCCAGCACGTTGGTGCCGCGAATGGCGTTGTAGACGTCCTGGCCGGCGATCCCTGCCGCGGCCAGGCGCTGCGGGTCCAGTTGAACCCGCACGGCCGGCTTCTCGGCACCGTTCACCGTGACCTGGCCGACGCCTTCCGACTGGGAAAGCCGCTGCGCCAGGATCGAGTCGGCCGCATCGTAGATCTGCGCGGTCGAAAGCCGGTCCGACGACAGCGCGATCGTCATGATCGGCGAGTCGGCGGGATTGAATTTACGGTAGTAGGGACGGGTCGGCAGATCGGCAGGCAGATCGGTGGTGGCCGCGTTGATCGCCGCCTGCACGTCGTGCGCGGCGCCATTGATGTCGCGGTCGATGTCGAACTGCACCACCACGGAGGTATTGCCGATCGAGGAGGTGGAGGTGATCTCGGTCACCCCGGCAATCTCTCCCAGCCGTCGTTCGAGCGGCGCGGCAACGGAGTTGGCCATGGTTTCCGGATCGGCGCCGGGGCGCGCGGCAATGACCACGATGGTCGGGATATCGACCGAAGGCAGGGCGGCGATCGGCAGAAACCGGTAGGCGACGCAGCCGGCAAGGAACAGCCCTATCGAGAGCAGGATGGTGGCAACCGGGCGGGCGATGAAGCGGGCGGAGAATCCCATGATCCGCGCTCCCGCCCGCTATTCCGCCGG
>DATNEJ010000334.1:0-2242 GCA_035606775.1 Acetobacteraceae bacterium | reverse complement strand
CATAATACGCGATGCTGCCGCCGGCCCTGACCGAAGCGAGCACGGCGGACAGGTTGCCGCCCAGATCGACATCGACGACGTGATCCACGCCGGCCCCGCCGGTAATTTGCCGCACGCGCGCCGCCACATCCTCGGTACGGTAGTTGATCACATGTTCCGCCCCGCCCAAACGCGCGCGCTCGGCCTTGGCGTCGGAGCTGACCGTGGCGATCACCGTCGCGCCCGCCCAGGCTGCAAGCTGCACGGCATAATGGCCGACCGCGCCGGCACCGCCGGTGACCAGAACGATGCATCCCTGCACCGAGCCGGCGGCGAAAACACAACCATGCGCGGTCATGCCGGGAATGCCCAATGTCGCACCCTCGGCGAAGGACACGTGATCGGGCAGTTCCGTCACCAGGTCGGCGTTCAGGGCGATGTACTCCGCCGCGGTGCCCATCCAGCGCCCGTTGCGCTGGCCATTGTAGAGCCACACGCGCTTGCCGACCCAGGATTGCGGGACGCCGGGACCGGCCTTGTCCACCACGCCGGCACCGTCGCTGTTGGGAATGACACGCGGATACTCCGCGGGCACCGCGCCGCGCCGGCGATAGGTATCGGACGGGTTGACCCCCGATGCCTCCAGCCGCACCCGCACTTCACCCAGTTGCGGCTCCGGCGTCGGCAATTCCCCCGTTGTCAGGACCTCATTGGCCGGGCCCTGCCGGTCGTACCATACTGCGCGCATCGACGGTCTCCGTATCCGGTGGCAGGCAGCATAGCGGCTTGGGGTCGGTTGCGAAGCGCGCGGGCTTGCCGTCCTTGACGGGAACCGCCGATGCTGCACAACCGGTCCCGCCTTTCCCTGCGTCCTGGATGTCACGCATGAAGCTCGCCTTCTGGCGCAAACCGCGTATCAACGTCGTTGAGCTGCACGGCATTCTGTCCACGCGTTCCGGTGCGCTCAGCGCGCGGGCCGCCGCCGGCCCGATCCGGCGCGCCTTCGCAGCCGCGCGCCGCGGATCGGTCATTCTGGATATTCAAAGTCCCGGCGGATCGCCCGTGCAGTCAGACCTGATTGCCTCCTTGATCCGGCGCGCGGCGGAGAAGCACGATGTCCGCGTGCACGCCGTCATCGGCGAGGTCGGCGCGTCCGGCGGCTACTGGATCGCCTGCGCGGCGGACGAGATTCACGCCAATCCCATGAGCATCGTCGGATCGATCGGCGTGATCGGCGGCGGCTTCGGCTTTCCCTCGCTTCTCGCCCGCCTGGGCATCGAGCGGCGTGTCTATACGGCCGGTATCAACAAGGCCCGGCTCGACCCGTTCCGTCCCGAGCGGCCGGAGGACGTGGCCTTCACGCAGGAACTGCTGGATGCGCTGCACGTGCGGTTCAAGGCGTGGGTGCGTGCGCGCCGCGGCACGCGCCTGAAGGGCGACGAGGACACGCTGTTCGACGGCAGCTTCATGCTGGGTGAGCAGGCACTGGCGCGCGGGCTGGTCGACGGGCTGACGGATATCGACACCCTGGTGCGCAACCTGGCCGGCGACCGCGCGGTGACCCGCCGCTTCGCACCGCGCCGCCGCGGCCTGCTGGGGCGTCTGCCCCGGCTGGCGGTGGACGCGGTGCTGGATGCGGCGGAGGAGCGAGCGAGTCAGATCCTGCTGCGATAACCCGCTGTCACCCGCGTCCGACGAACGGCATCTTCGTCGCCATGATGGTGACGAACTGCACGTTCGACTCCAGCGGCAGGTTGGCCATGAACGCGACCTGCTGGCCGACGTGAGTCACGTCCATCCGCGGTTCCTGCGCGATCTGTCCGTGTGCCTGCATCTGCCCGCTGGTGGAGCGCGCGGTCATCGGGGTTGCCGCGTTGCCGATGTCGATCTGGCCGCAGCAGATGTCGAACGGCCGCCCATCGAGCGAGATTGACTTGGTCAGGCCGGTGACGGCGTGCTTCGTCGATGTATAGGCAACCGATCCAGGGCGCGGGTTGTGCGCGGAGATCGAGCCGTTGTTGATGATGCGTCCGCCCTGCGGCGACTGGTCACGCATCAGCCGGAACGCCGCATTGGCGCACAGGAACATCGCGTTCAGGTTCACCGCGACGACCTTCTGCCACATCTCCCAGGTAAAATCGCCGAAATTGGTCGCGGGCACATTGCCGCCGGCGTTGTTGAACAGCATGTCCAACCGGCCATAGGTCTGCTTGATCTTGGCGAACAGCGCGGCCACCTGCTCGGGGTCCGTCACGTCGGTCGG
>DATNEJ010000238.1:0-30821 GCA_035606775.1 Acetobacteraceae bacterium | reverse complement strand
GCGACTTCGCCACGGATGGTCCAGGGACGGCCAAGTTCGGCTGTCGCGCGTTCCGGATATCCGTCCTGCAGCACCCGCCTGATGCGCGTGGAGGACAGCGGACCTTGCGCATCAGTCACCGGCGGCACCTGGGTCACGCCCATCCCCAGCACCTCCGCCCGCACCGTCAGGAATGCGGTGTCGCCGCCGCGGCGATGGCCGAAGGCGAAATCCTGCCCCGATGTCAGGTGCCGCGCGCCCAGGCCGCGATGCAGCACCTCGGTGATGAAATCGTCAGCCGGCATCAGGCTGAAGTCGTGGTTGAACGGCAGCTCGTACAGCAGGCTGACGCCCAGTGCGGCCAGCGCGTCCGCACGCTCGGCCGACAGGGTCAGCCGAAAGGGCGGATCCTCCGGGCGGAACACCTCGCGCGGGTGCGGCTCGAACGTCAGGACCGCGAGCGGCGCGTCCGGCCGGGCGGCGTGCGCCGCGCGGATGACGCTGGCATGGCCCAGATGGACCCCATCGAAATTGCCCAGCGCCACGGTGGCTTTGCGGGCATCGGCGGGAAGGTCCCGCCAGTCGTGGAAGATGCGCATCAGCCGCGCGAGGGGACCTGCACGTAGGCCTCTCCCTCGATCACGACTTCCTCACCGACCTTGCAGACCGTGCTGAGCGTCGCGCGCTTCTTGTCCGGATTGAGTGCCGTCACCTCGACCGTCGCCGTCACCGTATTGCCCAGCTTGACCGGCGCCCGGAATGCCAATGTCTGCCGCATGTAGATCGAGCCAGGCCCCGGCAGGCGGGTGCCGAGCAGGGCGGAGATCAGACCGGCCGAGAGCATGCCGTGGGCGATGCGCTCCCCGAAGATCGACTGCTTCGCTGCGTCGGCGTCGATGTGGAGCGGGTTGGTGTCCATGCTGACCGCCGAGTACATCAGGATGTCCGCTTCCGTGATGGTCTTCGACAGGCTGGCCGTCTGGCCGATCCGCAAATCCTCGAAGGCGTAGCCGTTGCTCATCTCCGTGGTCCGCATCTGTGCGTTACGGTTGTGGTGCAGGCGGGGCCGCCGATCAACCCGCCTCGCCAGGACGTTCCCTTGCGCCGGCGCAGAGCCGGGGCCGAAAACAAGGCCGGGGCCGAGGTCGGAACGCGTGGACAGAACCGGACGGACAGCGCAAACAGCCAGCCGGACGCGCAAAATCCAGGATGGACCGATGCCAGCCACCGATGTGGGGACCTCCGAGACGCTTTTGGCTGAACTGTCGGACTGGGTGCGGATGGAAACGCCGACCACCGATCCCGTCGCGGTGAACCGGCTGATGGACGTGGCTGAGGGCGAACTGACCCGGGCCGGCGCGGCCATCACCCGCGTCCCGGGCCGGAACGGGTTCGGCGACAACCTGATCGCCCGCACGCCGGGCGAGGGCAGCCCGGTCCTGGTGGCCGGCCACCTCGACACGGTCTGGTCGCACGGGACCCTGGGCGGCATGCCGTACCAAGTGAACGGGGAGAAGGCGCACGGTCCCGGCATCTACGACATGAAGGCCGGCAGCTTCCTGGCCTTCCATGCGGTCCGGTCGATCCTGCGGCAGAAGGTCAAGACCCCGCGCCCCATCACCCTGCTGCTGACCCCCGACGAGGAGGTCGGCAGCCCGACCAGCCGGGTGCTGATCGAGCGGGAAGCGGCCCAGGCGGCTTTCGTGCTGATCCCTGAGCCGGCCGGCCACGGCGGCGCCTGTGTCACTGCCCGCAAGGGCGTGGGCCGCTTCGCCCTGCGGATCGAGGGGCGCGGTGCGCATGCCGGCGGGAATTTCGAGGAAGGGGCGTCGGCGGTTGTCGAACTGGCGCATCAGGTCCTCGCCCTGCACGCGATGGTGGACATCGACAGCGGCATCACCGTGAACGTGGCGCCGATCGGCGGCGGCTCGCGACCGAACGTGATTGCCCCGGACGCCAGTTGCGAGATCGACCTGCGGGTGAACTCGGCTGAGGACGGCGCAGCGATGGAGGCACGCATCCTTGGCCTGACGGCGCGCACCGGCGGCTGCCGGGTGATCGTGGAGGGCGGGATGAACCGCCCGCCCTACACCGAGAGTCCCGGCATCCTGTCGCTGTACGACAAGGCCCGGGCGGTGGCGGAACAGGTTGGGGTGCGCCTGCCGCGGCAGCATCGCGGCGGCGGGTCGGACGGCAATTTCACCGCCGCCCTGGGTATCCCGACGCTCGACGGGCTGGGCTGTCCAGGCGCCGGCGCGCACGCCAGCCACGAGCACATCCTGTGGCAACACCTTGCGCCGCGCGCCGCCTTCATGGCGGGGCTGCTGGAGATGCCTGCCTGACGGCAGCCCCCGCGCGTGGAGCCAGTTCGGTGCGGATAGAAGCGCCGAACTGGCTCTACCCCTTGTCTGATCGCGCGATTCACATCGCCGGCGTTTCCGCCTGCGACGATCATGCTCAGATATCGCCCGCCCGCTCGGCCAGCCGCGCGAACAGCGGCACGGCTGCCGCGAGGTCGGCAAGCCGCACCGCTTCGTGCGGCGTGTGGGCAACCGCGATGTCGCCGGGGCCGAACACGACACAGGGGGCGAGCGCCTGAAGCTCGGAGGCGTCGGTGCCATAGGGTGCGGTGCGCGGCGCGGCGCCGGCTACCTGGGCGCAAAGCCGCACCAGAGGATGATCGGCGGGAAGCTCCGGCGGGAAGCCTTCCCGCACCTCGGTCACCGCGACGCCGGTCCGCTGCGCGGCCTCGGCCACGCCGCGCAGTATGGGCGCGGGATCGACATTGGCGGAGTAGCGGAACTTGATGCGCGCGGTCGCCACCGGCACCGTCACGTTCACCGCCGTCCCGTGATTGTCGATGATCAGGTTGAAGTCGCTGAACGGCGGATCGTACGCCGCGTCCTGCAACGACGGATCGTCGCGCAGCCGCTGGAACAGCGCCTTCATCTCCACAAGGAAGGGGATCAGGTCCCAGTTGGCGTTGCGCCCCTTGCCGGTGCTGCTGTGTGCCTGGACGCCCGTGTTGACACATGTGAAGGCGATATGGCTGCGATGGCCACGCACCGGGATCAACGTCGTCGGCTCAACGACAAAGATGCCCTTGAGCTTCGCGCTGCGGGCGAGCGCCGATTGCTGCACAATCAACCGGGCGCCCTGCTTCGTGGTTTCCTCATCCGTAGTGATCAGCAGCGTCACCGGCACGTGCGCCGGCAGCGCGCAGGCGGCGAGCACGGCCGCCGCAACCGGCCCCTTCATGTCGGTGCTGCCCAGCCCGTGCAGCACGCCATCCGCGTCGATGTGGGCCGACCAGGGGTCTTCCTGCCAGCCGGTATCCGGGACGGTATCCATATGGCCCGAGAAGGCGATGCCGCCGGGGCCGCCGCGGTGCGCCACCAGGACTCGCTTCGCCACGCCGGCGGCGTCGGTGTAGTTCAGGCGTTCGATCTCGAAACTGCGCAGCACGTCTTCCAGCCGATCGGCAACCGGCAGGTTGGAAACGGCGCTGCGGCTGTCGATCATCACGAGGTCGCGCGTCAGCCCGGTGATCCGGGCGCTCAGGTCTGGCATGGGGAGCCTTGCAGCAAAGAAAGTTTTATAGTGATGCCTATCGGTGCGTTTCTCAAGCCCAATGATAGACGGGGAGGCTTCGCAACCACCCGCACCGCGCCTTTCAGAGTAGCGTGACCGATTGCGCAAGCAGTCGGCGGCTTCAGGATGCCCCGATCGGCCGAAGAGTGATCGGGGCAAAGTGGGAGGCAATGCGGCGCGGTAAAGCCTGCGCTCCCTCACTCGTGAAACGGCACCCGATATCCGGCGCCCGCGACGACCGGGCGTTGCAGCACCATCAGGTCGTGACCGATGACGATCTCGCCCTCGAAATGTTTCGCGGCGGGCGCGCGCCAGGTGTCATCGGTGATGCTTTCCAGGGCGGGGGTCAGGTGGGACATGACAAGCGTCTTGACGCCCACTTCCTGCGCGATGCGGCCGACATCCTCCACCGAGGTATGGTCGGCTTTCATATGCGCCATGAAAGCGTCGACGCTGACGGAACGACCCTTTGCGACCTGGCCACGGATATTGGCCTCCCCGGCCGGGACATACATGGCTTCGTGAACCAGCACATCGGCGCCTTTCGCAAGCTGCGCCACGGCCTCAGGCGGCGTCGTGTCACCTGAGAAGGCGATCGAACGGTCGTGAAAATCGAACCGGTAGCCGAGCGCCGGCTTCACCGGCGGATGATTGACGATAGTGGCAGCGACCTTGACGTTGTCGTCCTACATCACCGGCCCGGCCGCACGGAATGCCGGTGCGGGCGAACTGGTTGGGGACGCCGAGCCAGAATCGAGGATGTAGGCGGCGCCGTTGCTCAGCATGACGTGGGATGTCATGTGGCGGATGCGTCCGGGGGCCGTGGGAACAGGGCCGGCGTCGGTGCCGAGCAGCACCAGTTTTGTGCCTTTTGCGTCTTGAGGAGCGCCTGCGCACGCTCTGATGCTGTCTGTTCGACCGATGTCTGCGCGGCTGCGGGGGCATCAGAGAGGGTCAGCGCCGGCGCTGCGGTGGCCAGGCCGGCGAGCAATCCACGGCGTGAGAAACCGTGTGTTGCTGTTTTCATTATTCGCTCCCAGCCTGAAGTAACGGTCGCAGCTTGTTCGCATGATCGGGGCGGCTGGCACTTGGCCGACATGTCACAGTTATGCCTCTTGCGTCCAAAGTCGGAAAGGGATCCTTCATCCTGCCGGATAGTGTCGAGACAACAGAGGCCACAGTTTCGTAAGACGTTGCCGTCGCAGTGCCTCAAGGAATTCTGCCGGCGTCGGCGTTGTTTGGCTGAGGTTGAGACGAGCGGCATCGACCACGGCCACAATCGCCTCGGGATCAGCCGCATAAAGATCGCAGATAAATGCGTCCGGGTCCTGGACCGTCAGGCCGAAAGGCGCCAGGACCTTGTTCGGGAAGTCCCTGCGATTGAAGGTCAGGATTGTCCCCGCCCCGCTCTCGATAGCGGCCGCGAGGACATGGCGGTCACCGGGATCGGGCAGTGTCAGGCCAGCAATCCTATGCTCGTAGCCACGGACGTCGGCATCTGGCAGGGCGCGCTTCATGATGTCGCGCGTGCGTAGAAGACGCTCCCGCGTTGCGATTCCGGATTCAACCAGGCTCCTGATCCACTCGTCGTGGATGGCATCCGTCCAGCGTGGCGTGACTACACGGTGCACACCGAGCTGCACGAACAGGTTCCTCAGATGAAAGGGGTAGAGCAAGTTCGCATCGTAGAGGACGACCAGCGGTCGTCCGGCGACAGCTTCAGCGCTCATTCGCCATCAGTTCGTCCGTGTCCGCCTGCAATTCACCCAAGGCAGCGCGCACCGGCGCTTCCTGGCGTTTCAGTTCCAGCACGTCCGCAAGCCGCAACCGCCGATGCGCGCCGACCCGCCGGAAGGGCAGCACGCCGGCGTCCATCCGCCGCCGCACCAGCGGGCGGGAGATGCCAAGGACAGCCGCCGCGTCCTCCGGGGAGATCTCCGCATCTTCGGCCAGCACCGCCACCGCCTCAGTCTGCGACAAGGCCGCGAGAATGTCCCCGATGACCCCGGTCGCGCTCGCCGGAATATTGACCTGCTCGCGCGTTCCATCAGGATGGACAACCAGGATTTCAACCCGGTCGGCCCCGCCGCGCCGCCTCAGCAGGTCAGCGCCAAGTGCGCTCCCGGCCCGATCCGCGGCGGGAAGCCTGTAGCGCGCCATCAAGTCCATGCCCATCGCTGGCCCTTCCGTGCCGCATCAGTAGCTGGAATATCTGGAATCATCAATCACGCTGTCAAGTGGCGGATGTGGCTATTTCTCCCACCAAACCATGTACACGCTATATTCCAACTCAGTGCCATCACGCGGCGACCCGCCGTAGCTGGAATAGACACGTCCGGTCGTCTTCTTTTCTGAATGATATTTCTTAAATAATGCCAATTTCTTGTGACGGAATATTCTTTCCTGTATCCGCCGCTCAAGGTTCAATGCGGTAGCATCGAAGCACGTCTCGACTCTTTTTTGTTTCACTTGCATTAGGCCTGTGCGTCTGACTGAAGAAGGGTTTAGTGATTTCAGTGGGTTGTGATTCTGTCGGCTTGCGAACCACGACGGAGCTACAATGCCCTGACTGAAATCTCGCCCGCAGTCCCGACCCTCAAGAGTCGGGGCGTTTCATGATGCAGCTGAGGTACCGTCGGAAGATCGATCGCTGCCGTATCCGCCTCCCAGGCGCCAGGTGCCAATCGATCTGCGGAATGCGTGAACGTTTTCTGTCGCGACGAGTATTCCCACCCAGTCTTGAAAATGCTCTTTTACGCGATCTCCGCATCCTGCATCGCCAGAAGGTCGAACGGCGCGGCGAAGCCGGGCAATGCCTCAATGCGCGCTGCCCAGGCCATAACATTGGGCCATGCGGCCAGATCCTTGTTGCTGAGACGCGCAAAGGCGATCGAGCCGTAGCAACAGATATCGGCAATCGTCGCTGCCTCGCCAACAAGGAAAAGACAGCCACGCAAGCAGGCATCCAGCGTGTCCAAAGCCGCCTTGCCCTTGCGGTCAAATTCCGCCACGAGAACCGGATCGAATGAAAGCGGCAGCAATTTTTGGCGGCCCAGTTCGACGCCATACCAGCCATAGAGCGGAGACATCAGCCGATCGGCATCCCAGAACAGCCATTCGCGGACATGCTGGCGCGCATCGGCATCGGCTCCGCCGAAGCAGCCGAGCGTGTCCGCCAGGTATTCCAGGATAGAAGCTGACTGCACGAGGACACGGCCATCATGCTCAAGCACCGGCACCTGGCCCCAGCGGGACAAGGCGCGGAATGCGGGCGTCCGATGCATACCGCGCTGAAAGCTGACATAGCGAAACGAGAAGCCGGTGCGGCACAGGCGCAGCATCAGCGCGACCCGATAGGTCGGTAGCGAATGCGGGCTGCCGTGCAGCGTGAACCCGCCGGTCATCGCGGTCTCCATCGCTCGTAAACAGAGTCAGAGGCCCGAGGCCATCATACTGCTGTCACGTTCGCGAATCTCGCCGCACGATATCGAATGTCCGGCTTTTACGACCGAGCAATTCAGGCGACCGAAATCACACCACAACCTCCGCCCCGACCTGCAGATACGCCCCCTGCAGCCGCAGCGCCGCCTGCAACGCCGCGATCTCCACCGCCCGCGGCGTCACACGCGACGACACCGCCAGCGCCGCCGCTGCGCCAGCCGCGTGCCCGGTCAACCAGCACTGCGGAATCTCCCGCAGGAACGAATGGCTCGTCGCGTCGCAGGACACCGCCCGGCCGGCCACCAGCAGCCCGTCCAGGTCGCGCGGCACCAGGCAGCCATACGGCACCGACACGTTCGGATATTTCGGCGACAGGGACGGCGACACGCCAATCTCATCCGTGCGCGCCACGCCCGCCGGCCAATCGTCCCGCGTGACCCGCGCCGTGCCAACCAGCCGCCGCGCATGACGCACGCCGATCTGCGGCGCGGACAGCATCAGGAAGGCGTTCCCGAACCCCGGCGCATGTTCGCGGTACACAGCAAGATGCTGCGCCATCAGCCGGTGCGAGCGGATCTCGACCTCCGTCAGATCCTCCACATCCACCGCCGAGTAGCCGGACAGGCGCGGCCCCATGAACAGCGCCACGTCGTTGCGCCACGACACGAACGGCCGCTCGAACAAACCGCCGCAGGCGGCGCGCCCGCGCTCCATGAACCCGGCGAATGCCTCCTTCTGTCGGGTCTTGAAATCGATCCAGCGCGGCATATCGACACCGCCGAACATCCACGCGGTGTTGATGCAGTGATGGATATCCCGCGCGTCGATGTCGTTCTCGCTGGCCGCACCGGCGCGGTGGAAGATGTCTCCGTCGCCGGTGCAGTCGATCGTAACGGCGGCGCGCACTGCCATGCGGCCTTCCTTGCTCTCGAAGAACACGCCGGCCACCCTTCCGTCTTCCATCAGCGGTTCGGCGCCCCACGCGTGCAGCAGCAGGTGCACGCGGTGCTCCAGCACGAACTCCTGCGACACCAGCTTCAGGCGCTCGGGATCGATCGTCGGCGACCAGGTGACAATGCCGTGAAACGACGCGGTGCGCTCCCGCCAATAGGCGGCGGTTGCGGCATCCGCATTGCCCCAGAGCCCGCGTGGCGGCCCCGCGACGGCGTCCTTCGGCAGCCGGTCCAGCAGATCACGTGCGATCCCCTGGATCACCGGTTGGCCGGACCAGTCGGTCATGCGGTCGATCCAGATCACCAGGCCGCCGGTCGAAAGCCCGCCCAGGTGATTGGCCCGTTCCAGCAGCACCACCTCGGCACCCTCACGCGCCGCGGCAATCGCCGCCGCCGTGCCCGACGGGCCGCCGCCCACCACCAGGACATCGCAACGCCGGAACACCCGCACCGTGCGGGACGGCTCGCGCACCGTCATGGCCGGCGGACGCGGACGCCGGTCCAGCCGCTCCCCACCGAACACCTCAGCCTGGAACAGCATCCGCCCGTTCGGCTCGTCTGTGCCCGTCTGCGCCATGCCTGAACCCCGCTTTGCTGGCCAACCATCCACCGATAGGGCACTATTCCGCCACGCGGGGCCGGTCAGCAAGGCAGGCCGCCGTTCGGCAAACCGGCGCTGGAGTGGCCCAGGAACCCATGAGCCTGATCGAACAAGGTGGTATCGACTGCGACATCCATCCGGCGGTGCCCAATCTGAAGGCGCTGCATCCCTATCTGTCGGACCATTGGCGCGACATCATCGTCCAGCGCGGCATGCATGAGCTGGACTCCATCGCCTATCCGGCCAACGCGCCAATCACCGCGCGCCCCGACTGGCGGCCGGAAGGCAAGAAGCCGGGCTCGGACCTGGACCTGCTGCGCCAGCACGCGCTGAACCCGTTCCGCACCAGCATCGCCATCGCCAACTGCCTGTATGGCGTGCAGTTGTTGTTCAGTGAGGATATGGGCGCCGGCTTTGCCCGCGCCGTGAACGACTGGATGGTGCGCGAGTGGCTGGACAAGGAACCGCGGCTTCGCGCCAGCATCGTCGTGCCGGCGCAGAACCCGGACATGGCGGTGGACGAGATCAACCGCGTTGCCGCGGACAAGCGCTTCGTCCAGGTGCTGATGCTGGTGATGGGCGACATGCCGCTGGGCAAGCGTCACTACTGGCCGATCTACGCCGCGGCCGAGAAGCTCGGCCTGCCGATCGGCGTCCATGCCGGCAGCGCCTATCGCCATCCGGTCACGCCGATCGGCTGGCCCACCTACTACACGGAAGACTATGCCGCGCAGGCTGCTGCCTTTCAGCAGGGGTTGTCGTCGCTGATCTGCGAAGGCGTCTTCACCAAGTATCCCGACCTGAAAGTGGTCCTGCTGGAATCCGGCTTCACCTGGCTGCCGGCACATCTCTGGCGCTTGACGAAGTTCTGGCGCGGCCTGCGCATGGAAGTGCCCTGGCTCGACCGCGCGCCCACGGAGATCGTGAAGTCGAATGTTCGCCTGACCATCCAGCCCTGCGACGGTCCGCCGACCGAGGAGATGTTCCAGAAGCTGATGGAGCACATGGACTCGGATGAGCTGCTGCTGTTCTCGACCGATTACCCGCACTGGCAGTTCGACGGCGACGACGTGCTGCCACCCGGCCTGTCGCGCGCGCTGGTGCGCAAGATCATGATCGACAACCCGCGCGATACCTATTCCCGCCTGACGGAGACGGTTCAATGAACGTCCAGGTTTCAGCCCGCCCGACACCGCAACAGACGCAAAGCTCCAAGCTCGCGACAGCGGATTGCGACATCCATCCGCAGCGCAGCAACGACAAGGCGCTGCATCCGTATCTGGAGCAGCGCTGGATCGAGCATATGCGCACCTTCGGTGCGCGCCCGCGCCAGGCGTACCAGGCCGGTCCCGCCTATCCGAAGGGTCAGCCCAACGCCTCCCGCCGCGATGCGTGGCCGCCCGGTGGCGGGCGCCCGGGAAGCTCCCTGCCCTTCATGCAGGCGCAGTTGCTGGACGCCAACAACTGCGTCCTCGGCATTCTCAATGCCACCGGCGACAACGGGCAGGCGTACCAGAACCGCGAATTCGGCGCTGCGGTCTGCCGCGCAATGAACGAATGGCTGGTGCATGAATGGCTGACGCCGGAGCCGCGGCTGAAAGGCTCCATCGTCGTGCCGTTCGAGGATGCCGATGTCGCCGTGAAGGAGATCGAGCGCTACGCCACCGATCCTCGTTTCGCCCAGGTGCTGATGCTGAACCGCACCGCGGAGCCGCCAGGCCAGAAGCGCTACTGGAAAGTCTACGAAGCCGCCGCCGCGGCCGGCCTGCCGATCGGCGTGCACGCCTTTGGTTTCGGCGGATACCCGGTCAGCGGCAGCGGCTGGCCTTCCTACTACATCGAGGACATGGTCGGCCACGCGCAGTCCTGCCAGACCTTCCTGACCTCGATGGTCATCGAGGGTGTGTTCGAGCGTGTGCCGAACTTCCGGCTGGTGCTGATCGAGGCGGGGTTTGCCTGGGTGCCCTCGCTGGCATGGCGGCTGGACAAGCTGTGGAAGCGGCTTCGCGTGGAGACGCCGCATTTGAAGCGCCTGCCTTCGGAATACATCCACGACCATGTGTGGCTCACCACGCAGCCGATGGAGGAGCCGGCGAAGCGGGAGCAGGTGCTGGACGCGATCGACTGGATCGGCTGGGATCGGCTGCTGTTCGCCACCGACTATCCACACTGGGACTACGACGATCCGACCCAGGCGCTGCCGATGCCGCTGGCGGAACAGAAGAAGCGCGACTTCTTCCTGAACAACGCGGTGGCGCTGTACAGCCGAAGCTGAAAAGGCCGCCTGGGCCCGCTCGGGCCAGGACCCGTGCCAGTGGTTACAAAGAATAACCCCTGGCAGTTTCGTTTGGCCCGCCGCCGCCCGCCAGCCCGGCGCACGGTACCGAACGGCGGAAGCGTTGGAAGAGTCGAGCTTCCGCCGGTTGCTGTTCGAGCCTCAAGGTACAAACACGTCCGTCAGTCAGTGCCCTTGGCATCTCCGGCGTAGCCATCATTGGGATCAAAGGACACGCCGGCTTCCAGAACACCGGCTCCGGGAACGAAGCACATTTCCAGGCGGATGCCGTCCGGGTCTTCAAACAGGACAGAGTAATAACCTGGCGCCCAACTCCCCTCCTCCGGTCCGCGAACGATTGTGGCTCCGAGTTCCTTCACCGCTGCTGCACATCGGTCAACATCTTCACGCGAGCGTGCCCGCAAGCAGAGGTGATGCAATCCGACACGCTGCTGCACGAAGCGTTCGTTCCGATGCTCCGCCGCACAGGGTTCGATGCCGATGGCGGTCCGCCCGCCCACGCAATAGAAAAAGCGGTCCCCGTCGAAAACCGGCTTCATGCCGAACAGCGGCAACAGCTTGCCATAGAAGACGCGCGCCGTCCTGAAATCGCTCACAGTCAGCACGACATGCGCCATACCATTGATCTCGATGGTCATCACACTTCACTCGCGGGTTGTCGATTTCTGCTCGTCAGGAGCCACCAACAGCAACGTTGTCCCATTTGCCTGTCAGACGCCATCAGAGCCCGGATCCGATCGGCCGCCGGGGCGGGTTCGCCGCGGCAACGCCGGCCAGGGCACGAAAGCGGCCCCCTCAGGACCGTGACCAGTTCAACATGACCCGATTATCGCCTACCTGTAGGCTCAAGGTCCAAGCATGAACCAGCCCACCTCACCCCCTGACAAACCCCCGCGTCTCGGCGCCCGCCTGCCGCCGCCGCTCGACGCGCGCGCTGCCGCCATCCTGCGGGAGATCGTCGAGCAATACGTCGAAACCGGGGAGCCGGTGGGCAGCCGTACCCTGTCGCGCCGGCTGCCGATCAGCCTCTCGCCGGCCACCATCCGCAATGTGATGGCCGACCTGACCGAATCCGGCCTGCTGTTCGCCCCCCACACCTCCGCCGGGCGGCTGCCCACGGACCAGGGGCTGCGCCTGTTCGTGGATGGGCTGCTGCATTTCGGCGAACTGACGGAGGACGACCGGGAATCGATCACCGCCGCGCTCGCCGCCTCCGGCCGCAGCCTGGAGGACACGCTGGCCGAGGCCAGCTCCATGCTGTCCGGCCTCTCCGCCGCCGCCGGCCTCGTCCTGGCCCCGAAGACCGAAGGCGCCGTCCGCCACATCGAGTTCGTGCCGCTCGGCCCCGGACGCGCGCTGGTGGTGCTCGTCAGCGCGGACGGCCATGTCGAGAACCGGGTGATCGAAACGCCGCCCGGGCTGCCGCCCTCCGCCCTGCAGCATGCCGGCAACTACCTCAACGCCCGGCTGTCCGGCCGCCCGCTGGTCGAGCTCCGCCGCCTCGTCACCGAGGAGATGGCGGCGAACCGGACGGAGCTGGATACGCTCTCGGCCCAGGTCGTGGAGGCCGGCCTGGCCACCTGGACCGGCGAAGGGCGGTCCGGCAGCCTGATCGTGCGCGGCCAGGCGCGGCTCCTGTCCGATGTGACGCAGATCGAGCGGCTGTCCGCGATCCAGGCCCTGTTCGAGCGGCTGGAGGCGCAGGAAACCATGCTGCGGCTGCTGGAGCTGGCCGAACAGTCGGACGGCGTGCGCATTTTCATCGGTTCGGAAAGCGGCGTGTTCGCGACCTCCGGCGTCTCGATGGTCGTTGCCCCGGCGCGCAGCGAAGGCGGACGCATCGTCGGGGCGATCGGGGTCATCGGCCCGACCCGCATCAATTACGGCCGCATCATCCCGGTGGTGGACTATACCGCCCGGGTCATCGGCCGCCTGCTGGGCTAGGTGCCCGACATGGCCGCTTTGCCCTGCCGGGGATATGCGTGATGGTCTCGTCCGGCCGTCACGGTTCCCGCTTGCCGTCGGCTCCCGCCCACCCTAACTGAACGCGCCATGAGCAACGAACGCGATAACAACCCCGACCTGACTCCCCCCGGTTTCACGGCCGCCCAGGACGCGGCGAACCAGAACGCGCCCCAAACGCCGGAAGAGGTGATGCAGGTCGCATCCGCCCGGATCGCCGAACTGGAAGCGGAACTGGCCGAGATGAAGGAGCGCTGGATGCGCGCCGAGGCGGAGAACGCCAATGTGCGGACCCGCGCCCGGCGCGAGGCCGACGACGCCCGCCAGTACGCCGTGCAGAAATTCGCCACCGACGTCGTGGAAGCGGCGGAGAACCTGAAGCGGGGCATCGACGCCCTGCCCCCACCCGCGCCGCACCAGCCGGAAATCCTGACCAAGGTGCGGGAAGGACTGGAAGGCGTGGAGCGCAGCTTCCTGGGCATCCTGGAGCGGAACGGCGTGCGGAAGGAGGATCCGTCCGGCCAGCCGTTCGATCCCAACCTGCACCAGGCGATGGCCGAACAGGAGAGCGAGGCGCACAAGCCGGGGACGGTGATCCAGGCCTGGACGCCAGCCTGGACCCTGAACGGCCGGCTGCTGCGTCCGGCGATGGTCGTGGTCGCCAAGGCCCCCGCAACGGAGATCACCGGTCCGGGCGCCGCGGTGAACACGACCGTCTGAAACCGTACGGCGGATTGTGACACCCTGGCACGAAAAAACCGGTGCTATCCCTTGCCTGCGGCACGCCACCCCCATACATCCCTGTGATTGACCGCTAGGGACGCTTGCGGTGCTTCGGGCCGAAAGTGTCCGCTGAAAGGAAGCCAGATACATGAGCAAAGTCATCGGCATAGACCTCGGGACCACGAACTCCTGCGTCGCCATCATGGAAGGCAAGGACGTCCGGGTCATCGAGAACAGCGAGGGCGCGCGCACCACGCCAAGCATGGTGGCCTTCACCGACGGTGGGGAGCGTCTGGTCGGCCAGTCCGCCAAGCGGCAGGCCGTGACCAACCCGTCCAACACCCTTTATGCCATCAAGCGCCTGATCGGCCGCCGCTACGACGACCCGCTGGTCGCCAAGGACAAGGGCATGGTGCCCTACGCAATCGTGCGCGGCGACAACGGCGATGCGGTGGTCGAAGTCAAAAGCGAGAAATACGCCCCCAGCCAGATCAGCGCCTTCGTCCTCGGCAAGATGAAGGAAACGGCCGAGGCCTACCTTGGCGAGCCGGTCACCCAGGCGGTGATCACCGTCCCGGCCTACTTCAATGACAGCCAGCGCCAGGCCACGAAGGATGCCGGCCGGATCGCCGGCCTCGATGTGCTGCGCATCATCAACGAACCCACCGCCGCGGCGCTCGCCTACGGGCTGGACAAGAAGGCCAGCGGCACGATCGCGGTCTACGACCTCGGCGGCGGCACCTTCGACATCTCGGTGCTGGAGATCGGCGACGGCGTGTTCGAAGTGAAGTCCACCAACGGCGACACGTTCCTGGGTGGTGAGGACTTCGACCTACGCGTTATCGACTACCTGGCGGACGAGTTCCGCAAGGAGCAGGGCATCGACCTGCGCAAGGACAAGCTGGCCCTGCAGCGTCTGAAGGAAGCGGCGGAGAAGGCAAAGATCGAGCTGTCCTCCTCCAAGGAGACCGAGATCAACCTGCCGTTCATCACCGCCGACGCCTCGGGGCCGAAGCACTTGGTGATGAAGCTGAGCCGGGCGAAGCTGGAATCTTTGGTCGACGACCTGATCACCAAGACGCTCGATCCCTGCCGCTCCGCGCTGAAGGACGCCGGAGTTACCGCCGGTGAGATCGGCGAGGTGATCCTCGTCGGCGGCATGACCCGCATGCCGAAGGTCATCGACATCGTTAAACAGTTCTTCGGCCGTGATCCCGCCCGCAACGTCAACCCCGATGAGGTGGTGGCGATCGGTGCGGCGGTACAGGGCGGCGTCCTGAAGGGCGACGTGAAGGACGTGCTGCTGCTGGACGTCACTCCGCTTTCGCTGGGTATCGAGACCCTGGGCGGGGTGTTCACCCGGCTGATCGAGCGCAACACCACGATCCCCACCAAAAAGAGCCAGACCTTCTCAACCGCGGACGACAACCAGCAGGCCGTGACCATCAAGGTGTTCCAGGGCGAACGCGAGATGGCGGCGGACAACAAGCTGCTGGGCAATTTCGACCTGACCGGCATCCCGCCCGCACCGCGCGGCGTGCCGCAGATCGAGGTGACGTTCGATATCGACGCGAACGGCATCGTCTCCGTTTCCGCCAAGGACAAGGCCACCAGCAAGGAACAGCAGATCCGCATCCAGGCCAGCGGCGGGCTGTCCGAGTCGGACATCCAGCGGATGGTGAAGGAAGCCGAAGCCAACGCCGAAGCCGACAAGCAGCGGCGTGAAACGGTCGAGGCGCGCAACCACACCGAGAGCCTCGTCCACCAGGTCGAAAAGAACCTCAAGGAGCACGGCGACAAGCTCGGCGCGCAGGAAAAGGGTGAGGCGGAGGCCGCTGTCGCCGCCGCCAGGACCGCCCTGGAAGGCACCGATGTCGAGGCGCTGAAGCAGGCCGGCGAACGGCTGAGCCAAGCGGCGATGAAGATCGGTGAAGCGATGTACAAGGCCGAGTCGGCGCAGAACCCGCCGGGCGGCCAAGGTCCCCAGGGGGGTCCGCAGGCGCCCGGTGGTGGAACATCCGGCGGTGCGTCAGGCGCTTCCGACGACAAGGTTTTCGATGCCGAGTTCGAGGAAGTCGACGAAAAGAAGAAGTCAGCCTGACGGTCGTTCGGTAGAATGGACTGATGTGTCGCGCCCGCGCTTCACTGAAGGCGGGCGCGACTGCTATCTGGATTGCGCCTGAAACGACGCATCGTGGCGCCTGAGCATGAAGGGCTGAGATGGCCAAGCAGGACTATTACGCAACCCTTGGCGTGGGGCGGGAGGCCGGAGCTGACGAGCTCAAACGGGCGTACCGTAAGCTCGCGATGCAGTTCCACCCGGACCGGAACCCCGGCGACAAGAAGGCCGAAGCGAAATTCAAGGAACTGAACGAGGCGTACGACGTCCTGAAAGACGAGCAGAAGCGCGCTGCCTACGACCGGTTCGGCCATGCTGCGTTCGAGAATGGCAGCGGCGGTCCGGGCGGCTTCACCGGCGGTTTCGATTTCGCCGGCGGCGATCTGGGCGACATCTTCGGCCAGATGTTCGGCGACTTCATGGGCAACCGCCGCGGCGGCAGGACCCGCGGTGGCGCCGATCTGCGCCAGGCCGTGGAGATCGACCTGACCGAAGCGTTCACCGGCACCAACGTCAATCTGCGGGTGCCGACGCGGGTCAAGTGCGAGTCCTGCAATGGCTCCGGCTCGGAAGACAAAGGCCGCAGTTCCGACACCTGCCCCACCTGCCAGGGCGCCGGCAAGGTTCGCGCCCAGCAGGGATTCTTCCTGATTGAGCGCACCTGCCCGACCTGCGGTGGCCAGGGCCGGGTGATCCGCAACCCCTGCCGCGTCTGCCATGGCGCCGGCACGGTGCAGCGCGAACGCAGCCTGCAGGTGGCGATCCCGGCCGGGGTGGAGGACGGCACGCGCATCCGGCTGGCCGGCGAAGGCGAGGCTGGCGGCCAGGGCGCGCCGAACGGCGATCTCTATGTGCACATCGCCATCCGGCCGCACGAGTTCTTCCAGCGCGAGCAGGCCAATATCCTGATGCGCGTGCCGCTGCGCATGACCCAGGCCGCGCTGGGCGGCGACGTGGAAGTGCCGGTGATCGATGGCTCCAAGGCGCGGGTGAAGATCCCGCCCGGCACCCAGACCGGCGAGCAGTTCCGCCTGCGCGGCAAGGGCTTCTCCGTGCTGCGCAGCGCTGCCCGCGGCGACATGTTCATCCAGGTCGCGGTCGAGACGCCGCAGAGCCTGACGCCGAAGCAGCGCGAACTGCTGGAAGCGTTCGAGGCCGAAAGCCAGGCGAACGACAAGGGCAGCCCGGAGAACGAAGGCTTCTTCGCGAAGGTGGCCTCCTTCTTCGAAGGCGGCCGGGGCTGACGCCAGCCTGATCCCCTGACTGCGTTCTCCGACGCGATCGGGCGGCTGATCCGGTCCTGATCGCGTGCAGTCGCATTTGCCGTGGATTCAGCCTCCGCCCTCTCAGCCACTTTGCGCCAAGAGAGTACGGAGACCGCACATGCGCCCATCGACTCCAGCCGCAGTCGGGTCGCCCCGTTGACCGAGCCCAAGCCGGCCCAGCCACGGCGACGACGGCGCGCCGCCGTACACCGCTTTTGGGTTGACGGGTCGCGGCACCCGCGCTCAGGCTCCGTGGCAAGCAGCGCATAAGCTGCACCAACAGACGCGCCGTCACGCCCGGGGATGCAACGCATGCGACGATCATATCTGACTCTGTTCAGCCTTCTGGCCGGGCTCCTGCCCTGCACCGGCGCGGTGCAGGCCGCGCCCTTCAAATGTCCGCATGTCGGCGGCGATCTTGTCTTCGGCCAGGAAGCCAACATCAACTCCCTGGACCAGATGACGTCGGCCACGATCTCCACCCGCAACATCGCGATGAACATCTACGAATCGCTGATGACCCGGGACGAGAACAACCATCCGATCCTGGAACTTGCGGACTCGATGACCGAATCCCCGGATCATCTGACCTACACATTCAAGCTTCGCCAGGGCGTGCATTTCCACAACGGCAAGCCGATGACCTCCGCCGACGTCGTCGCATCGTTCGACCGATACGCGAAGATCGGCAACCAGCGCAGCACGCTCGACAACGTGGACCGCTGGGATGCGCCCGATCCCGCGACGTTCGTCATCCACATGAAGAAGGTGCAGCCGACATTCCTGGAGGCGCTGAGTTCCTTCAGCGTGCCGATCGTCATCATCCCGTCCGAGAACCGCGATGTGCCGGCACAGCAGTTGAACAAGCCGATCGGCACCGGCCCCTATCAGTTCGTCGAAGCGACGCCGGGCAGTTTCGTGAAGCTGAAGCGTTTCGACGGCTACAAGCCCAACACCAATTTCCAGGAGCGCACGGGTTTCGGCGGCTACAAGCAGGCGTGCTTCAATACCGTGACGTTCCGCATCGTGACGGAGCCGGGCGCGCGCGTCGCCGGCCTGAAGACCGGCGAGTTGCAGGCGGTCGAGGATATTCCCGCCAAGTCCCTGCCCGATCTCAAGAAGGATCCGAACATCACGATCCTGCCGCTGAAGAACTGGTGGATCCAGATCGCCAATCCGAACACCTCGGCGCCGCCCACCGACAATCTGCTGGTGCGCAAGGCGATCCAGGCAGCGCTCGACATGGATGAGATCATGGATGCCGCATCCGACGGCAACTACCAGCTCAATGTCGGCTTCCAGTATCCGGGCCAGCCCGACTACACCGATGCCGGGAAGGAGACCTACAACCTGCACGATCCCGCGCTGGCCAAGAAATACCTGACCGAAGCGGGCTATCAGGGGCAGCCGGTGATCCTGCTGACCAACAAGGACTATCCGCCGATGTACAACTCGGCGCTGGTCATGCAGCAGCAGCTTCAGGCCGTGGGGATCAACGCGCAGATGAAGGTGGTCGACTGGCCGACCTCGGTGCAGATGGCTCTGCACACGACGGAGGGCTGGAATTTCCACTTCACCGGCTGGGGCACGCAGCCGGCACTGGGGGCGCTGGCGACGATGCAGTTCCTGGTTCCTCCCAACGCCACCTATAAGCCGAAGGACGGCAAGGGCGATCCCGATCTGCTGGCCGCCTGGAACGACATGAACACGCTGCCGACGCCGGAGGGCCGGCAGGCCGCCTTCGCGCGGATGCAGAAGCTGGTGCTGGAGCGGGTTTACGCGCTGCCGTTCGGATCGTTTACCAAGGTCCAGGGCGTGCGGTCGAACGTGAAGGGCTTCGTGCCGTTCCGCATCCCGCGCATGTCGAACGTTTGGTTCACCAACTGATCTGACCGCGCATGCCGTACCCGGCTGTCAACGGACGACGATGACCCGGCACCGAAGCCGCCAGTGATGCCCCATGTGATGGGTTACGTGTAATGGGCCGCATCATCGTCGCACGCCTGTTGAGTGCGGTGCCGATCATGCTGATCGTCAGCCTGATCACCTTCGGCATGATCCACCTGATTCCCGGCGATCCGGCCGCCGCCATCGCCGGGCTGTCCGCCACGCCGGAGCAGATCCTCAATATCCGTCACGACCTTGGCCTGGACCGGCCGTTACTGATCCAGCTCTACCGCTGGTACGCGGACCTGCTGCACGGCGATTTCGGGCGATCCCTGCTGCTCGGGCAGCCGGTTCTGCAGGCGACGATGCAGCGCCTGCCTGTCACCGTGGCGCTGTCGGCCTACGCGCTGGTCATCACCCTGGTGCTTGGCCTCGTCACCGGCATCATCGCGGCATTGCGCCAGAATACCTGGGTGGACCAAGCGGCGATGCTGTTCGCCATGCTCGGCATCTCGCTGCCGAATTTCTACCTCGGCCTGCTGATGATCCTGGTTATCGCCGTGGAACTGCGCTGGCTGCCCACCGGCGGCTATATCCCCCTGTCGCAGGACCCGCTGGGCTGGCTCGCCACATCCACGATGCCGGCGGTCTCGCTGGCCTTGCTGCTGACCGGGCTGCTCGCGCGGATCACCCGCTCCACGATGCTGGAGGTGCTGCGCCAGGACTATATCCGCACCGCGCGGGCGAAAGGGCTGCCGGGACGCACCGTGGTGATCAAGCACGCCCTGGCGAATGCGCTGATCCCTATCACCACGGTCGTCGGCATCATCGTCAGCCTGCTGATCTCCGGCTCGGTGGTGACGGAGACGCTGTTCTCCATCCCCGGCATCGGCCAGTTGCTGACCCAGGCGGTGCTGAACCGGGACTATCCGATGGTGCAGGGCGGCCTGCTGATCACCACCGCACTGCTGGTGCTGGTGAATATCGGTGTCGATGTCTGCTACGCGCTGCTCGACCCGCGGGTGCGCTATGACGGCGGCTGAGGCAGTGGTGCGGGAGCGGTCGGAGCGGCGGTCGCGGCCGGCAATCGCGACCCTGCGCCGGCTGGCGCAGCACCGGCTGTTCCTGCTGGGCGCTTTCCTGTTCGGGATCATCGTCGTCATCGCCATTCTGGCGCCGGTGATCGCTCCGGTCGATCCGAACAAGCTGGCGATGCGCTACAAGTTCCTGCCGCCGAGCAGGGAGTTTCTGTTCGGCACGGACAATTTCGGCCGGTCCCTGTGGTCCCGTGTCGTCTGGGGTGCGCGCCTGTCGATGTTCATCGGTTCGGCGGTGGTGGCGATCAATGCGGTGGCCGGCACCGCCATCGGTGCCGCCGCGGGCTATTTCCGCCGGCTCGACAACGTGCTGATGCGGGTCAACGACGCGCTGATGGCGTTCCCTGCCGTGCTGCTGGCGATCGGCGTCACCGCCGTGCTGGGCCCGTCGGTGAACGATGTCATTATCGCCCTGGGCATTGTCTATACACCGCGTACCGCGCGCATCGTGCGCTCCTCGGTCATCGTGCTGCGGGAGATGGAGTATGTGCAGGCGGCCGTCGCGGCCGGCGCGGGGCACTGGCGCATTCTCCGCCGGCACATCCTGCCCAATGCGATGGCACCGCTGATCGTGCAGCTTTCCTTCCTGTTCGCGTACGCGGTGCTGACCGAGGCCACGCTGTCCTTCCTGGGGGTGGGCGCCGTGCCGCCGACCCCCACCTGGGGCAACATCATGGCCGAGGGGCGGCAATACATGGTGGACGCCCCCTGGATTATCACCATTCCCGGCGCCGCCCTCATGATCACCGTGCTCGGCCTCAATCTCCTGGGCGACGGCCTGCGCGACGTGCTGGACCCGCGGCTGAGGATCCAGGAATGAGCCTGCTGGAAGTCCGCGGCCTCACCACCGCCTTCCGCACCGGGCGCGGCGAGATCACCGCGATCGAGGACGTCTCCTTCGCCGTGAACGAAGGCGAGATCCTGGGCATCGTCGGCGAGTCCGGCAGCGGCAAGAGCGTGACCGCCCTGACGATCATGGGCCTGCTGCCACGCCCCACCGCGCGGGTGGCGGCCGGCAGCGTGCGCTTCGCGGGCCAGGCGATCTCCGGCCTGTCCGAGGGCGCGATGCAGCGTATCCGCGGCCCGGGCATCGCCATGGTGTTCCAGGAGCCGATGACCTCGCTCAACCCGGTGTTCACCATCGGCGAGCAGGTCATGGAGACGATCCGCGCGCATGAGCGCTTGGGCAGCAAAGCGGTGTTCGCCCGCGCGGTAGAGATGCTGGAGAAGGTCGGCATCCCGTCGGCGGCCACCCGCATGACGGACTATCCGCACCAGCTTTCGGGCGGCCAGCGGCAGCGCGTGATGCTGGCGATCGCACTGGCCTGCCGGCCGAAGCTGCTGATCGCCGACGAACCGACGACCGCGCTGGACGTGACGATCCAGGCGCAGATCCTCGACCTGCTGCTGGGCCTGCGCGACGAGTTCGGCATGGCGATCCTGGTGATCACCCACAACATGGGCGTGGTGGCGGAAACCGCCGATCGGGTGCTGGTGATGTATGCGGGCCGCATCGTCGAGCATGCGCCGGTTGCCGGCCTGTTCGACACGCCCATGCATCCGTATACACGCGGCCTGCTGGAGTGCGTCCCATCGCTGGAACGCGCCGATCGGCGGCTGGTGGCCATTCCCGGCAGCCTGCCCGAGCCGGCGCACCGGCCGCCCGGCTGCCGCTTCGCCCCGCGCTGCCGGTTCGTCCAACCCGCCTGTGCCGCCGCGCTGCCGCCGCTGGAGAGCATCCGGCCCGACCACGCCGCCGCCTGCATTCGGGTCAGGGAGCTTATCGGCGCATGACGCCCCTGATCGCGGCCACGGGGCTGACCAAGCATTTCCCGGTCGGCGGGGACGGGTTCCTGCGCCGCCGCGCAATGGCGCTGCGCGCGGTCGATGATGTTTCGCTGACCATCGACGCCGGTGAGACCCTGGGCCTGGTCGGCGAGTCCGGCTGCGGCAAATCCACGCTCGGCCGGCTGCTGATCCGGCTGATCCCCGCCACGCGCGGCACGGTCCTGTTCGAGGGGACCGACGTTCTGCACCTGTCCCACAGGGCGCTGCGCGATGCGCGCCGGTCGATGCAGATCGTCTTCCAGGACCCGTACGGCGCGCTCAATCCGCGCATGGCGGTCGAGGACATCGTGATGGAGCCACTGCTGATCCACGGCGCGCGGCGAGGGGACGAAACGCGGCGGCGAGTGGCGGCAATGATGGATCGGGTCGGACTGCCGTCCGGCGCGCGCGGGCGGTTCCCGCACGAGTTCTCGGGCGGCCAGCGCCAGCGCATCGGCATCGCCCGGGCGCTGATCCTGGAACCCAGGTTCGTGGTGTGCGACGAGCCGGTTTCCGCGCTGGATGTTTCCGTCCAGGCGCAGATCGTCAACCTGCTGAGCGACCTTCAACGGGACCTGGGCCTGACCTATCTGTTCATCGCCCACGACCTTGCGGTGGTCAATCACATCTCCACCCGCATCGCCGTGATGTATTTGGGCAAGATCGTGGAGACCGCGGAGGCAAGCCGCCTGTTCGCGGCGCCACTGCATCCGTATACACAGGCACTGATCGGCGCGGTCCCGGTGATGCATCCGTCGCGACGGCGCGGCCGGAGCGAACGCACCCGGCTGAGCGGGGACCTGCCGAGCGCTCTGCATCCCCCGAGCGGGTGCCGGTTTCACACGCGGTGCCCGTATGTCATGCCGATTTGCCGGGAGCAGGAGCCGGCGACGGTTAATCCGGCGCCCGGACACGCGGTTGCGTGTCATCTTATGACCGCGCCGAACGAGTAATATTTCCGCATACAGTACCGATGCGGGTTATTTTAACATGGAAATACAATCATAGGTTTTGTTCCAGAACAAAATGCTTCCATACAGAGGAAATATGTGGCACATACGGATGCTGACCGGAACAGCCGGTGGCATGACATATTATTACAGTGGTATGTAAAGGTGTCGAACTCGCTTCATCTTCGGATTTCTGCAACGAGGCGGAATTATTTTGTATTCATGCCTTCATTAACCTTTGGCCACGGCTATCTGGGGGCGCGTGAACGATCCGCGGGAGAGTTGGCCGGCGTTTGCGGCCTCCGCGGGGCGCAGGACAGGACTATCTCGGAAGGCCGGCGACATGCTGCACACGACGGAAGACGGTAGTGATCAGGCCTGTGTCATCATCGCCGACCGCCACGCCTTGTTTCGGCGGGGCCTGACCGGCGTTCTGATGGCCGCGAAGCCCGACTGGCAACTCGATGAGGCAAGCGGGCTGGATGTGCTGATCGCGGGCCTGGAAGCGGCGGAGGCAACGATCGCCATTGTCGATCTGGACCTGCCGGGACTGACCGAAGCGGGCGGAATCGCCTTCCTGCGCGGCACGTTTCCGAACGTCATCTTCGTCGCGGTCGCCGATTCCGATGACCGGGACCTGATCCTTGCCTGCCTCGCGGACGGCGCCCAGGGCTACATCCTGCGTTCCGCGACACCGAAACAGTTCCTGCAGGCGATGGAGACGATCCTTGCCGGCGGGGTCTTCGCGCCGGCGTCGCTGACGGGGACGCGCGTCATGACATCCGTCCAAGCGCCGCGCACCGGCACCGACACGGCCTTCTCGCTGTCGCAACTGACCGGCCGTCAGCGGGACGTCTTCGAATTGCTGGCGGAGGGGTGCGCGACCAAGACGATTGCGCGCCGGCTGGATCTCGCGGTCGGGACCGTCAAGGTCCACCTCGCCGCCATCTATCGCAGCCTGGGCGCGAGCAGCCGGCTTGAAGCGCTGGCAAAAGCACAGCGCGACTACGCCATCGGATAGCAGGCCGACACGGTGATCGTCTTGTCGCTGAGCGGCGGCGGAAGAATCCCGCTGGCGAAATAGGGACAGGTGATCGTCACCACGTAGAACTTGCCACTGATCCCCTTGCACGACGTCGCAGCGCTCGTCGCAGTGACGTTGCTGGTGGTGATCACCCCCGGCATGATCCAGGTGCCCGCCTGCGAGACGGCATAGCTCGGCACATTGCTGCATGCCGAGGACCCGATCGCCCCACACCGCGCCGTCGTCGCCGCCACCGATTGCAGCCCGCCCTGCACCCACGGCACGAGCAAGCCGACCTCGATGGCGCCGAATGTCAGTGTCAGCAGCGCCGGCGCGATCAGCCCCAGTTCAAGGGCGGTGACGCCCCGCGTGTCGCGCACCAAGGGCCGCAGGATGGTGTGCGAAAGCGCCGACATCCCCCACTGTTGCGGCATCCTCGTCCCTTTCCTCGTGAAGCGCGGGATCATTTCAGTTGAACCGTTGCTGACTCGGCCATGGTGGCACCGGCGAGATGGCTGTACGCCGGCATCATGGCCTGATAAGCGTACGTGGCATTTATGATGACGTATGTGCCGGCCGGTGTCGTATTGTCCGAACATAGACCGGGGGGCGTCGTTCCGCATTGCGTCGAGCTGGCCATCGTCGGGCCGGTTCCTGTCACGCAGTAGCACGCGGGTCCGGTAACGGTGACGGTGACATTCGACAGCCCGGACACCGTCTGGATCAGCGTCTGGAGGCTGCTTGCGGTGACAGTGCCACCCGACTGAACGGTCAGGTAGGCATAGTGCGCGCCGGCCGCCACGGCGTTGGCAAGCGCGCTGCGCCCATAGTTCGCGAAGCCGAAATCGAGCGTGCCGCCGATAAACATCAGAAAGACCGGCATCGCGATCGCGAACTCGACGGCCGCGACCGCGGAGCGGGCCTTTCGGAACCGGGCGACCAGCCGTCTCATTGTACCAGCGTCGCGGTCTGGGTGGTCGTGCCAGGGGTGCTGGAGAACGTGGTGGCACTCACGGTCGTGCAAGAGCTGTTGAAGTAGGAGCTCCCGGTCAGCTTCAGGGACCCCGCGAGAATCTCCAGGCAGGTGGTCGACGTGGACCCCAGGCCCGACGACCCGCTGGCGTCGAACAGCGCGTTCGGGAAGTAGACTGCACCCGTCATGGCGAACTTGTCGTTACCCGAAACGGTCACCGTGCCGGTCGTGCTGCCCGCCAGCGCCACACCGGCGATGCCGCCCGTGCTGCTGACTGCGCTGGCATTCGGTGCCGTCACCGTCATGCTGAAGCTGTTGGTGCCGACAAACGTCCCGGTGGTCAGGATCGTCACGTTCGAGCCGCTGAGCGTGTTGTTTCCGTAGAAGCCCATGTTGCCGTTGAACACATAAAGGCCTGGCGAGAACGTGAACGTGTAGGGACCGCCGGAGGTGACGGCGAACCCGCCATAATTACCGGGCTGCAGAACGCAGCTTACACTGCTGGTACCCATGCCGGTGCAGTAGCTGCCGTTGATCAGGCCCGTGCAGGTCTGGTTCGAACACGCGATGCTCGCCGCGCTGACAGTGGCTGCCGTCGTCAGTGCATTTTGCAACTGCGTGTTCGATGCGTACGGATCAGAGATCTTCCCGTTATTGGGATGCTGGCCCGCGGCCGGAATCCAGTTGTCGATGCTGATCGCGTTGGCCGCGTAGATGCCGGCCGTCGTCAGGCTGCCGCCGCCATGCACGCCGATGGTGTTGTTCGACACGACCGAGCAGTTCGGCATGCTAAGATAGGTCGAACCGGCGCCGGTGATCGAACCGGTGGCGGACAGCGCCACCAGGCACGGCTGCGCGCCGGTCCCCGGTGTTGTCGTCGTCACCAGTTCGGCGACCGAGTTGGCTGTGATCGTCACGGAATCCTTTCCGTTCAGCAGCCCGGACACCACCTGCGGCACCGTCTTTTGCACCGTGACCTTCATCGCGGTGTCGGAACTGGTCTTGATGCCCGTCACGATCTGGGCAGTGATCTGATTGTCCGTCAGCGTCTGGGTGGAAGCGTTCCACGTCGGACTGGCGGTGCCGGTCCCACCATTCAACTGCGCCATCCGCGCGGCATAGGTCGCCGCGTTCTGCGCGCTCGGTGTCGCCTTATAGTTGATCGCTCCGCTGATCGCGGCCATATCCGCGGTGCGCTGCGCTTCAACCTGGGTGACAGACCAACCGACGAGTTCAAGCCCGAATGCCAGCACGATCACCAGCAAAGGCGTTAACGCCGCTACCCATATCGCGACAGCGGCTTTCTGATCGTTTTTCATCGTACGACCCTGTACAGAATGTTTCCCGAAGAGGCATCGTCCGCGACCATCGACAGCCAAGGAGGTACGGCGCCGCGGTTCAGTCGATCGAGCAAAGTCTCAGGCGGCAGATCACCGACCAACGGAGAGCGGTGCGACTTCCCGCAGAACAGCACGAAGGCTGCACGAGTCGCTGTGATCTCCGGTGGGACGGTGTCGGAAGGGCCGCTCCGCCAGGCAGCCCGCAGGCGGAGGAAAGCGGCCACATTGCGGTGATACAGCGACCCGACGGTCAGAACGCCGGTGCGATACAGCAGCTCCGGCGTGTCGTTGACATTCGCCAGAACCACCTTCCCCGCATACGGCGCCAGCATGCTGCCGATATTCGTCAGCGAGCAGCTTCCGAGTTTCCCCGCTTCCGCCGCGTGGGCTTCGCCGAACAGGGCATGCATGCGGCCCATCATCGGCAGCGGCAGGAATACGATGATCAAGGCGGCACACGCAAAAGACCGCACCGCCGGGGACCACGCAGCTGCACGCCGCTCGACCGTGGTAGCGGCAATCGGCAGAATGATGGCCGCGATCGCTTCCGGATAGGCCGAGAAACGCAGATGCGTGAAGCCCAGCCAGAGACAGCCGATCGTCACGGCCACAGCGTAAAACAGCAGGGCAGACCTGCGGCGCCAGGCGGCCCAGGAAAGGAAAGCCGCGGCAGCAGCTCCCGTTAAAAGATACTGCAAGCCACAGGATACCGAATCGACCGGCTCCATCTCAGAGATGTGGTCCATGAATGCGTGCCAGTCCGCCGCATTCATCAAGGTTGCACTGCCAAGCAGCACCTTTGGGAAGCAGGCTACCCACAACACGGCAGCGGCCACGCCGGCGGCAAGCGAAAACAGCGCTCGCATTTCCGGCCGGCGCGTCGCGCGGCCAATCTTCACGATCGTCCACCCGACCGCGGCGACCGCCACAGCAAGTCCGACGAGCGGAATGGACAATCTGTCCAGTGCCACGGCGGCGTATCCCGCATGCGGCGGATCGGCCAAAAAAGCGGCGATCGCCACCGCCGCGAACGTGGTGCCGGTATGACCGATCGTTCGCGCCAGTTCCGTGCGCCGATCGGATACAATCCAGGCGAGCCACAACGCCCCGAACGACAGCAGCTCGAACGGCAGGGATTCCGGTGTCAGCCAGAGTCCGAGCCCCGCCCATGCACCAAGTCGCAAACCTGCGCCGGGACGCGCCTCGCCCGCAATGAGTCGCGCTGCCTCACCGCATGTCATGACCGCGATGATGACCACTGGCACATGGTGGTGCACGACACCCGGCAGGCCGTACAGACTGATCGCCGGCGATACTGCTGCCAGCAGCGGCCCAAGAAACAGCCAAGGACGATCCGCGAACGGCGCCGCGGCCCACGCAACGGCAAGGCCGAGGCAGGCCATGCACGCAGGGCCGAACAGCATCGCCACCAGATGCAGCGCGGCATGTTGGCCCATGGACAGCGCTGGCAGCGCCGCAAACAGGCACAGCACGCTATCGAGCAAATGCGACCAATGCAGCAGCGTGCCGCCGCCGGAACCGTCGCGCGCAACGACATCCATCACGTGATGCGCCGCCAGGGTCTCCTGCAGGCGCACGATCCGCATGTAGCTGTCGGGATTGACCAGGCCGCCGCCGAATACAAACGACAACTGCCGCCAACCGGCGCCAAATCCGATCAGAACAGGCAACGCGGCGCAGACAGCGCCAAGACGCCATCCCATGCCCGTCCGATCCGTCATCGCCGCCACACGTACACAGTTGCTCCGCTCACATTCAGGGTTCGGCCGCACGACTTTTCCATGCGGCCATCCTGCCTATGCCCTGTGGCCTAATCCGATTGGTCCCGGCATTGGCCATCTGGCGGAATTTACCCGGCAGGTGGTTTTCAACGAGTTTCATTGCGGGAGAAATCTTTTGTAATGGGGACAGACGATGTTGGCACTTCGCGTCGGACGCATGGCCTTCGGTCGCAATGGGGATGACCGGTCCGTTCTCGGCAAGCACGGCTTCAGCACCGAATACACCGCCTCGGGCCGCGACTCGCTCGAGTTCCTGCGGCTCTATGACTACGACCTCGTGCTGATCGACCAGACACTTCCCGACATGCCGGGACATGAGGCGGTGCGGCTTATTCGTGCCGCCGGTTTCAAGACGCCGATCCTGATCCTGGCAGACAATGCCGCGCCCCAGGCGACCGCCCGCGCGCTCGACCTCGGCGCCGACGATTGCATCGCCACACCGTGTGACGCCCAGGAACTGCTGGCCCGCATCCGCGCCGTCGTCCGGCGCAGCCAGGGTCACGCGAAATCCCTGCTGCGGATGGGCCCGGTGGAACTCAGCCTCGATCGGCGCGAAGTGCGCGTCCACGGCGAGAAGCTGCCGGTGTCACGCCGCGAATTCGCCGTGTTGGAGCTGCTGTTCCTGAAGCAGGGCGTGATCCTGAACAAGACGGCGTTCCTGAACCACCTGTATTGCGGCACCGAAGAACCCGAGATGAAGACCATCGACGTCATCATCTGCCGGCTGCGCAAGAAGCTGACAGCGGCGGGCGTGCCCACCCTGATCGATACGGTCTGGGGCTGCGGCTATATCCTGCGTGAGCCGGTGCAAATGCCGAACCTTGCCGAGGCTGACCAGTCGCTGGCACTTCACGCCGTCGCCTGAGCCGGTGCAGTGCCACCGTTGCAAGGCGGCCGGCGGCGCATCGTCCGATGGGCGGTGTGCGGCCTGCTGATCGGCGTCTTCCCGCATCCCGCCAGCGGCCAGACTGCGGTTTCCTGTGAGCAGGCCGGGCTCGACGCCGAAAAGGCGATGGGTCTTCCGGCCGGTTTGCTGCTCGCCATCGGGGAGGTCGAGAGCGGGCGATGGAACAGTGCGCGCGGCCGGACATTGCCCTGGCCGTGGTCGATCGACGCCGCCGGTGAAGGACGCCAGTTCGAGACGAAAGCCGACGTCCTGGCCGCGGCCCAGTCGGTGCTCGACTCCGGACAGCGAAACCTTGACGTGGGCTGCTTCCAGATCAGCCTGCTGTATCACCCCGATGCGTTCATGACGCTAGACCAGGCGTTCGATCCCGTCGCCAACGCCGCGTACGCCGCCCGCCTGCTGGCGTCGCTGCATGACCAGCTTGGCAACTGGGCCGATGCCGTGGCGGCCTACCACTCCGCCGATCCCGCCCGCGGCACGCCCTACCGGCAGCTTGTTTTCGCCCGCTGGCTTGGTGCCGGCGGCCTGCCGGGCGCACCTACCGTGGTCGATACAGGGATCCATATATGGACGCCCAGCACGGACGGCACCGCGCCGAGCGTCATTACGTTGCCGGGGGGTGTGGCACCCGGCGCGGGCCGGCTGCCGCGAATCATCACGCCGGACCAATAGACACCGCCAGCTCGGACGCAGTCAGAGCCGAAGCCGACGCACGCGCTCTGCCAAACTCCCGCCACACCAGCGAACACGCCAGCGTAAAACACAGCAACGCGCAGCTCGGCGCAATCAGCAGCCGCGCGTGCGGATCCAGATTGCCAGACAGGATCGGCAGGACGAACAGGATCGTCAGGCCCGTCTTGTGGAATGCCGGGAATCCGGTTTCGCGGCCCGCCCGCACCATCCAGGCCAATGCCACGCCCACCAGCATCAGGTCGTAGAACATGAAGACGGGCACCGCGACCGGTGTCGCGGCGATCAGCATTGCCGCGCGGACCGGCAGCCGCACCCCGCGCCGCCATGCCACACCCACCACAACAGCGGCGAACACGGTCATCGCCGCCTGGACCGCATAGGCAACCCATCGCGCGTCGCCCAGCACCAGGATCGCGCCGAATGGGCTGGTCAGGCCGGCGAGATCAATCGCGTCGCTCGCATAGACGGCTTGCGTGCCGGACGCGGCCGTCAGGAACGCCTGCCACGTGCCAAAGCCGAACACCAGGACGGAAAGTGCCAGCAGGCCACAGGCGGAAACCGCGGCAGCGCAAAAGGCCCGCCAGTTACCGCCGGCGAGAAGAGCGATCGGCACCAACAGGCCGAAATGCGGCTTGTAGCAGAGCATCCCGAACAGGATGCCGGCAATGATCGGCCGGCGATCGACCAGCAAGGTCCCCGCCGCGAAGAGGAACGCGGTCAGGAATGCGTTCTGGCCGGTGCCGATCGTCCAGAACACGGCCGGAAACGCGAGCAGCGTCACGGCGCGGGCGCCACGGACGATCCTGCGCACCGCCAGGAAGCAGGGCGCCAGGGTGCAGGCCTGAAAGGTCACGAAACCGCAGAGATAAGGCAGTCGCGCAAGCAGGGCACACAGAAGCAGGTACACCGGAGGGTAGAAGAAATAGTTGTACGCAATGCCGGGTTGGGTTGCCTGCTGCTCCGCCAGGTGATGCGCCGCCTGATTGTAGGCGAGCCACGGCGTTCCCGCGTCGGCCAGCGATCCGGCAGCGTAGAAGCTGACGAAATCCGTGCTGGTGGGCCGGTGCAGCGGCACGATCAGCCCGTGCGTGCCGGCAATATAAAAGGCAAGCATGGCCAGCTCGAAAGCCAGAAGCACGACCGACCCGGTCACAATACCATCCCGGCTGAGCCAGCGTCCGTGACGGATATGATCGAGAGTGTGGCGCAGCATGACCGCTCTGGTGCAGGAAGGATGCGCCAGAGTGAAGTCAGCCGGGTTGCATCGCCGCTTCACGATCGGGCCTCCGCACGGCGTGCAACCGGTTCTGTTTCAGATGCCATGTTTCGTCATGAAATAGGCCGTAAGACAGAAGCCGTTGAAACCATGCCTTAACTCCTCCCGTGGTTAC
>DATNEJ010000177.1:0-16242 GCA_035606775.1 Acetobacteraceae bacterium | reverse complement strand
GCCGGCCGGATGAAGGATTTCTTCGACCGGACCTATTACGGTGTGCTCGACCGCATCAATGGGCGGCCTTACGCGATGCTGATTTGCGCGGGCAGCGATGGGACGAATGCGGTTCGCCAGATGACGCGCATCGCCGTGGGCTGGCGGCTGCGCGCTGTCGCCGAACCGGTAATTGTATGCACACATGCCCAGACGCCGGAACGGATCCTGGCACCCAAAACGATCGGCCCTGACGATCTGCGCCGCTGTGAGGAAGTCGGCGCGGCGCTCGCCGCGGGCATGGCTGCCGGTATTTTCTGAAAGCGGCTACGCGGTGCTTCAGGCCCCTGTCGGATGCTGCGCCGGCACGCGGACAGTCTCCGGCAACGGGATGTACTCCACGTCGTCGCCGGGGACCTTGCCGAAGCGTCCCGCTTTCCAGTCCTCTTTTGCCTGCTCGATCCTGTCCTGGCTGGAACTGACAAAATTCCAGAACAGGTGCCGCTTGCCGTCCATCGGCGCACCGCCGAGCAGAAGGAGGCGTGAGTCTGTTTCGGGCGATCGCAGGGCGAGCTGGTCGCCGGGGCGGAATATCAGCAGCCTTCCGGCTTCGGCCCGCGTGCCGGCCACATCCACGGCGCCCTGCAGCACATAGGCCGCGCGCTCCTCATGCTCCGCGGGCAGCGTGACCGCGGCGCCGGGTTGCAGCATGACATCGGCATAGAACAGGGGCGACAGCACGGCGACGGGCGAGCGGGCGCCCCATCCATTGCCGGCAATCAAGCGGAGCCTCAATCCGCGCTCCTCCAGAACCGGCAGTGTCGTGGCGGGGTGGTGCACGAAGGCCGGGGCGGTTTCCTCCTGTGCGCGCGGCAACGCAACCCAGGACTGGATGCCGAACAGCCGGTTCGATTTCGTGCGCAGTGCTGTATCCGTTCGCTCCGAGTGGGCGATGCCGCTGCCAGCGGTCATCCAGTTGACGTCACCCGGCTGGATCGGCTGATGGCTGCCCAGCGTGTCGCGGTGCAGGATTTCGCCGGCGAACAGATAGGTCACCGTCGCGAGGCCGATATGTGGATGCGGCCGCACTTCGAGACCGCGGCCAGCAAGAAACTCGCCTGGTCCCATCTGGTCGAAAAAGATGAAGGGTCCGACCATGCGCCGGTCCTGCGTCGGCAGCACGCGTTGCACCGTGAAGCCGCCGAGGTCGGCGGTTCGCGGGATGACCACGGTGTCGATGGGCGTGCGGCTGTCATCTGCCTGTGTCATGGGAGAGGCTCCGATGCTGGCGGCGCGGAAACGGTGATCTCTGTGCCGTCTCGCCGAAGCCGTCAACTCATGCCACCGGTCATGAAGGATGACCGGTGGCATGAACCATTGTGGGTCACGATTTACTCTGCCGCGTCGACCAGCACGATCTCCGAATCTTCGATCGCGGTGATGCGCAGGTTCTTTTCCTGGCTGACGGCGATACCGTCACGTGCTTCGGCACGCACGCCGTTCACCTCTACGGCACCGACCGCCGGAACCAGATAGGCACGGCGTGCGGGATCGAGTGGATAGTCGGCCGTTTGCCCCGCTTTGAGGGTGGCCCCCATGACACGAGCCTGGCTGCGGATCTTCAGTGCATCGCTGTCGGATTCGAACCCGCTTGCCAGGGTTACGAGTTTCCCGGCCCGCTCAGCCTTCGGAAACGGCTTCGCACCCCACATCGGCGCGCCGCCGCGCTGGTCCGGCAGAATCCAGATTTGGAACAGTTTGGTGACGTCGTTTTCCAGATTGTACTCGGCGTGCCTGATCCCGGTGCCGGCACTCATGACCTGGACGTCGCCCGCGACGGTGCGGCCTTTGTTGCCCAGGCTGTCCTCGTGCGTGATCGCACCCTGGGTGACGTAGGTGATGATCTCCATGTTGGCGTGCGGATGCGGTGGAAAGCCCTGCCTGGGCGCGATCTCATCGTCGTTCCACACGCGCAGCGCGCCCCAGTTCATTCGTTGCGGGTCGTGATAATCGGCGAACGAGAAATGATGTTTGGTGTTGAGCCAGTCGAAATGCCCGCCGCCAAGGCTGCCGTAGGGACGCCGCTCGATCATAGGTCGCTCCGTGCCCGATCCGGGCCGCATGGTTGTTCGGCTTCTACATGGAACCCACGCTCCGGTTTGTAAGGAGAGGAGGGCTGTCATGTCCTGCGCGTCGCACGCCTTGGGTCTTGCCTGGCACTGATCAGCCCGCGCGGGGCATGTGCGCACCGGCGAGCCGACAGGATGCATGACCAATCTTTAACCGACATTTCCGACCTTTAATCCCAGCCTACGGCGAACCGTCACCTGCCCGTCCGCATGTTTCGGCAGTCACCGGCACCGACGCATGCCGGTCAAGCGTTGCAGATCAACCATCCGTCCTTACCGGAGGAATCTTCATGCCTACCTCGAATCAAACCCAGCCCCAGCGCCGTTCGTGGCGCGGCGCGACACTCGTCGCGGTTCTGCTCGCCGGCACAGCGCTGGGCGGTTTCGCAGCGAGCCAAACCAGTCTTGCCGCGGTGGACAGCGCGAATACCGGTGCGCCGGTCAATCCGCCGGGTACCGCTCTCGCGCCGCATACGCTGCCCGATTTCACCGCGCTGGTTACGCAGGTAAAACCGGCCGTCGTCTCCGTCACGACCAAGCTCAAGAACAATGAGCAGGCAATGGAAGAAGGGCAGGGTGCCACGCCGCAACTGCCGTTCCCCTTCAATCAGATGATCCCGCAGCCACATGCGCGTGCGGTGGAGGCGCGTGGCTCCGGATTCATCATCGATTCGAACGGCACGATCGTTACCAACAACCACGTCGTTCGCGATGCCAGCAGCGTTTCCGTCACCCTCGACAACGGCAAGGAACTGCCGGCCAAGATCATTGGGCGCGATCCGCGCACCGATATCGCCGTGCTTAAGGTCAATGCGGACAAGCCGCTTCCGTACATCCAGCTTGGCAATTCCCGTGACGTGAAGCCCGGTGAATGGGTCGTCGCGATGGGCAATCCGTTCGGCCTCGGCGGCAGCGTGACCGCCGGCATCGTCTCCGCGGTGAGCCGTGACATCGGCGCCGGTCCTTACGATCAGTTCATCCAGGTCGATGCACCGATCAACCGGGGCAACTCGGGCGGACCGCTGTTCACCCAGGACGGCAAGGTGATCGGCATGAACACCGCCATCATCTCGCCGACCGGCGGCTCGGTTGGCATCGGCTTCGCCATTCCCTCCGACATGATCAGAACCGTCACTGCTCAATTGGAGCAGTCCGGGCATGTCACGCGCGGGTATATCGGGGTTGAAGCGCAGCAGATCACCGGGGCAACCGCGAAGGCGCTACGGCTGCCGGAAGACTCCGGCGCGCTGCTGGCCGGCATCAAGTCCGACAGTCCCGCGTCGCACGCCGGCCTGGAGCCTGGGGACGTGATCCAGTCGGTCAATGGCACCAAGATCGGCAATCCGCGCGATCTTGCGGTCAACGTCGCCTCCATCAAGCCGGGCGATGAGGCGCATCTCCAGGTGCTGCATGACGGCAGCACCAAGACGGTTGACGTCAAGGTCGGGCAGATGCCGAACGACCAGATGGCGAGCAACGACGACAGCGGCTCCGCTCATCATGAGCGGCTCGGCCTTGCACTGGCGCCATTGTCGCCGGACATGCGCAATCAGCTCGACGTACCCGACGGCACCAAAGGCGCGGTCGTGAGGGGCGTGCAGCCCGGCTCTCCGGCCGAGGAAGCGGGCCTGCAGCCGGGTGACGTGATCGTGGGCGTGGGAACCGAGAAGGTGACTTCTCCGGCGCAGGCCGCCCACGCCATACGCTCCGCGCTCAACGGCAAGGACCATGCGCTGGCCCTGCGCATCATCCGTAACGGCGAACCGATCTTCGTCGGCATTACTGTCGGCGAACCGGGGCAGAACCAGGGCTGACCACCGCAGGCCGAGCGGCCGCTGTCGGCGAATGACGGCGGCCGTATGGCCTGAAGTACCGGAAGGCGGTGCCGGCGGGTAGCAATGCGTGCATGCTCGCCGGCATGCGCTTGACCCATCCTTCGATCAATCCCGTCGGACGCGGCGTTACCTTCCGGTTCGACGAACGGCCGATCGCCGCACTGGAAGGCGAGACGATCGGCGCTGCGCTCTCCGCAGCCGGCATCCTGGCCTTTCGCCACACCCCGCTCGGCGCACCGCGCGGCCTGCATTGCGGCATGGGCGCCTGCTTCGATTGCATCGTCACCGTCAACGGACGAATGGGCCAGCGGGCCTGTATAACGCCTGTCGAGGAGGGAATGAACGTGACGGGCGCGCTGCCCGAGCGGCCGGCCGTGATGCCGGCAGCCGGTGAAGCGCGGGAGGAAGAGTGTGACGTGCTGGTTGTCGGCGGTGGCCCGGCCGGCCTGACCGCCGCAATCGCGGCCGCCGAGTCCGGTGCGTCGGTCGTCCTGCTGGATGAGCGCGCATTGCCGGGCGGCCAGTACGCCAAGTCCCTCGCCGCCAGTCACAGGGATCGCGCGCCCGACGCGCAGTTCCGCCTTGGCGCCGACCTGCGGCGCCGGGCCGCGGGTGCGGGGGTGCGAATAGAAACGGACGCGGTCGCCTGGGGTGCCTTCGCAGCGGATGGCCCGGCCATTGCGAAGCAGGGCGAAGCATCGGAACGCCCATTTGAGATTGCCGCCGTGGTGAGAGGTGACGTCATCACCTATCGTCCGCGCCGGCTTATTCTCGCCACCGGCGCACATGAACGGCCGGTCGCGATTCCAGGCTGGACGTTGCCGGGCGTGATGACCACCGGCGCCTTGCAGACGCTGGTGCGTGCGTACCGGGTATGCCCTGCGGAGTCGGTGCTGATCGCCGGCAACGGCCCACTCAATCTGCAACTCGCGTGTGAAATGCTGGCCGCCGGCATCCGGCCCGTCGCCGTCGTCGAGTCCGCACCGCACCCGGGGTTGGCCGCTTTGCGCGAGGCCTGGCGCATGGCGCGATCGGCGCCGTCTCTGCTGCGTCAGGGGATCGGCATGCTGCTGACGCTGAAGCGTGCGGGCGTGCCGCTTCTCTGGCGCGCGCAGGTAACGCAAATCCTCGGCGAGGACCGGGTGTCCGCGGCAGTTGTCAACGGCCGCCATATTCCGGTGGAGATCGTCGCCCTCAACCTGGGATTCCAGCCTGAAACCAGCCTGGCCCGCGCGCTGGGCCTGCCGCACCACTTTATCGATACCGGTCTTGGCCATCTTGCGACGGTAACCCGTCCCGATGGCGGCACTGCGCTGAAGGCCGTGTACGCCGTTGGCGACGGCGCTGCGTTGGGCGGCGTACGGGTCGCACTGGCGCGTGGACGTCTGGCCGGCCTGGCCGCGGTGCGCGGACTGGGCTTTGCGGCGGCACCGGATGACCCCGCGACGCACCGATCCCTCGCACGCGCTCTGTCCTTTCAGGCGGCGCTGTGGCGGCTCTTCTCGCAACCAAGGGTGGACCCGAGCGCAATCGCCGACGACACCATCGTCTGCCGTTGTGAGGAAGTCAGTGCCGGCTGCCTGCGCGCAGAACTCGCCGCCGGTCTGACGTCGCTGCCCGCTCTGAAGAAGGCCACCCGTGCCGGCATGGGACGTTGCCAGGGCCGATTTTGTTCGGCGACCATTGCGCGTCTGTGTCCCGGCCTGCCGGGCGAAGACGCGCTCGCCGCGCCACGCGCACCAGTGCGCCCGCAGTTGATTGCGCCGCTTATGCAGGAGGCACCGGAGTTCCAGGCGCCGCTGCTGCGCGACCCCGACCCGCCGTTGCACCTTCATCCGGTGCCGGACCTACCCGCGGAAACGCGGCATGCCGACGTCGTGGTCATCGGCGGTGGCCTGGCTGGCCTGTGTTCAGCCTATTTCCTGGCGCGCGGCGGTGCGGACGTGCTGCTGGTGGATCGCGACGAGATCGGCATGGCGGCCAGCACCGCGAATGCCGGCAGTCTGCATGTGCAGTTGCTGTCCTATGACTTCACCGACGAAACACCGCCGGACGGCGGACCGGCGGCGCACACCCTGCCACTGGGACCGCGCAGCATTGCATTGTGGAAGCAGATCGGTGCTGAGGTGGAGGAAGACCTGGGCGTCCGCACCGAAGGGGGCCTGATGCTCGCCGAAGATACAGCGAGCGTCGATTGGCTGCGCCGCAAGTCCGCAATGGAACGCCGTTACGGCATCGAGAGTCATATCCTTGGGCCGAATGAGCTCCGCAGCCTTTCTCCGGCCTTGTCGGACCGGATGCTCGCCGCCGACTTCGTTCCGGCCGAGGGCTACGGCGATCCGCTCCGCGGCACGCTGGCGGTGCGGACTCTGGCCCGCCGGTCGGGCACTCGGCTGGTGCCTGGGGCGGAGGTCCAGCGGATTGAGCGGGACGGTGCCCGATGGATGGTGCACACCGCAAAGGGCGTGATCACGGCGGGACGGATCGTCAATGCCGCTGGCCCTTGGGCTGCGCGGATCGCCCGCATGGCCGGATTCGACCTGCCTGTGACCGGCACGGTGCAGCAGGTCATCGTCACCGAACCGGCGCCTCCCTTGACCCGGCACCTGGTGGCAATCGCGAACCGTCACCTTTCATTGAAGCAGCAGGCGAACGGCAGCTTCCTGATCGGCGGCGGCTGGTTCGGCGATTTCGATGCCGCAAGCGGGCGCACGCGCAACCTTCGCCGCAGTATCCAGGGCAATCTCTGGGTCGCGGCCCGCGCGCTGCCGGCCCTGAAAGACCTGCACTTTATCCGCGCATGGACCGGCATCAATCCGGCAATCGACCGTGCGCCGATCCTGGGTGAGATGCCGAACCTTCCAGGGTTCTTCAATACAGTCACCGCGAACGGCTACACCCTTGGGCCGATCGTCGGAAAGCTGACGGCAGAAGCAATCCTGCACGAAGAAAAGATCGATCCGCATTACCGGATAGAGCGGTTTGACTGACCTGGCTCCAACTTGTTGTTTGATCGCGTGATTCACACCTCCGGCGATCACGCTCTGGCTGGATCGGGGTTCGGAGACTTTCATGCCGCCTGTGCGAGCGACGAAAATTCACGATCGCCCAGGAAGTCGCGCTACACTTCGGCCAATCGGAACGGCGTGGCGGTCCTGTCGTTACCCTTGCGGCAGGACGGACACTGGCCGGACCTGGCGGAGCAATGGCATGCGAATCCTGAATTATTGCGGGGTCGCGATGGCAGGTGCGATCTGCGGCACGGTGGCGGCTCAGGCCGCCCCGCCTCAGGGCGCCGATCCTACACTGGCCCCATGGTTTCAGAGCCTGAATCAACCCGGAACCAACCGGTCCTGCTGCAATATGGCCGACTGCCGAACCGTGCAGTACCGCATCAACGGCGATCACTTCCAGGCGTTCATCGGCAGCGAATTTCCTCGCTGGAGCGGTGTGCCTTACGCCTGGGTAGATGTTCCGAACGAGAATGTTTTGCACCGGCATGACAATCCAACCGGGGAGGGGGTTGCGTGCTGGTATCAAGGCCAGATCGTTTGCTTCATTGAGGCGAGCGGCACCTGAAGAGCGGCACATGGTGCTCGTAACGAGGTCTTGATCGGGCGCAGGGCACCCATGGCGGGCGACTTTTCTTAACTCGCCGTTAACCGCGCTGGCGCAGCATCGCGGCGCATATGCAACCGATGGGACATTCCGTTCCATGAGCCTGTCCCTTAGCCTCATCGCTACGCTGTACAGCAGCACATCCGGCAACAGCGCCGATTCGCTTCTGGCGACGCTCTACGGCTTTGGCGGGCAGGCCACGGGCACCAGCGGAGTGACGCCCTCGCAGGCCCTGCAATCGGCGGAGCGGAACCAGGCTCAGGACGTGAAGATGACCGCGGCTGAGCCCCAGGTGAGCCGAGCGATCCAGGCGTTCACTGCGGGGGTGAAGAGTGCGACGAGCGTGCAGCAGTTGTTGCAAAACCCGGCGGTCATGCAGGTGCTGCTGACGGCGAACGGGCTTGCCGATCAGACCTCCTATACGGCGCTGGCACAGAAGGCGTTGACGTCGGACCTCTCGGATACGCACTCCCTGGCCAATACGCTGACCGATACACGCTGGAAATCTGTAGCCCAGACTTATGATTTCACGGCCAAGGGGCTTTCGGTCATTCAGGATCCGAACGTCATCGCCACCGTGACGAATGCCTATGCGGAGGTGACCTGGCGCAACTCGCTCGATGCGGCCACGCCTGGCCTGTCGAACGCGCTGACCTTCCGCTCGGAGGCATCGACCATCACCTCGGTCGATCAGATACTCGGCGATCCGGTGATGCGCACCGTGGTGACGACTGCCCTGGGCGTTCCGGAGGAAATCGCGTTCCAGGATTTGACCGCGCAGGAAACCGCGATCAGCACGCGCCTTGACCTGAAGAATTTCCAGGACCCGAAGTTCGTCGAATCTTTTGTCCAGCGCTACCTGATCAATGCGGGCAATGCGGCAACATCAAATTCGACGCCGGACATGATGAGTCTGGCGGTCCAGGCGTCCGGGCTGGTCGTCTGAGCGGCGAAGGCCCGTCCGTGGCGTTGCTGCGCCCCTGGTTCACGGCGATATCTGGGTAGGGATCACGCTCTCGGCAGAACCGTTCTAGACCCAGCCGCGCATAGTCTTCATAGGCGGCCTGGCACAATGATGGTGCCGTCGGAAAGGATTTGTGGCTGAACGCATCTAGTATGCGTGCGTAGTGGCTCGCGGTCAGGCCGTAGGCATGCGCGACAACGGCATCGATGTCCGCCCGGAGCAGCCAGCGTGCGTCGGGCGTTTCGATGACCGGCCAGCAGGGGGCGCTGGTTTTTTCGCGCCAGGCATTGCCGAGCTGGCTGTGCCAGAGGGGCGCGTAGCCGGCGTGATTGCAGATGAGGCGCAGGGCCGCGTGGGCAAGAAAGTGGAAGGCGGAGGGTGCCAGGTCGGGCACCGGCAGGGCTTCGACGATGTAGAGGCTGAGATGGGTGGTGGCCTTCTGACGCACCAGCCAGTCGAATGGGTGGGTGTTCAGCAGTCCACAGACCGCCAGTCCTGCTGCGTTGGGGCGTCTGTCGGGACTGCGCTCGACCGTGGCGGTATGGCCGAAAACGGTCCCCGGCGGCACCATCGCGGCGATCATCGTATGTTCATTGGAGGATTGCGCGATATCGCGGAACACCGTCCGGAAATAGCCTGCTGCATGACGGACTGCCGGCTTGCCGGCAAGCGCGGCAGTGGAAACAGCATAGCGCGGCAGCGTGGTCCATCGGTCCGTATATTGATGAAACGTCTTCCCTTCATGCAGCACTGGGCAGCCGGCCGCTCGCGCCGACCCGACCGGAACCATGTTCGGCGCGTCGTCCGTCATGTGGAAATCCCGCCCGAAGCGAATGCCGAGGTCCTGCCACCATTCGCCCAGTGTCTGCCGCGATGAATACAGCCGCCGCGCAACGTTCAGATCCAGGCTGCCGCGCAGTTCGAGCGGTGTCAGGTGGGCGCCACCTGATCGGGTGAGAAAGTTCAGGTCATAGGTCACGACACGGTCCTGGTCCGCAAGCCCCTCGATCGCATCCAGATAGAACGCGCAACGGACCGCCCGTGTCGGCCCCGGCATCCGTGCGACGATGAGCGCGAACTTGAACCGGCTGTCGATGTCGAACAGCTTCCGTCGGTTTTCGAATGACAGGCAGTATTCCAAACTAGTCGCTTCCAGAAACAGTCGGCGAAGGCCGGTACTGCCCTCATTGGCGTGGAAGGCGGACGGCATCAACATGCCGATTGCCCCGTTCTGCCCAGCAAGCTGCACGGTGCGTTCGCCGAATAGCCGGTACGCGTCGAGATTCCCCGCGGTGGACCCGCTGCCGACATCGACCCGCTGATGGCGGAACAGGCGCCGCGCCAGCCGCTTCTGCCGCTCAAAGTCGCTTTTGTAGGCCGCAAAGTTCCGTGCCGCGGCCGGGTCCGACAGCACCGCATGCTCGATCCGTGCGCGGTCCATCCTGGAGGTCGTATCCAGCACCCGCAGATCATACCCGGCCACGAAGTCCTTCGTGCTGTGCTGGATCACATCCCAGGGCGGATTGCCCAGGATGGCGTCAAAGCCGAATCCGCCGCCGGATCTGAACACTTCCGGAAACGCCAGATCCCACGGCAAAGCGAGCTTTCCCGCCTCAAGCATGGCCGCCTGGTGCCTGGTCAAAGACGGCGGGAGAGTGCCCGTGTCCGCGATCGCTCGCGCCAATGCCAGCCATTCATCGTCCGCTTCCCGCGTACCCAGGGCCGCGCCACCGGCCCAGGCGCGGCCGAGGGCGAGCAGCGGGCGCAAGGCGATGTCCAGCCGAGCTTTTGCGGCGGACTTCGCCACCAGATCGGCCACGTCCTTGCCGATCGACGCTTCAAGGGCCTGAACCTCGGTCAGCGCCGCGTCGCGCACTGACTCCAGCCGCTCCTTCACGCCCCGGGCGAGCAACGGATCGAGCGGCCCGCTGCCGACCGGCAAAGTTGCGAGCTGCGCGAAGAAGGGACCGGCAATGGAATCGCCCTGGATCAGGCGATGATCGAGAAACGTCAGCGGCAATCCCTCGGCATAGGATTCCAGCCACAAAGACAGTTTCGCCAGTTCCACGGCCAGCCTGTTCCGATCAACGCCGTACAGGCAATGCACCACGACCAGGCGCCGGCAGATCGCCAAAGCCCGATGTTGCGACAAGCCAAAACCACTCGCATCGCGACACCGGCTTGGCAGGTACGCGGACAGCGTGTCGTCGGGCACCGGTAGCCGGGTGATCCGTTCGCGCAGGTCGGCCGCCTGCGCAAGTAAGGTCACGGACCGGGCGGGATCATTGGCGGCCTCTGCTTCGGCCGCTGCCGCCTCCCGATCGCAGCGTTCGCACGCGGCATACAGCGCATCACCGAGAAAGCGGCAGGCCTCGACAAGGAAATGGCCGCTGCCGACCGCCGGATCGAGGACCCGCAGTGCCAGCAAGGCGCCGGGGTCCGGATCATCATCCGGGCTGCGGGCGCGCACGGCGGGTGTAAGTGTTTCCCGAACCAGGAACCGCACGAATGCATGCGGGGTATAGAACGACCCGGTGGCCTTGCGGCCGAGGCCGGTGCGCAAGAAGAAACGGCCGGGTGGCAGGTCCTCGACCGAGTTGCCGATTGACGCGGGCGAATCGGCCTGGACGACAGCTTCCAGTCTCGCATGGCGCATGCGAACCATCGGCACATCCGCGATGCCAGGTTCCAATTCCAGCATCGTCTCATAGATGCTGCCAAGGTCTTCCACCCCCAGCGCGCCGTAATGCACGCGCGCCCGTTCGCCGGTCTGCGCTGCTCGCCACAGCAAACGGTCGAGCAGGATGGCGACAGCCTTCTCTCCCCAGGCCAGCCGATCCAGGGTCGGCGTGGTGTCCGTGCCGAACAGCGCACCCCCAAGCGGCGCAATGGACAGCTCGCTGCAGGCGAGTCCGTCGCGAAAGATGCGAAACACCGCTCGCAGCCCGCTTTCCAGCATTGTGCCGGTGTCGTGCCCCTGATCCAGGTGGCGGCGCACCAGCGGCGCGAGCGCCGTGTTGGGCGAGAATGTGGAGCGCCACAGATCGGTCGAGGCAAAGCTGAATGCGCAGGCAGGGTTGGCGGCACTTTCCAGTTTCAGAATGAACAGCAGTCGGTAGACCAGGATCAGTCCTTCGTTCCAAAGCGTCCTGGCATCGGGTCTGACGGTTTGACGGCGTCGGCGCGGATCCGCGCCATGATCCAGCAGCGATTGTATGAAGCCTTCCAGCCCCTCGCGTGCCTGGTGCCGAAGGTCGCGCGTGACACGGGCCTGGCTGAGACGGGCGGCGTCGAGGATAGCGGGCAGAAGGGCAAGTCCCGACGGGCTGGCAATGGCAGCGAGCGTGCGAAAGGAGTCAGGCGGCGCGTGCCGGCTGCGCCAGCCGCCGTCCGCGTCCAATCGAACGATGACGTGGCCATCGCTGCGCGTCGGATCGCTCAGAAGGAGGCGCAGTGTGTCGCCGTTGGTTATCAGTCCGGCCGGTTCTCCGCGTGCCAGCAGCACGCGCTGCGCCGACCGCGCCGGACTCAACCGATAGGTCCGGCTGTTGCGGCGCGGGACGTCGAGATCGGCGTTTGCCTCGACAGACCATGCGCGCAGGCATGCCCCACCGGGGCCGCTGAGCATCCAGCCGCCGTCTTCCGCGCCTTCGCGGGTGGCCACGCTTTCCTGACGCTGCGCCGCCGTGTAGCCGAGGATGGGGATGAGTGGGGCGATGACATGGTTGAACACCCGTATTGCGCCGCCGGCGTTCCCCAGGCTGTTGAGCTTGCGATGCAGGATGTCCCATCCCGCAGGCCGGTCAGCCAGCAGCCGATGCTTCGCCAGCACGGTCCCAAGTTCGTGGTGAAGAAAATGCTCGGTCAGGCCGGTGCCCTGTACCGTGCAGTCGCGCAGGTCGAGCATCAGGCGCGGAACGCGTCCGGCAGCAGCATCAGCATGCCAATCGGCCGTAACACCGGGGACGCAAGTGTCAGCCTGTCCTTGCGCTCGCTGGTCCGACGATGAAACAGAGCGACGGCGTGGCTGGCAGAACGCCTGCGGTCGGGATTGTTGGCGGGATCCGTGGCGAAGGCGGCGAGACGGTCGAGCGGCATGGGAAGAGTTCGCCACGCCGGTCCCGCCGGGCTGGCGCCGAACAGGTCATCAGTCACCGGCAGAGCCGGGCCGGAGAGCGTGTCTGCCTGGAGGCGAAGCCATTGCTCCATCTCTGCTGCGTCGCGATCGGCTTGCTCATTCAGCCTGTTGCTGAGGCTCGCATGGACAAGCGACATCGCTTCGGCCGCGACGCCCTCCGCCTCGGCGAGACGGACAGGCGCCCACATCGCGAAATGTCCCGCCCAGACATCGTCCGCCGCCAGGGAACGCTCATTGCCACCAAGCGCCAGCCAGGCATCGGGCTGGTGTATTATCGTCGCCTGTCCGTCCCGCCGCAGATAGACCGCGATAACCTGCCGCTGCGCCGGGCGAAGCGCATTGCGTATCTCGAAGCTGTAGGTCAGCAGCAATGCCGGCGCATCGCCGGCAATCGCGCGGGCCGCCGCAACGCGATGATCCCGGGATTCGGGCGAGCCGAGGCTGACGTGGCCGATGGCCCGTCGCACCAGGGGATGCGCACGCCCAAGGACCGTCCGTGCGCTGCCGCCGGAGTCACAGGGTCGGCGCGCGATATGGAGCGCGCGGTTCGCGTGGTCATAACCCGGCAGGCCGTCAAGTTCGGCAGCCCATCGCTCCGCCAGGTGCAGCACCGTGCTGGCTGCCGCACCCTGTGTCACCGCGCCGGGATGTTCGCAGGCAAGCGTGGCGGCAACGAACGAGGTCAGGTCTATCTGCCCTTGCAGGGCGACACCTCGCTTGCGCGCACCGGCCGCGGCGTTCGCCTGTTCCGTCGCGGCGTTCAATCCTTGTGCGGCCCAGCCATGCTGCACGGCCATCCGGTCGAACCCGTCGAAGGCGCGGTCGATCTCATGCAGCAGATCGCGATAGGCAGCGTGGTTGGTCTCCTCCCCGATGCGATCGAGCGAGTGGATGGGTGGCCGTTCGCTGTCGAACAGACTTGCCTGTTCCTCGGCGAACCCGGCAACCAGGCCGCGGCCCAGTGCATCGGCGTCCGCGGTGACGGCGAGCGTGTCAGGCATGAATGTCAGGCACGTACGCGCCTTCTCGTATTTGGCGATCAGGCGAAGCAGCAGGTGTTCCTCGAACGTGCCGCCGAGGTAGAGGTAGCGGATCTGCGGATCATCGCGCTGCCCATAGCGATCGATACGGCCGTTGCGCTGTTCCAGCCGGTTCGGATTGTAGGGCAGATCGAGATGAATCAGATGGCAGCACCGCTGCTGCAGATTGAGCCCTTCGGCCAGGGAGTCGGTGCTGACGAGGATGATGCCGTCTTCTGACGCACAGCGTTCTGCCGCACGCGTACGGTCCTCCTCGGAGTCGTGACCGCTGATGGTCAGAACCTCACCGGCGATACTCGAAGCCGTGCGCAAGGCACGCACGGTCGCGTCCTGGCTGTCGGCATATTCCGTATACACAAGGATATTGGCGAGCGGGGACTCTGCGCGGATCAGCCTGATTTCCTCGATCAGCGCCAGCAGCTTCGGATCCTGTGGTTCCGCCAGTCCGCCGAGATGGATCAGCCGATGCAATGCCTCGGCTGTCCCCGTGGCGCGGAGACGCGCCGCCATGTCCTCGGCCTCGAGTAAGGCCAGGTCGGATTCTTCCGCCGAACCCAGGACGCCGTATCGTTCGGCCTGGCGGTGATAGGCGCGCAGCGCCCGCGCGCGCTCCCGGGTGATAGCCGCACTCTCCTGTTCCCCCAGGGATGCATACCGTTCGGCCACGGTGCGTAACGTTCCCACGGCGGCGGCAATTGTTGAGACCGAACGCTTCAGCAGGCTGACGAAGGCGAGCGCATCCGCCAGGCCGCGTACCCTGGCACCGCGAACCAGGCGCGGTGCGACGAGGGCCGACAGGCTTTCGTGAAAGGCGCGCACGGGCGCGGCGTTGGCACCTTCCACGCCGATCCGGACCGGAATGACCCGGCGCTCGCGGAACAGCGGCGAACCGCTCGCCGCATCGCGGACGTGCGACTTCAGCCGCCGGATCACGTGCCGCCGATAGGCAAGGCCCACCAGACCGCCGGCACCGTCCGTGAGGCTCGGGTCCAGCAATTCGATCAAGGATGCGAAATGCGGATCATGCCCGTCATGCGGCGTCGCGGTCAGTAGCAGCAGCGCATCCGAGCGACGCGAAAGAACCTCCGCCAATCGCCGCCGTTGCGTGTCGTCCTGGCTGCCGACCCCGGGCGTGCCGAAGCAGTGATGGGCTTCATCGATGATCGCCAAGTCCCAGGAGGCACGCTCCAGGTCCTCAAGGATGTGCTCCTGCTTGGCGAAATCCAGCGATGTCAGGCAGAACGCGGTGCCGCTGAATGGATTGCTTCCCAGATCAAGCGCGGCGCGCCGCGTGCGCAACGATGCCGCGTCGGCGATCGCGATGAAGCGAAGCCCGAACCGATGGCGCAGTTCCTGGCCCCATTGCGTCAGCAGGGGACCGGCCGGGGAGACGACAATGATGCGATGGGCGCGTCTCCGGGCAATCAGTTCCGCCGCGATCAGCCCTGCCTGGATCGTCTTGCCCAGGCCGACGCCGTCCGCCAGCAGAAGCCTCGGCCGGGGCATTTCCAGCGCGCGCATCAGCGGCACGAGCTGATACGGCTCGATCCGTAGCCGACCAGGCTCGGTGGCCAGCATGGCTTTTTCGTTCGGCAGTTGATCGAGCAGACAGGCCGTATGATAGAGCCGCCATGCCGCCAGCGACCCCGGACAGTCGGGCCGCAAGCCTGTGTCAAATACCTCCACCTTCTCAGCCGGATGCAGAAGATCCCATTCCAGATCGGCGAGATCGCCGCCGCTGCATCTCAGCCGGAGCCGTTGCTGGTGGCCGAGCGGTTCGACATCCATCACATCCCAGAGCAGTCCGCGGGCACTGACCTTGATCCCGGCCGACACTTCCATGCAGTTTCCGTTCTCGCGGTATCGACGCCACGAAAACACGGTCTGATTTCGAAAGGGTTAATGCGATGTCGGCAGAAAGCAGCAGGTTCCGCGACACGGTCGCGGTGGTGACCGGCGGGGCATCAGGGATCGGCCTGGCGATCGTCCGCCGCCTGCTGGATGAGGGCGCGCGTGTCACCGCTGCCGATGTCCGTGAGGACCGGCTGGCGGAAATCACCGCGGCCCATGGCGGCAATCTTGCTGCCATCCGTGCGGACGTGACCAAGGAGGCCGATGTCGAGCATCTGATCGCGCAGACGGCGGCGCGGTTCGGCAAGGTCGATCTCGCGTTCAACGTCGCCGGCGCGGCCCGGCCAGGCTATATCGTCGATCTGTCGGAAGAAGACTGGGACTTCACCGTCGATCTCTGTCTCAAGGGCGTGTTCCTGGGCATGAAGCACGAGGCGCGGCAGATGATGCGCCAGGGCACCGGCGGCGCGATCGTCAACATCGCCTCACTGAACGCGCATGTGCCGATGCACGCCGGTTCTGCCTATGTCGCCGCGAAGGCGGGCGTGGAATTGCTGAGCCGCAATGGGGCGCTGGAGTTTGCCGCGTCGAGGATTCGGGTCAACGCGATCCTGCCTGGATTGGTGCAGACACCGCTCACGCGCCGCCATTTTGACAATCCCGATGCATACGCCGCCTTCATGGCCCG
>DATNEJ010000118.1:0-11673 GCA_035606775.1 Acetobacteraceae bacterium | reverse complement strand
GGAGAAGCTGCATTCCTCGCTGGAAAGCCAGAGCACCAGCGATGCGACCTCATCGATCTCCCCGAACCGGCCGACCGGGATCTTCGACAGCATCCACTCGACCTGCTGCGCCGTCATCTGGGCGAACAGCGGTGTCTTCACGGCGGCCGGGGTGACGCAGTTCACGCGGATGCCGGTGGTGGCGAGTTCCTTGCCGAGGGATTTGGTGAGGCCGATCACACCGGCCTTGGAGGCGGAATAGGCGGAGGCGTTAGGGTTGCCTTCCTTGCCGGCGATAGAGGCGATGTTGACGATGCGGCCGTAGTCGTTGGCCTGCATGAACGGCACGACGGCGCGGTTGCAGTAGAAGACGCCCTTCAGGTTGACGTCGATCACCCGGTCCCACGCAGCGACGGGGTATTCCCAGGTGGTGTGGTTCGGGCCGGTAATGCCGGCGGAGGCGATCAGGATATCGATACGCCCGAGTGCGGCGGCTGTGGCCTGAGCGGCGCGCTGAACGGCTTCGGGGTCGGTGACGTCGAGCGCGACGGTGTGTGCGCCGCTCGCGTGGCCCAGCGCGTCCTTGTCCATGTCCCACAGGCTGATTTTCGCGCCTTCTTGCGTCAGCCGCTGCGCGATACCCGCGCCGATGCCCGACACGCCGCCGGTGACGACCGCCACCCGCCCTGCGAACCGCCCCGCCATCTGTCCGTTCCTCCTCCCGCCGCGACGCTGCCTGACGGAGAGGCCGCGGCCATCCCGAAAGGCGCGCGCATCATCACCCGTTTCCGGCACGCTGGGCCAGGGGGTGATTGTTTGCGGAATGGCAGGCGAGATAACGCGCGTTGCCACGACCGAGTCGCACTGGCGCCGGAAGGCGGACTGCCCTACGTATTACCAATCGCCATCCCGGTATTACGAGACTTGTCATGGCAACCACGGTCACCAGCAAGGGTCAGGTCACCATTCCCAAACCGGTGCGGGACCGGCTCGGCATCAAGCCAGGCAGCGCCGTCGAGTTCCAGTTGGCGCCCGACGGTCGCGTCATCCTTTTCAAGGCCGGCGGCAAGCAACCGCATAGCCGGTTCGCCGCACTGCGCGGACGCGCCGGCCCGGGGTTAAGTACCGACGAGATCATGGCACTCACGCGCGGCGAAGAATGAGCGCGACGCTCGTTGACACCAACGTTCTGCTGGATGTCGTCACGAATGATCCCGCATGGGCGGACTGGTCGATCCGGCAATTGGATGCCGCTGCGATCAACGGCGCACTTGCCATCAACGACTTGGTCTACGCCGAGCTGTCTGTACGGATTACGACAATCGAAGCCCTCGAAGCGATGCTGAGCGAGGCCGCTATCACTCTGGCGGAAACGCCGCGCGCGGCGCTCTTTCTTGCCGGAAAGGCCTTTCAGCGTTACCGGGCGGCGGGTGGCGCCCGAAGCAGCATCTTGCCGGACTTCTTCATCGGCGCGCACGCCGCCGTCGCCGGGTTGACCCTGCTTACCCGCGATGCCCGACGCTATCGAAGCTACTTCCCGACCGTCGCACTGATCGCACCCTGACAACGCCTTGGCATGCACGATTTCCCCGTCGCCGTGTCATACCAGCGGCCCGGACTCTTGACTCATCGGTCGATTGTCGGGCCGCTGGTATCTCATTGATTTCGCGCGCAGCCGCCACACCAACCCTGCGCGCATACCAGTCAGCCCTGCGGGCTGCTGGTATCATACCCGATGATATTGCTCGCGGCATCGACGCCGCGGCGATTCGGCTGATGCCCGGGAGCTGCCATGACGCGATACATCGGTGCGATCGACCAGGGCACCACATCCAGCCGCTTCCTCGTGTTCGATCGCACCGGCAATACCATTGCGCTGGCGCAGCGTGAGCACCGCCAGATCTTCCCGCAACCCGGCTGGGTCGAGCACGATCCCATCGAGATCCGCGACAAGACGCTGGCCGTCATCGAGGAAGCGCTGCGCGCCGCCAACCTCACGCCGCATGACCTGGCGGCCGTCGGTATCACCAATCAGCGCGAGACCACGCTGCTGTGGGACCGGACCACCGGCACGCCCGTACACAACGCGCTGGTCTGGCAGGATACGCGCGTGGACCCGCTGGTCGCCTCTTTCGCCAGAGACGGCGGACAGGACCGGTTCCGCGCCAGCACCGGGCTGCCGCTGGCCAGTTACTTCTCCGCCCTCAAGCTGCGCTGGCTGCTCGACAACGTGCCGGACGCGCGCGCCCGCGCGGAGGCTGGAGACCTGCTGTTCGGCACCGTGGATTCCTGGCTGCTCTGGAACCTGACCGGGCTGCACGCGACCGATGTGACCAACGCCAGCCGCACGCAGCTTATGAATCTGGCGACGCTGGACTGGGACCCGGCGCTGCTTGCCGCGTTCGGCATTCCACGCGCCGTGCTGCCGCGCATCGTGGCCTCATCCGCTGTGCTCGCCTCGGCACATGCGCCGCTGGCCGGCGTGCCGGTAGCCGGCGTCCTGGGCGATCAGCAGGCCGCGCTGATGGGCCAGGCCTGCTTCGCGCCGGGCGATGCCAAGAACACCTACGGCACCGGCTGTTTCCTGCTGATGCATACCGGCACCGTACCCATGCCGTCGCGGCACGGCCTGGTCACCACCGTCGCCGCGCAACTGGGCGATGCGCCGGCCACTTACGCGCTGGAAGGCTCCATCGCCATCACCGGCGCCCTGGTGCAGTGGCTGCGCGACAACCTTGGCATCATCCGCAACAGCGCAGAGGTGGAGGCGCTGGCAAACTCTGTCGCCGACAACGGCGATGTGTATTTCGTGCCCGCGTTTTCCGGCCTTTACGCGCCCTGGTGGCGCGCCGACGCCCGCGGCGTGATCGCCGGGCTGACGCGCTTCGCTTCTGCCGGCCACCTCGCCCGCGCCGCGCTGGAGGCGACCGCTTTTCAGACGATGGATGTGGTACGTGCGATGGAACAGGATTCCGGCATCGCACTCGGTGAACTCAGGGTCGACGGCGGCATGGTGGTGAACCAGACCCTGATGCAGTTCCAGTGCGACATGCTGAACACCGACGTCGTCCGCCCCCGCTCTGTCGAGACCACCGCGCTCGGCGCGGCCTACGCCGCCGGCCTTGCGGTCGGGTACTGGAGCGGGCTCGACGATCTGCGCGCTAACTGGGCGGTTGCGCAGCGCTGGACCTCTGCGATGTCGGAGGACACACGGGCGGCTCGCGCCGCGTCCTGGCGTAAGGCCGTGGAACGATCCTTCGGCTGGGCCGAGGCGTAATGCCAATGGTCATCCGCGAATGACCAGTGATGCGGATGTTTGTTCGGCAAACCGCCGCTCCGGCGCGGGATTGGTTGCACCGGGCAACCGCTCGGTTGACAGACCTACCCCCACCGCCTACGCCGCCGGCCTTTCCACGGACCGCATCCCATGTCTCGCCGCAAGCCTCGCGGCCGCCCGCTCGACGGGTGGCTCATCATCGACAAGCCGCCAGGGCTTACCAGCACGGATGTGGTCAACCGGGTCCGGAGGGCCTTCGACGCCCAGAAGGCCGGCCATGGCGGCACCCTGGACCCGCTCGCCACCGGCATCCTGCCGATCGCCTTCGGTGCGGCCACCAAGACCGTCCCATACGTGATGGACGGCACCAAACTGTACCGGTTCACCTTGCGCTTCGGGGAACAGAGGGACACCGACGATGCCGACGGGAAGGTCATCGCCACCTCCAACGCCAGGCCGGAGGATGACCGGATCAGGGTGGCGCTGGCTGCCTTTCGCGGCCAGATCATGCAGGTCCCGCCGATCTTCTCGGCGATCAAGGTGGCCGGCGAACGCGCCTACGACATGGCGCGCGAAGGCCGCGCGCCGGCACTGGAACCGCGCCCCGCCCGTGTGGACCGGTTCGAGTTGGTGGAGCGCCCGGACGCCGATCACGCGGTGTTCGAGGTTGCGTCAGGCAAAGGGGTCTACATGCGCAGCCTGGCCCGGGACCTTGCCGCCGCCGCCGGCAGCCTGGGCCACATCGCGGCGCTGCGGCGGACCCGGGTAGGGCCGTTCACCGAAGACCAGGCCATCCCGCTGGAGCGGATTGTGGACAAAGCGCTGGACAAATCCGCCGGGCCGGCGGATACCCCGCGCGCTTCCCCGGACCTACTGCTTCCGGTCGTGACCGCGCTGGCCGACATCCCGGCGCTGGCCCTGACCGAGGCGGAGGCCATCGACCTCAGGCAAGGCCAGGCGATCAGCTTGGTTGCGCTGATGGGTCGCATTCCCGGTTCGGCCGATCCCGCTGGCGGATTGGCCCGCGCCATGGCGGGGGGCCGCGTCATCGGGCTTTGCCGGCTGGAAGACGGCCTGCTGAAGCCCGAGCGAATGCTCTGAGACGGGCATTGGCGGCGCGAATCCCTTAACCCGATCCAGGAGTACATGCGATGTCGATCACGGCGGAGCGCCGCACGGTGCTCATTGGCGAATATGCAACCGGTGCCAGCGACACCGGCAGCCCGGAAGTACAGGTGGCCCTGCTGTCCGAGCGTATCGGCAACCTGACCGAGCACCTGAAGACCCACGCGAAGGATTTCCATTCGCGCCGCGGGCTGCTCATGCTGGTCGGCCGCCGGCGGCGGCTGCTGGATTACCTGAAGGCCAAGGATCAGCGCCGCTACGAGACACTGATCGGCCGCCTGAGCCTGCGCCGGTAGCCATCATCCCCAAACCCGCCGTTGGCGGCGGATACCGGGGATGGCAAGAGTCCGAAACCAAAAAGCAGGTGTTCAACAGCCGGTGTCATGCCTATCTGCATGCCCATCGGCTTCGATGATGACGTTAGTTAGAGCGTGATCGTCGCAGGCGGAATCGCCGAAGACGTGAATCGCGCGATCGAACAAAGAGTTAGAGTGGCTTCGGTGCTTCTATCTGCACCCAGCCGGCTCTAAGACGGAACGACAGACGAAACCTACCCGGGGGGCGGGGAGCAGCCCCAGCAACCGCGTCACGCGGTGGACAGAAGGACCGCCGATCCGGCGTGCCCTTCAGGCACGGGAACCGCGACGGCGTTTCCGGCCACATGGCTGCGGCTGCGCCCTTCCGGCACTGCCCGGGCGCGGCCTCCCATCCATGCAGCCCGAGACGCCGCCTCCCTACCCTGACAGGGTCGGATTGGCTGGCCGGCCGTCCACCGATGCGGCGCCTATCTAGGACGACGGAATGTTCAACTATTTTCGCAAGGAACTCGACTGGGGCGGGCGCAAGCTGGTCCTGGAAACCGGAAAGATCGCACGCCAGGCGGACGGCGCGGTCATGGTCTCCTACGGGGAGACGATCGTGCTGTGCACCGCGGTCGGCGTGAAGACCGCCAAACCGGGCCAGGACTTCTTCCCGCTGACCGTGAATTACCAGGAAAAGGCCTTCGCCGCCGGCAAGATCCCGGGCGGCTTCTTCAAGCGGGAGGGTCGGCCGAGCGAGGCCGAGGTGCTGAAAAGCCGGCTGATCGACCGCCCGATCCGCCCGCTCTTCCCGGAAGGCTTCCGCAATGAGGTGCAGATCGTCGCCACCGTGCTGAGCCACGACATGGAGAACGATCCAGACATCGTCGCCCTGGTCGGCTGCTCCGCCGCGCTGACCCTGTCGGGCATCCCGTTCTTCGGGCCGATCGCCGCGGCCCGGGTCGGCTACAAGGACGGCCAGTACATCCTCAACCCGACCGAAGCGCAGTCGGAGACCAGCGATCTCGACCTGGTCGTCGCCGGCACGACCGAAGGCGTGCTGATGGTCGAATCGGAAGCCAAGGAACTCTCCGAAGAAGTCATGCTCGGCGCCGTTACCTTCGGACACCAGAGCTTCCAGCCGGTGATCAATGCCATCATCGAACTGGCCGAGCGAGCGGCGAAGGAGCCCTGGCCGCTGCCGGAAGCAACCGACGAGGAGAAGGCGCTCAAGGCCCGGGTCGATGCGCTGGGCCGTGCCGGCATCACGGCGGCCTACCAGGAGAAGGTGAAGCAGGTCCGCTACGAAAAGGTCGCTGCCGCCAAGAAGGAGGCCGGCGCCGCGCTGGCCGCCGAGGGCCTGGAAGCCGACAGGGCCAAGGGCATGTTCAAGGACCTGGAAGCCGATATCGTCCGCAACGCCATCCTGGATACCGGCATGCGCATCGACGGCCGCGACACCCGCACCGTGCGGCCGATCGTCGCCGAGGTGGGTGTTCTGCCCCGCGCGCACGGGTCGGCGCTGTTCACCCGCGGCGAGACGCAGGCCTTCTGCGTGGCGACCCTTGGCACCGGCCAGGACGAGCAGATCATCGACGCCCTGGAAGGCGAGTACCGCGAGCATTTCATGCTGCACTACAATTTCCCGCCCTACTCGGTGGGTGAGGCGGGCCGTATGGGCTCACCAGGGCGGCGCGAAGTCGGCCACGGCAAGCTGGCCTGGCGTGCCATCCATCCGTTGCTGCCGGAGAAGGAGGCTTTTCCCTACACGCTGCGGGTCGTTTCGGAGATCACCGAATCCAATGGCTCCTCTTCCATGGCGACAGTCTGCGGATCGTCGTTGGCGCTGATGGACGCCGGCGTGCCCCTGAAGCGGCCGGTTGCCGGCATCGCCATGGGCCTGATCAAGGAAGACCGCGGTTTCGCGGTGCTGTCCGACATCCTGGGTGACGAGGATCACCTCGGCGACATGGACTTCAAGGTCGCCGGGACCGCGCAGGGCGTGACCAGCCTGCAGATGGACATCAAGATCACCTCCATCACGCCCGAGATCATGAAGATCGCGCTTGAGCAAGCGAAAGACGGGCGAATGCACATCCTGGGCGAGATGTCGAAGGCGCTGACCGGCGCACGTGGCCAGGTGGCCGATACCGCGCCGCGCATCACCGTCATCAACGTGCCCAAGGAAAAGATCCGCGAAGTCATCGGCACCGGCGGCAAGGTGATCCGCGAGATCGTCGAGCAGACCAAGTGCAAGATCGACATCAACGACGACGGCACGATCAAGATCGCCGCAACGGACGTAGCCCAGGCGCAGCAGGCGATCGACTGGATCCGCGGCATCGTAGCGGAGCCGGAGATCGGCGTGATCTATAGCGGAAAGGTCGTGAAGACCGCCGATTTCGGCGCCTTCGTCAACTTCCTCGGATCGCGCGACGGGCTGGTCCACATCAGCGAGTTGCAGCAGGGCCGGGTCGGCAAGACCACGGACGTCGTCAATGTCGGTGACCAAGTGAAGGTCAAGGTCATCGGGTTCGACGACCGCGGCAAGGTCAAGCTGTCGATGCGGGTCGTTGATCAGGTGAGCGGCGCGGATATCACCGAACAGGTCGGTGCCAAGCCGAGCAGGGGGGATCGCCCGGAGCGGAGTGAGCGTTTCGACCGGGGCGAGCGGCGCGAGAGGCGGGACCGTGAAGAGCTGCCAGGCACCACTGACCAGCCCTCGGCCGCCGACTGAGCGGTCGACAGGACGAGCGGCAGACAATCGCTGGGCCAGCCTCACGGCCGGTCCGGCGGTTCGTCGTTAACATTCCTGTCATAGTCAGCTACATTGCCGGCAGGGGCCGGGACGAACGAGATTTTCTCACAAGCCGTCGCACCGCCCGGCCCCAGTCAGCGTTCAGCGAAAGGCGCGGAATCGTGTCCCTGCTTGCCGAGCTAGCGACCCACGAGACTGTCGAACCGCGCCCGTACGCGTCCGGACGTCGCGTGTTGACAAATGTCACCCGGGGCAAGCGAGGGGGCATGGTTCGCACAGCGGCTTTCGACCGAGAGCTTGCCGGAGTATCGCCTATGCACGACTCCGATCCTCCTGAAATGGTCTGACGGCTATGCGGGCAGTCAACGCGATCCGGATGGGCGGCATCGACGTGTTGCCGCTGGTTGAGGGCGGCAAGGGCGTCTCCATCTCCAACGGCATTTCGGCCGGCAACTGGGCTTTTGCCGGCGGGATCGGCACCTTCAGCGCGGTGAATGCCGATAGCTTCGATGAGAACGGGCGCGCGATTCCGCAGCTCTATCACGGCAAGACGCGGCGGGAGCGGCACGAGGAGCTGGTTGCCTACGCGGTGCGGGGCGCGCTGACGCAGGCGCGGCGGGCCTGGGACCTTGCCGGCGGCAAGGGGCGCATCCATGCCAACATCCTGTGGGAGATGGGCGCCGCCGAACGCATCATCACCGAGGTGCTGGAGCAGGCGAAAGGCCTGATCCACGGCATCACCTGCGGCGCCGGCATGCCCTACCGCCTGTCCGACATCGCCGCGCGGTTCAACGTCTACTACTACCCGATCATTTCCTCGGCACGGGCGTTCAATGCGCTGTGGAAACGGGCCTATTCCAAGACCGCGAACCTGCTGGGCGGGGTGGTCTACGAAGACCCCTGGCTCGCCGGCGGCCATAACGGCCTGTCCAACAGCGAGGATCCGGCCAGACCGGAGGACCCGTTCCCCCGCGTGCTGGCGCTGCGCAAGTTGATGCGTGAGTTCGGCCTGCACGACACACCGATCATCATGGCAGGCGGCGTGTGGTGGCTGGAGGAGTGGGAGAACTGGATCGATAACCCCGAGCTCGGGCCTGTCGCCTTCCAGTTCGGCACACGGCCGCTGCTGACCAAGGAAAGCCCCATCGGCGACGCCTGGAAGCGGAAACTGCTGACCCTGAAGGAAGGCGACGTTTTCCTGAACCGGTTCAGCCCCACCGGGTTCTACTCCAGTGCGGTGAACAACGGCTTCATCGGGGAATTGCGAGAACGCAATGAACGGCAGGCCGCGTTCACCACCGAAGCGATCGGTGAGCACGTGGCGGAATACGGCGTGGGCCCGCGCAAGCGAATCGTCTTCCTGACGCCCGCCGACCTGGAGCGCGCGCGGGCGTGGGAGACTCAAGGCTTCACCGAGGCGCTACGTACGCCCGATTCGACCCTGATCTTCGTCACGCCGGAGAAGGCGCGGGAAATTCTGGCGGATCAGACCGCTTGCATGGGCTGCCTGAGTTCCTGCCGCTTTTCGAACTGGGCGCAGCATGAGCCGGACTTCACCAACGGCAAGAAGGCCGACCCCCGCAGTTTCTGCATTCAAAAGACATTGCAGGCGATCGCCCATGAAAGCGACCAGCCGGACGCGATCGAGCGGAACCTGATGTTCAGCGGCCATAACGCATTCCGCTTTGCCCTTGACCCGTTCTACTCCAACGGCTTCATCCCGACCGTGAAACAACTGGTCGAGCGGATCCTGAGCGGGCGCTGAACCGCGCGGCGTAGCGCCGGCTCGATACGAGTGTCCGCACCCAACAGGCTCTGACCAACCGAAAGCGGGACGACGCGATGAAGTTGTTGCTGATCAACCCGAATGTCACCGATGCCATAACGCAACAGATGGCGGCCGAGGCGCGTCGAGCGGCTTCGGCGGGGACGGAGATCCTCGCCGTCACCGCTGCCTTCGGCACGCAATACATCGCCAATCGCGCCGAGGCGGCAATTGCCGGCCATGCCGTGCTGGATGCGCTGGCGGCGCATGCCGCCGGGTGCGGCGCGGCGATCGTCTCTGCGTTCGGCGATCCCGGACTCGCCGCGGCGCGGGAGTTTACCGACATCCCGGTTCTGGGCATTGCGGAATCGGCCATGCTGACGGCGTGGATGCTGGGACGCCGCTATGCCATCGTTTGCCTCACGCCCCGGCTGCGCCGCTGGTACATCGAGTGCGCGCAGGAGCACGGGCTGGACGGGCGGCTCGTCGCGGTGCGCGCCCTGGATACGCCGGTGCCCGACATCACTCAGGCGAAGGACCGGTTCCGCGACCGGCTGCTGGCCGAGTGCCGCCACGCGATCGAGGAGGATGAGGCCGAGGTCATCATCTTCGGCGGCGGACCGATCGCCGGGCTGGCGCGGGAGGTGGCCGCGGAGATCCCGGTGCCGACCCTGGACGGCGTGAGCTGTGCCGTGCGCCTTGCCGAAGCGCTGGTCGGGCTGAACCCTCGCCCGCCGACGCGCGGCAGCTTTGCCCGCCCCGAGCCGAAACCGGCCAAGGGCCTGTCACCGGCCCTGCTGCGACGGATCACCGGTGAGGCGTAGAGCCTGAGGCTTTCCCGCAGGCTGCGTTTTGCCGGCACGCCATCGCCCGAGGCGGCATCCGCGTTCCGAAAACAAAGCCTCGCAGCGTTTGATCGGGCCAATCAGAAACGGTTACGTTCCGGGCCGTTATGTCCTCGCGTTGCAGCACGGTCGGTCGCTATCGCGCCGCGTTGGCAGCGGAAAGCCCGCGGGCACGTCCGCGCCGTCGTCGCATAATCAGCCGCCCGCCGGTGCGATCGGACAGGCAACGTGTGCAGAGTCGCAGAACCGGCCGCCGACATGGCTGCATAGCCCCGGCCCGCGCGCGACCGCTCGCCGCACGAGGCCAGCCAGCGCAGCGACGAAGCCGGCATCGGCGTTCTGCGTCGGCACGCGGAAATAGCCGGGTACGCCGACCCGCGTGGCCAGGTCGCGATATTCGACATCAAGCTCGACCAATGTCTCGACGTGATCCGAGACAAACGCGATCGGCACCACCAGCACCGCGGTTCCGTCATGACCCGCGCGCTCAATCTCCGCATCCGTGCTGGGGCCGATCCATTTCTGCGGTGTTGCTCGGGATTGGTAGCAGATCGTCCAGTCGAGGCCCGGCTGAGGTGGAGTTTTGTTGCTTTGTGTGGACCCGGTTCCGTGCAGCGCGGTTTCGTTTACTGGGTGCGATGCACGCTCTTCGGCCTGCGACGTCGAGCGATCGCCGACCAGACCCTCAGGGCGCGATTCACGCCCTCCCGCCTGCGGCGTCGAGCGATCGCGCCCTAGTGCCGCAACCGCCGCCGCGACGGTACGCTCGATCTGCCACTGGTAGGGATCGCCGGCGGCAACGATGTTCTCAGGCAAGCCGTGCGCAGAAAACAGCACGCGCAGCGGCACATGCGCCGGCAGCGCGGCGCGCGCGTTTTCGAATGCCCGCCGCACCGCCGCTACGACCGTTTCGATATACGCTTCATCCACGGGATAGCAGCACAGTGCCGTCGTCGGCACCGCCAACCCGGCGTGCGCAGCCGCTGCGCGCCAAGCGGTCAGCGAACTGCCGGTCGTGGTTGTGGAATACTGCGGATAGAGCGGCAGCAGCACCACCTGCTCCGCACCCCATGCCTTGACGGCACGCGCCGCCTCCAAACTGAGCGGATGCCAATAGCGCATGGCGATGAAGCATTTTGCCCCCAACTCCGGCAGCGCCTGCTCCAGCGCTGCGGCCTGCTGCGTCGTCAGGCCCAGCAGCGGCGACGCGCCGCCCAGCAGGGCGTAATTCTTCATCGCCGGTGCGGAGCGCGCCCGCGCAATCGCGCGTGCCAGGAAGAAACGCACGAAAAAGGGCACGCGAAGGATCGCCGGATCGGAGAACAGCGCGCGCAGGAACGGCCGGATCGCCGCCGGGCTGTCCGGGCCGCCCAGGTTGAACAGCACGATCGCCGTCTTGCGCCCCGCGTCAGCCGGCACGCACCAAATCCACCAAGGCCGCCACATGCGCGGGCGGTGTCTGCGGCACGATGCCATGGCCGAGGTTGAACACGAACGGCCGCCCCTTCATCGCGTCCAGCAAGCCGGCGACCTCCGCCGCCATCACCTGTCCTCCCGCCACCAGTGCCAGCGGATCCAGATTGCCTTGCAGCGCGATGCGCTCCGGCAGCAGCCGAGCCGCCAGG
>DATNEJ010000100.1:0-2245 GCA_035606775.1 Acetobacteraceae bacterium | reverse complement strand
CAGTTCGTGACGGGCCAGACGATCGCGGTGGATGGCGGGACGGTGATGCTGTAGCAAAACCGGGTACAACCTGACCTTCCCTGGATCGGGACTACCCTCGCCCTTTCCGTGCGATGAACTCCGGAAATGCGTCCTCGGCCTTCGCGCCGCGCATGACGTGCGTGGTGTACTCCTTCTCCGCCGCCCATTGCGCTTCCAGCCCTTCGCCGAGCTGTTGCAGCAGCAGCGCCTTGACGCCCATGACCGCGCCCCGATGATTTCCGGCGATCATCTTTGCCAGCCACATCGTCTTTGCCCGCAGCTCGGCGCGTGGCACGAGATGGTTCAGCAGACCGATCCGGAAGGCTTCCTCCGCCTCCACGACGCGGGCGCTGAACAGCAGTTCCTTTGCCATCGGCCAGCCCACCTGGTTGCCCAGGGTCCAGGTGCTGTTGATCCGCCCATACGCGGCTGCCAGGAAGCGGAAGCGCGTGCCCTCACACCCCACCCGCATATCCAGCGAGGAGGCCAGCACCGCCGCGCCGCCATAGGCGAGGCCGTTCATCATGCCGATCGTCGGCTTGCGGCAGGCCGCGATGTCGTAGCTGCGGCGCGGGTTGCTCATCGCGTCGAGCTGTTCCTGGGTATAGCGGCGATCGTCCGCCCGCTGTTCGTGGATGTCGCCGCCCGCGGAAAATGCTTTTTCGCCGGTGCCGGTGATGACGATGCAGCCGATTCCGTCATCCGCCTCGAGCTGCTTCACCGCGTCATGCAGCTCGGTGGACAGGCGGCGGTTCATGGCATTCAGCACGTCCGGACGGTTGAGCGTGACGATGCCGACACCGTCCTCCCGGTCCAGCAGGATGTGTTCGTAGGGCATAGCGGTACCTCCCGCGCCAGCGTCGCACGGCAGACGCCTTCCGTCGATGCGCGGGTGGTTGCGCTCTGCCACGTTCGGCGTTCTGCTGCGGCGGGACAGGCGGAGGAACCGGGGATGGCCACATGGAAACAGCGCCAGGTGGGGCGCACCAGCCTGAAGGTCACGGAGCTTGGGCTGGGTACCGCGACGATGGGCGGCAGCCGCATCCCGGTGACACGCGCGGAAGGCGAAGCGATTGTCGAGGCCGCCTGGAACGCCGGCGTGCGCTATGTCGATACCGCGCCGTTCTACGGGGTCGGCGCAGCCGAACACCGCGTCGGTGATGCACTGCGCGACAAGAACCGTGCTGAATGGGTGCTGTCCACCAAGGTGGGCCGCCTGCTGCGGCCGCGCACCACGCCGGGGGGACCGACCGACGGCAGGCTGGCACCGCTGCCGTTTGAGGTGGTCTACGATTATTCGCACGACGGCATCATGCGCTCGGTCGAGGACAGCTATCAGCGCCTTGGCCTGGCGAAGATCGACATCCTGTATGTGCACGATATCGGCGTTTATCAGCACGGCGCGGAAGCCAACGCGCATCATCTGAAGATCTTGCGCGAGAGCGGCTACAAGGCGTTGGAGGAGCTGCGGCGGACCGGCGTGGTCAGTGCCATCGGCATCGGCGTGAATGAGAAGGAAGTGCTGATCGACGTGCTGAAATTCGGTGACTGGGATGCCTTCCTGCTGGCGGGCCGCTACACCCTGCTGGAACAGGGGCCACTCGATGACCTGCTGCCGCAATGCGTGGCGCGCGGCACGTCGATCGTGGTCGGCGGGCCGTTGAACTCCGGCATCCTGGCCGGGCGGGACACCTGGAATTACGCGGCGGCACCCGCGGACGTGGTGGATCGGGTGAAGCGCATCCAGGCGATCTGCGACGCGCACAAGGTTCCGCTACCGGCGGCGGCGTTGCAATTTCCGCTGGCCCATCCGGCGGTGTGTGCGATCATCCCCGGGCCGCGCACCGCCGCCGAGTTCAACGCGAACCTGCCGCTGTTCACCCAGGCGATTCCGGCCGCGCTGTGGTCGGACCTGCGTCAGGCGGGGCTGCTGCACCCTGCGGCGCCGGTGCCGTCCTGACGGTCGCTCCGATGCCGATCTGTGAGGCAGATCCCTGGCGGTTCCAGTATTTCGAGACTGTGCCCTGCCCCGAGGATGTGCGGATTTCGACCGAGGATGCGGATTCCTGGGAATGGTATCCGGCGCATCGCTGGATCTACAACAAGCTGGCGGTTGCCTTGTCGCAGGGACTCGCGGCGGCACCGCACGGAGTGATGCCGGCGCACTTCCCGGTCTTCTCCAAGCCGATCATGAACCTGCGCGGCATGGGCACCGGCAGCCAGG
>DATNEJ010000097.1:0-11897 GCA_035606775.1 Acetobacteraceae bacterium | reverse complement strand
TCCAGGATCATATCGAACAAGGCCAGCCTTGGCGGAGAGGGCACGAATCGATCGGCCCAGCCCTGCACAAAATCTGCGTCGTGGAATTCGTGCTGAGCGCCGACAAAGCCCTTCATGAGTAGGCGGCTCCATTTGCCAAGGTTTGGGGGAACGTCCGCAGAGTATCAACCCATGCTGCCATTCCGCAAAGGCCCGGGGTTCGGAGGGGCGATATCGGCTCGCTACAGCGTCTTCAGATATTCCAGCAGCGCGCGCTTGTCGGCGTCCGGCAGTGTCGTGCCGTAGAGATGGCCGGCGTTGGCATTCCCGGGTAGCGCCGTGTCGAACAGCCTGCCGCCCGCTTCGGCATCCGGACCATCGCTGACAAACCCCACCCGCGCCGGGTCGTACACGTCATAGCCGACCCGGAACGTCTTCGGCCGCTCCGCCGGAGGGCGCAGCAGATCGGCCAGCGTCGGCACCGAGCCGTTGTGCAGATAGGGCGCGCGCGCCCACAACCCGTCCAGTGCCTGCGCCATATACCCGCTGGTCTTGCGGAAATGCGAATAGTGCCAGTCGTAGTCATCCAGTCCGTTGAACCCGTCGCGCGCCTCGATGGTCCAGGAATCGAAGCGGTGCCGATCCGTGCCAACCCAGGCGATCGGGATCGGCTGCCCGGTTTTCTCACCGCCGAACGCATGGCATGCCGCGCATTGGGCCTGGAAAATCGGCTCACCCTGCGCGGCGAGCGCACGATCGATCGGGAACGGATAGGGCGGTGGCTTCAGACCGCCGATCCACGTTTGCAACCGCGCAAGCCCGACGCGATCGATCGTGCGGTTGGTCGCGCCATTGCCGATGCCGGAATTGAGGAAAATCTCCGTCAGCGATGTGTTCAACCCATCCCGATGCAGGCCGAAATCCTTGCGTGCGTTCCAGTTCCACAGCGGCACCATGCGCGCCGCCCCGATCGTCCCGTCCCAGGGCAGATGGATCAGTTGCACTTTGGCCGGATTGAACGGATCGACCCGCCCGGGCCCCCAGTCAGGCACCGTGTCCATCCACCAGAGCTGACGCTTCTGTTCCAGCAACGCGCTACGCACCTGCGGGATGATCAGAAACCGCAGTAGCAGGCGGTCGATGAATGAAACCTGCTGCGTCCGCTCTATCGCTGGCATCAGCACATCTGGCGTGAATCGCGGATCGCCCGCAACGTCGAACAGGAAACGGAAATAGCGTTGCAGGTCCAGCGTGCTGTTCGGCGCGCCGATCAGCAACTGCCGCGGCGCGGTCGCGCTGGCCCGCACGCTGCCGATATGGCACAGGCCGCAATTCAGTCCCACCCGCGAAAAGCCGACGGTTTCAACCGGCAAACCAATCGGCGCGTCATGCCCCTTTTCCGACAGGAACCCGAACGCGGCATAGCCGCCAGGGCCGGGCATCTTGTCGGCAAACACCTCCGGCAGCACCGCCCAAACCCGGTACGGCAGCCCGTTCGCCGCCTCCACACCAACGGAACCATATTTGAAATGGTCAACGTCGGAGGCGTAGTGCACCGGCACTTCGCGGAACAGCTTGTACCAGCCCACCGCCCCCAGCACGGCCAGCAGCACCAGCGCCGCCAGGATCATCCGGCCGCGTTTGCTCAGGTGCCGCATCAGGCCGGCGCGGGTACGACATTCTCGGCGTCGTGCAGCAGCCGCACCAGCAGGATCAACTCGATGATGCCGAAGGTTGCGTCACCGATGCCCAGCCGCACGAAACCCGCCGGCATGAAGCCCAGCGCAACACCGATGAAGAACGTGCTGGCCGGGATCAGCCGGCCGATGATCAGCAGCCAGGCATTTGCCCGGTAGCGGAACGGATCATGCGCGGCCGGAATGTAGAAGCAGCTCAGGATCGCCAGCAGGACCGAGTAATTGTAGATCCACACCGTCGATTCCACCGGACCTAGCTTGAACGTATCCAGCAGCGACGCCGTGTTGAAGAAGATGGCCCAGACGGCGAAGCTCCAGTTCGCAAGCACGCCGATCCAGACCACGATGGTCCACAGACGAAGATTGGTGCACATGGCAGGCGTCCTTGTCCGTATGGCTACAGCGTCTTGAGGTATTCCAGCAGCGCGCGCCTGTCCTGATCGGACAACGCGGTGCCATAGACATGCCCGGCGTTGGAGTTGCCGGGTTCGCTGGTGTCGAACTCGATGAATCTGCGGGTGGCATTCCCCGGCACGTCGCTGACAAACCCGACATGGGCCTGGTCGTAGACGTCATCGCCGGCGAAGAACTTCTTCGGCCGCTCGTCCACCGGCTTCAGCAGATCGTCCAGTGTCGGCACCGAGCCGTTGTGCAGGAAGGGCGCGCGCACCCAGATGCCCTCCAGCGAGTGGTTGGCATAACCGTTGGTGGAGCGGAAGCGATGGAAGGCCCAGGGATAGCCCGCGCCGATCGTGTTCATGCGCGCGGCCATCTGTTTGTCGAAGGCCAGCACCCGTTCTGGATCGGTCCCAATCCGCGCCTGCGGCGTGACCGTGCCGAAATGCTCGCCCGCAGGATCGTGGCAGGACGCGCACATCTTCTCGTAGATCGGCTTTCCGGTGGCGGCGAGCGCCATGTCGATCGGGAACGGATAGCGCGGCGGCGGATGGTACATCAGCCACGACTTGATCCGATCAAGCCCCTTGAAGTCGAAGCTCGGCGGATCGAGCGTCACGCCGGCACCGATCGCGGCGCTGAGGTTGCGCTCCTCCAGCGAGTCGTTGTTGCCGTCCCAGTGATGCCAGATGCCTTGCTGTTCGGCCTGGTTCCAGATCGACATGAAGCGCGCGGTACCGATCGAATGGTCGTTCTTCATATCCAGGTTGAAGACCAGCACCTTGTAGGGATTGAACGTATCGACTCGTCCCGGCCCCCAGTCCGGCCGGCCAGTGACGATCGAATCGAATTTCTGGCCTTTCTCCGCCAGTGCCGTGCGCAGCCGCGGCACGACAAGGAAGCGGTAGGTCAGCCGATCTGCCCAACTCAGTGACGTGTAGCGCTCGATCGCGGTCAGTACATTGCTGGCGGTGAAGTTGGGGCTGCGGCCGCAGGCAAACAGGAACTTGAAATAGCCCATCAGGTTCAGTTGATGCGCCGGCGCGGTGGTGATGATCATCGGATCGGCGGTGCGTGAGGCACGCACCGAGGCGGTATGGCACAGCGCGCAGTTCGGGCCGACATTGTCGAGCGGACCGACCTGGCGCATCGAAAAGCCGATCGGCGTTGGGCGCCCCGGTTCCTGGATCACGCCAAGACTGGCATAGCCGCCCGGCAGGTCCGCAGGGCAGATCTCGGGCATCACCCGGAACACCCAATACGGCACGCCGACAACGTCGCTACCGATCGAGCCGTAGCGGAAATAGTCCTCGTCATTGGCATAATCGACCGGCTTATTGATCCGGGTGAGCTGCAGCACGAAGGACACGGCGATCAGCAGCAGCATCGCGATCACGGCGACGGCGATGATCCCTTTGCGGCCCCGGGCGCGCTCGACGCGATCGACGGCGGTCAGGTCGTCGGTGGGGGTGGACATGACGTGACATGCTCCTCTCAGCTCAGGCGGCAAGCTTGGGCGGAGGCGTCTCGCGATAGACCGAGACGATCTCATCCACCATCGCCTGATAATCGGGGTAGCGGCTCAGCTCGTAGCAGCCGAGCGGGTGTTTGGGCGCATTGAGCAGGCATTTGTTGCAATGCGTGCAGGGACGCTCCGGCACGTCCTGGCCCGCACGCCAGGAGTCCAGCAGGTCATGATTGGCGAGCAGCGCGCGCGCCATCGACACCGCGTCGAAGTCGCCGCGCTGGATGTGATCGGCGATCATGCTGGCGTGCTGCCAGCCGCCGGTGCTGATCACCGGGATCGACACCGCGTGTTTGATGGCGCGGGCGGAGTCGGCACCGACGCCTTCCACCGGCTTGCCCCATTTCTGACGGAACCAGATCAGGTAGAAGAACGGCCGCAGCACGCGGTAGCGGAACAGGAAGTAGTTGCGCAAGGTGCGCGTGCCGCTGGACAGCATGGCGTCGTAGTTGCGCGTGATGGTGTCGAAGGCGAAGCCGCCGGGCGGATTGAGCGGATGCGGGAACAGGCTGCCCATCGACACGTGCAGCGCGTTGGCGCCGTGCTCTTCCACCCATTTGCAGACCTGGATGCTTTCCTGCAGCGTGTTGCCGCGACCTTCCCACGGCACGACGTTGTTGTAGTCAATGGCGCTGATCTTCACCTGCAACTGGAAATCGTGACCGACCTTGGCGCGGATCGCATCCACCACGTCCAGCAGGAATCGGGCGCGGTTTTCCAGGCTGCCGCCATACTCGTCCTTGCGGTCGTTGATGCCGGAGCTGAGGAATTGCGTGAACAGATAGCCGTTGGCCGCGTGCAGCTCCACGCCATCCAGCCCGGCCTCGCGCGCGCGGCGGGCGCCGTCGGCGAAGGCGGCGATGGTTTCCTTGACCTGCGCATGGGTCATCGCCTGGCAGGGGAAGCCGTGCAGCGATTCCTTGCGACTGGTGGAACTCAGTGCCACGCGGTTCTCATTCGACAGGCCCGGCATGTCCTGCTGCCGGCCGGAGTGGCTGAGCTGCATGATGTATTTACAGTCGTAGCGGTGGACTGCTTCGCCCAGCCGGCGCCAGAACGGAATGAACTCATCGGTGTGGACGGTGGCGTAATTGGCCAGGATGCGGCCATGCATGGTGACCGGCACGAAGGATGAGATGATCGCGCCGATGCCGCCGCGCGCGAATTTGGTTTCCCAGTTGATGCGCGTCTGCGTGCCGGAACCATCCTCATTGTCCCAGCGGCCGGAAATGCTGGACCGCAGGATGCGGTTCTTGATCGTAAGATTGCCCAGGTTCAGCGGCTGGAAGATCGCGTCGTAGGCCATCTTTTCCCCTCCAATGGCGCCTCTTGCGGGCGCACGATGGCATTGTCTTCTTCAGAGCATGTCGGGTCCGCGCGCAGCCAGGGCCGCGGGTTCCAGTTGCTGGCGGGCTGTGCGAAACACTGCCGGAAGCGAGCCCGCGCCGGACACCAGCACCGCCGCTTCCGACTGGCCGAGCTGGCGGTAGCTTTCGAACTGACTCTCGCTGTAGAACTGATCGACCGTCGGTTCGTGCGGGAATTCGATATGGGCGTTGCGATAGGAACGTACATCCATCGGGATGTCGGTCGGATCGCACGGCTTCACATAGATCAGCTTTCCGGTCTTCGTGGTTTCCGGATAGTGGATGGTCGCGAAGGCGAAGCTGCGGAACGGCGTCAGCGGCTTGTCGCGTGACCCGATGCCCATCGGCGGATCGAACTGGATATCGATGTCCAGATCGATGCGGATCTTGCGCACAGCGTTGCCGAGGTCTTCGAACCAGGCGTTCTCATCCATGTCGGCGTCGATGACCAGGATGTAGGTGCAGCGCCGGCGCACCATTTCGTAAAGGCCGAGATTTTCGAAATGGCCGCCGTCGCTGAGATAGACGGCGCGGCCGCGGTCGTTGGTCAGGCCGAGTAGTTCGCGCCCCAGGGTCAGCAGCGCGTTGGGCGGCTTGGACCGGCTGAGCTCCCAGGTCGATGCGATCGCCGGGTTGGGCAGCCAGGCGCCGAGCCGGACGTTGAACAGCGTCATCAGGAAAGCTGTGGCCGGCGATGAGTGATAGCCCATGTTGGGACTGACGGCGGCGCCGGACAGCGTCAGGGCGGTGCCGAGTGTCATGCCCTGGCCCTGATCGTCCCGACCGGTCTCCTTCTCCCCGCCCGCGTAGTCGCTGGTGCGCACGTACGCGCCGCGCGCCGGCCGGCCCGCAGCCTGGTCTTCCATGCGCTGCAGGTAGGCGGCGCCGCAGTTGACCGGCGTGACGGTGAAGCTTTCGCCCTTGCGTTCATTCCAGGCATTGTTGCGCCCGGCGGTCATATTGAGTGTGACGTTGATCACAGGAAACAGCGCCATCCGTGCGCCAGCATGGGCCGTCACATCGGTCATGCGCGGATTGTCGCGGGGATCGATGCCGGTGAAATGGTCCGGCTGGCGCGCTCGGCGTGCGGAGCCAAGGAAGGCACGCACCAGGCGGGTGCGATACACCGCATGCATGGAAAAGCGGTTGACGTTCACGTGCCGGCCCAGCCCCAGCGCGAGAAGCCCCGCGATCGCCATCAGGATCAGATCGGACCAGATACCCCCTTCAACGAGTTTTGTCCCGATCCGGGCGAGCACCATGAACAGCGCAGCGGCGAAGACAGCGGTGATGACGCTGACCAGGATACTGAGCGGCAGTGTCATGCGCCCGCCGTTCGCGGCGGAACGGCCGGCGGTGCCCACATCCTTGGAGATCTTGCCGAGGAAGGCGGCAACCGGCCCGGTCGCCAGTCCGATGGCGCTCAGGATGAACGGATGCACGACGGTTGACCAGCGGTCGAAGATCAATGTCGGCAGGATCAGGCAGATGAAAGCGAAGATGGCCCAAAGCAGGGATGGCAGCACCTTGACCCCGCTCAGCCGCGCCAGCCACTCGCGGTCCAGATCGCCGCGCAGCGCCTCCTTGCGCAACGCGACGTAGACCAGCGACTGCATCAGGTGCGCAACCGTGACCACGAGCGGTCCCAGCACGGCAATCAGCATCGGATCACGGGCAATGCCAAGATCGAGCGCAAGCCAGAGGATTGCTGTCGCGGCCAGGGATCCCACGGTCCACCAGCCGAAATTGCGCTCGAAAAGCGCCCGGTGCGGGCCGCGTTCGCGCAGTGCCGCGACCACATAAGCCAGCTCCATCACGACGAAGCCGAGTGGGGGAATCACGTCGCCCAGCACGGCGTCGTAGGGCATTGCTGCGTGCAGCCAGGGTGCCGCGACAAGCGGCACCAGGATCGCCCAGGCCAGCAGCGGCGCCACCACCGACATCGGACCGAACCGCGCCCCTCGCGCCGGCAGCGTCGGCTCGGCACCGGAATGACTCGGCAGGTGCACTGCGCCGTTATAGACGCCGATGCCAAGGCACAGCAGCGCGACCAGCAGCAGAGGCCAGCTACAGCCCGGCCCGACCGCAGTAATCAGGTCGGCATAGAAAATGGGGACCAGGGCCAGCGCGAACAGGGCCGGAACGAAGATCAGCCAGTTGATCACCGCGTTCCGGATCCAAAGGATGATGCCGGCCCAGGTGTCGGGCGACATCACGCCGGGGCGCGGCGACAGGAAGTTGGTGTAGCCGCGCAGCGCCCGCAGTTCGGGCGGTGCCTCCTCCGCGGCCAGGCAATCCTGCACGCGTGCCGCATCGCCGCCCTGGGCGTGCAGCAGGCCGGTAAGCCAGCCGCCGATATAACCACCGCCGGAAACGGTGGAGAGATAGTCGAACTGCGTCAGCAGTCCGTTCCGCGCCAGTGTCTGCAGGACACCGAGAGAGAACGCGGCGCTGCGGATGCCGCCGCCCGACAGGCACAGCGCCGCCTGATCATGCTGCGATGCCGCATCGTAATACGCGCGCAGCGACTCGTGATATCCCTGGTGTGCGGCGGCCGGGCGTGGCTTGTTATGAATCGCCTCGAATTCCTGCCACAGCGCGCCGGCCAGCGTTGAGACCGGGCGCGGTTCGGGCCGGCGCAGCGACACTCCCCCTTGATTCATCCGCTTAGTATGACGGTTTCACTTCCTGTTTCGCAACGGTGATCGGCGTGATTGGAGATCACGTAAAAATTTGCAACACATTTATCGTTTTGACAGCGGCGTGGTACTGCCACTACGGTTATATGTCACGGGCACGTACTGCTGTGAGCACGAGTCGTGCGTAATTTTGCGTGAAATCGGTATAAATTTGTCCGAGGCCAAAACGGCTCGACGGTGGGGGATGCGATGCGGCGATTCCTGTTGATCCTGGCGGGTCTGGTGATCATCGGCGCGGCGGCGTTCCTGGTGTTTGGCAACAGTGGCCCGCGACCCGGACATGTGCGGGATGAGGCAATGCGTGCCGGCCGGTCGGCGGACTCGTTCCCGATGTCGGATGACAATTATTTCGCCGACATGGACAACGGCGTGAAGCTGACCGACGATGAGATCAAGGGCCGCAACATGTGGCTGGTGTGGACCGGCGGCAATGACCGGTTCTGGGATCATCTGATCAAACAATCCTTCGGCACGTTCGACCTGCTGAAGACGATCTCCTCCGCGCCCGGGCTGCCGTTCAGCCGCGATAACCGCTGGACGTACCTTGGCGTCGTCAATGAACCTTGCTTCGATAAGCCGACCGGTCCCGATCCCACGCATTTCGGCCTGTGGCTTGATCAGCGGCGCGCCGGTTGCCCGCCCGATCCATTCGCGGATGCCGCAAAGTATCCCGGCGTGAAGATCGGCGCGCGCGGCAGCAACGGCCTGCCGGTGGGTTCGTTCTATGGAGAGCCGACCGGCATCGTCGGCCTGCGGCTGTTTCCCAACCCGGATTTCGACGAAAAGGCGCGGGAGCGTTGGGATGCCAAGCGGTACTACGACGACCCGAGCTATTACCTGCAAAAGGACCTGGTGCGGCCCTATCGCGTCGGCATGGCGTGTTCCTTCTGCCATGTCGGGCCGAGCCCGATCAATCCGCCGGCCGATCCGGAACATCCGGAATGGAAGAACCTGAACTCGACGGTCGGGGCACAGTATTTCTGGTTCGATCGCGTGTTCGTCTGGAACGCCGACAAGTCAAACTACATTTTCCAGCTCCTGCACACCTATAAGCCTGGCGCGCTCGATACCTCGCTGGTGTCCAGCGACAGCATTGTCAACCCGCGGACAATGAACGCGATCTACAGCCTGGGCTCGCGGCTCCATCAGTCCCGCCAGTTCGGCAGGGAATTGCTGACCGGCGGGCAGCTCAATAACAAGCAGTTCAACGACTTTATCCCGTCCGGACCGCTGGCGGAATTATATAAGAAGCCCTATGTCTACACGCCGCGCGTGCTGAAAGACGCCTCCGACTCGGTCGGCGCGCTCGGCGCGCTGAATCGCGTCTACCTCAACATCGGCCTGTTCGGTGAGGAATGGACGCTGCATTTCGACCCGTTCCTTGGGGACCAGCGGATTACCCCGATTCGCATCGCCGATGCGGACCGCAACTCGGTCTATTGGCAGGCGACCCAGAAGCAGACGATCTACATGGCGGAGTTCCTGCTGAAGGCCGGCCAGCCCGATCATCTGGCGGATGTGGCACCCGAACTGCGCGCGCGCTACCTGACCGCCGACGCGGCGACGCTCGATCGCGGCAAGGAGGTGTTCGGTGAGCGCTGCGCCCGCTGCCACTCCAGCAAGCTGCCGGAACCGGTGGTGGGGATGGAAGGACCGGGCACGGAAAACTGCAACGGACCCGGCTACCTGACCTGCTGGAACCGCTACTGGGCGTGGACCAAGACCGACGAATTCCGCAAACGGATGGTGGCGATCGTCAAATCTCCCGATTTCCTCAAGGACAACTACCTGTCGAGCGAGTTCCGCGTGCCGATCACGCTGTTGCACACCAACGTCTGTAGTGCACTGGCGCGGAATGCGCTGGCCGGCAACATCTGGGACGACTTCTCGTCGCAGAGCTACAAGGATCTGCCGTCGGTCGGCACGATCACCGTGCAGGACCCGATCACCGGCGAAGACCAGATATTCACCATGCCGGCCGGCGGGCGCGGCTATACGCGGCCTGCCTCCCTGATCAGCCTGTGGTCCACCGCGCCCTTCCTGCAGAACAACACGGTCGGGCCGTTCGACCCGAGCCCCTCGGTCGAAGCCCGCATGCGGGTATTCAACGCGAGCATCGAGCAGATGCTGTGGCCCGAAAAGCGGGAACATGACGCGGTGCTGGGCGACAAGGGCGTGGGCCTGATCCAGCGCACCACGGCCACAAGCTGGGTCAAGATGCCGGCAGGCTTCCTGCCCGGTTTCGTGAAAGCGTTGCGCGGTCCGCTGAACTGGCTGCTGCCGGGTGCCTTCAACGACAACGGAGATTTACAGCTTGGGCCAATCCCGAAAGGAACGCCGGTAGACCTGCTGGGCAATTTCGATCCGCTGCCGGAAGGCACCGGCTGGATGGCCGCGCTGTCGCGGGACTGGTCCCTGTTGGGGCTGGCAGGACGCCTGCGGCACGATCTTTCGGCGATGCCGGCCGACGTCAAGGTCGATGACAAGGACCCGCAGCGTCAGGCCGCCAAGGAGGCGCAAGAAAGAGAAATCCTAACACCGCTCGGCCGGTCGCTCTATGCGCTTGGCAACTGCCCCGATTATGTGGTGAACCGCGGGCACTATTTCGGCACCGACCTGTTCAAGCAGGAGCCAGGCCTCAGCGATGCCGACAAGCGCGCACTGATCGAGTTCCTCAAGACAATGTGAGGGGATCGCGGCGATGGCCGGGGAATCGGCGGAGCTTCCGGATACCTGCGATTATGTTGTGGTTGGTTCCGGCGCGGGCGGCGGCACGGTGGCGGCGCGCCTGGCGGAAGCTGGCTGGCACGTGGTCCTGCTGGAAGCGGGTGGTGACCCGCGCATGATGCAGGGCGGCGATCCGGTCGAACCGCAGCAGAACCGGCTGCCCGACGACTATGACGTCCCCGCGTTCCATCCGTTCGCGTCCGAAAACGATGCCATCTCCTGGCATTTCTTCGTGCACCACTACAGCGATCGCGCGCTGCGCAAGCGCGATCCGGCCTGGCGCGGTGAATGGGACGGGCGAGCGGTGGACGGCGTGCTGTATCCTCGTGCCTCCTGCCTTGGCGGATGCACCGCACACAACGCGCTGATCCTGATCGCGCCGGCGGATCAGGACTGGGACAGCATAGCCACCACCACCGGCGATCTGTCCTGGAGCGCGCCGAACATGGCGCGCTATTTCGCCAGACTGGAGAACTGCCGCCACCGCTGGCTCGCCCGCATCCTGGCGCGGATCGGCATCAACCGCACCGGCCATGGCTGGAAGGGCTGGCTGCACACCGAAAAGGCGCTGCCGCGGGAAGCGCTGGACGACGGTGAGCTGGTGCGCACGATGGCCGATGCCGCGCTGACGGTGCTGGAACAGAAGCGTGGTTGGTGGCAGCGGCTGGGCGTGCTGCTGCGCTCCTTCGGCGATCCCAATGACCGCGACGTGCTGGCGGACGCGTCGGAGGGCCTGTTCTACACGCCGTTGGCGACACGCCGGCACAGCCGCAACGGTGCGCGGGAACGGGTGCGGGATGTTGCCTCCCGCTGGCCGGATCTGCTGGACCTGCGGCTGAACGCACTGGCCGTACGGATCGAATTGGATGCGCACAACCGCGCGACGGGTGTCACGTACCGGCAAGGCGCCAATCAGTACCGCGCGCACCGTCATCCGATAGGCCCGGCCGGCGAGACCCGCGTGGTGCATGCGCGGCGTGAGGTGATCCTGGCGGGCGGCGCGTTCAACACGCCGCAACTGCTGATGCTGTCGGGCATCGGCCCCGGAAAGGTCCTGCGCGATGCAGGCATCGCGCGGCGGATCGATCTGCCGGGCGTGGGACAGAATTTGCAGGATCGCTACGAAGTCGGCGTGGTCAACCGCATGGCGGTGCCTGAATGGCCGTCGCTGCGCAATGCGCGATTCCGCCACGGCGACGCACAATGGCAGCGCTGGTCCCGCTGGGGACGCGGCATGTACACCTCGAACGGTGCCGCCCTCAGCGTGGCGCTGCGTTCCGATCCTGCCGTGCCGCTGCCCGATCTGTTCATCATGTCGCTGCTGGCGCCGTTCCAGGGTTATTTCCCCGGCTACTCCGCCGCCATCGCCGAACAGCGCAACCGGCTGACCTGGAGCATCCTGAAGGCGCACACGCGCAACCGGGCAGGGTCTGTCACCCTGCGGTCCGCGGATCCGACGGAGCCGCCTTGCGTGGACTTCCGCTATTTCGATCCGCACGACGATCCG
>DATNEJ010000064.1:0-2868 GCA_035606775.1 Acetobacteraceae bacterium | reverse complement strand
TGCCGCATAGGGCATCGCCAGCGTGAATATGCGCGCTGCCTGCCCATTGCCGGTGTAGGCGTTGAACCCGGTGGAATCGACTGGGTTGCCGTTCAGGTCATGCAACTGGAACGTGGCGCCCGATGATCCGGCAACGATGTAGGTATTGCCGTTGACCTCAGTCATGCCGCTGACATCAGCCGCCGTTACCCAGTCCCCATCATTGAAACCGGTCGAGGTTGACGAGGTCAGGTTATACGTCGCGCCCAGACCGGAACCCGTGGTTGATGCCTGCGATACAGGATTGGTCGGGAACGTCGAGTAGACACCCGGGGTCACAACCCCCATTGCATGCGGCGCCATGATGGCACCGGCAAAGGCCGCGCCCGTTCCGGAGCCAGACGTAGAGGCTTGGGTGAAGGTTCCTCCCGGCGGATTGGCCGTGAAAACCCCTGCGTTGGAAATAGCGAACCCGGCTACCCCCAAGGAAAGGTTCAACGTCGCACCGGTCAGACCCGCGCCCGTCACAGGCTCAGCGGACGGGACAGTCGGATTGATGCTGTAGAGGCCCGATACCAAGATCAAATCCACACTGGCAATCGCGCCGCCCGTGACGGTCACCTTGGCCTGGAACTTGGTGCCTGTGCCCGTAGTCCCGGTGACAGTCTGCGATCCGTTTGTCCCGCCGCTGCCCGCGCTGGCAATTGCCGCCGCTGTGACAAAAGTAGTGACGACAGACAAAACCGCAGGCGTTGTCTGCGTGCCGCCTGTCAAATGGATCGTATCGGCCGGCGCATACACTCCGACACCTGCGTTGGAAGCGAACAGCCCGAAAATTTCAGTGTTCGTTACCGACAACACAGCCGGAGTCGGGCCGACACCGCCGGCCAGCGTCACCTGATCGGCCGGCGCGTAGGAGCGCGTGACACCGCTGATGTTCGCCGTGGCAGTCAGGGCGCCGCTGACCGAAACCGTCACCACTGCCGGGTTGGCTTGGGTGATATTCGTTATCGCCAGCGGTGACTCTGATACCGGCGCGCCCTGGAAATGGACACGCATGTAGTGATCGCCGAACTCCAAGGCATATCCTTGGGTCAGACTGAACTGGTAGGGGATGGCACGAGGCGGACTGGATGTAAGCGACCACGCCTGTTTTGCCCGCAGCACATATCGCATCCCGGCCCGCGAGTAGGCGCCCCCACGATACGAGACAAAGCAGTTCCGCAGCGTGGTGGCGGCCACATGGTATTTTGCGAGATCAACGCGGCCATAGAGCGCGGGCGCGATCTCTCCGGCAGAGAAGGAGGGTTGGATCGACGGTACGGACATTCAGTACGCCGATCCGTTTCCGAAGGCGATGGAATCCCAGCCGTAGCCCAGCACACCAATGTCATTGACACCGGCCCAGCTTCCTGAACCCCAGGCGCCACCGCGACTCCGCACCCGCAGCCAGTCCGGCGCGTTGTCGGTCGTCTCCCATCCTTCGTCGCCATCGCTCACGCGCGCCTGAGATAACGCCATTTGCGCGATCTTGATCTGCTCATCTCGAATGGCGATCCGCTGCTTTGGATCTGGTACGAGCCGCAGCGCCACCCTGGATGCAAGGAGCGCCACGAATGCTTCGGTGAACAGCGGGTCCCACTGGTCGGGGTAGGTCATCAGCGCCGTGTAGACGAGATGCGCGCAGGGCTGATTGGAGAGAACAACCGTCTGGTTGGTCAGCGCCTGTCCCATCGTCTGCGCGGTCTGCGGCACGTCATCCCAGGTTTCAGGCACGCCGATCAGGTTGGGAATTACGTCATTCGTCACTAGGAAGCGCGTCGGCAACTCGCGCATGCAGAGGAATTGCGACGCGGCGGTGGTCTGCGGCGTGGAGGGCAGCGAGATATTCCCCGGCGCCGGACCGAGATTGGTCGGGAACCGCGAGGCCGGCACCCAGCGTGCCTTCACGCAATCCACAGGCCATGCATACTCATAGAGCCACGGCCTCATCCCGGGCGTCCCGGTGCCCACGGTGACGGGACCTCCTGCGGCTCCCTGCTCCTGGGTGGTCTGGCCTGTCGCGTCGTTCAGCAGCACCAGTGGGCGACGCGAACGGGCGAAGTTCCAATGTGCGGCTCTGAGAAGCTGCCGTAGCGATGCACCGTACGTGCGCAATACGACCTGGGCCTGCCGCGTGCCTTCCTGTAGGTCGCCGATTGGCTCGACACCGACCGCGTCCAAGGCCCTGTTTGCGACATCGGCCGGGAGCATCAGCCGCGCCTCATCGGCGCTTCGGCTTCCGTGGCACGCTCCTCAAGGCCACGTTGCTGCGCCATGTTCGGGTTCGGATTTAGCGCCTCTTGGAAACGACGCCCGAGTGCTTCCACAAGCGCCTCCTGAAACGACGAATTCCACTGGTTTGGATCAGTGACAGCGCCGGTATAGACCGCCTGCGCCGCCGCAAGATTGGTCAGCACTACTCGGCTCGGACTACCCAGGCTGGCATCAAAGCCAAGCACGAAGATGTTCGGCTGCGGGTCGAACTCGGGAATGACAATCGGCGTGGGCCGAACTGATCTGATCTCCAGGCAACCCGCAGGATAGGCATACTCGTAAATCCAGGGCACCGGGGGATATGCAGTCGTCCATGCCGCCGCGCTGTAACCGCCTACGGGTGCGGTTTTCAGTAGCGTCAGAGTCATGGCCTGGCGCGCAAAATCCCAGTCTGACCCGCGCAACAGATCGTCCCGCGTCTGTGCATACAGCTCGACCGCAACCCGCGCGGCCCGCGAACCTTCCATGATGGAGCCGATCGGCGTTGGGTAGCTGATACGCCGCAGGGCTTCGTTGCAAAGGTCCTCGACAGCCGTCATCAGGAATCCTTATCGGCTCCGGAAGCCATGATCT
>DATNEJ010000056.1:0-6969 GCA_035606775.1 Acetobacteraceae bacterium | reverse complement strand
TTCCAGGACGACCCTGCCGCCGACATAGCCGCCGGCGCGCGGGCCATAGGACCCGGTTCCACAGGCGCCCAGAGCCAGCAGAAGCAGCAGCGGGCAGGCGAGCCGGACGCGATGCATGTCCCCCTCATGGCGAACGTCCGCAAAGACTTATACCAGCGGCCCGGACTCTTAACTCATCGGTCGATTGTCGGGCCGCTGGTATCTCATTGATTTCGCGCAGCCGCCACACCAACCCTGCGCGCATACCAGTCAGCCCTGCGGGCTGCTGGTATTATCCGCCACGATGGCAAAATGATGCAAGCTCCGACTATTACGGGCAGTCTTTCAGGCGGAGCCCCGAGGCAGGCCGAGCAGATCGTGCAGCACGTAATCGTTGTGGGCGCCGAGTGCGGGGCCGGGCCAGCGCACGACATCCTCCGGCCGCTCCCCGTCCAGCCGGATGGCGGGTCCGGGGTGCAGGGTGCGGCCGATCAGCGGGTCATCGATCGGCTGGACGGATTTCCGTGCGACAAAATGGGGATCGGCGGCGCAATCGGCGATGTCGTACAGGCGGGAACAGGGCACTTCCGCCGCTTCCAGGATCGCCTCGGCCTCCTTGGCCGGCAGCGTCTTCGTCCAGCCGCCGATCGCGTCGTCCAGGGGCGCGCGATTGGTGCAGCGCAGTCCGTTGGTGGCGTAGGCGGGGTCGGCGGCCAGTTCCGGGCGGCCGATCGCCGCCATCAGACGGGCGAAGATCAGGTCCGAATTGCCGGCGATGCAGAGCCATTTTCCATCGGCGCAGGGATAGGTGTTGGTCGGTGACGCGGTGGCGATCGCGGCCCCCGCCGGTTGCCGGACGCGCCCGTCCAGGGCGTATTCCGGCAGCATCCCCTCCATCAGGCTGAACACGCTGTCCACCAGATTGACGTCGATGATCCGCCCCTGCCCGGTGCCGGCGGCGTCCCGCTCCCACACCGCCGCCAGCAGGCCGATTGCTGCGTACATCCCGGCCAGGTCGTCGCTGATCGAGATCCCGCAGCGTGGCGGCGGCAGGTCCGAACTGCCCGACGGGTGGCCCGTCAGGTGCCGCAGGCCGCCCATCGCCTCTCCGATCGCCCCGAAGGCGGGCTTGTCGCGATAAGGCCCATCCTGGCCGTAGCCGGAGATGCGAGCGATCACCAGCCGCGGATTGGCCGCATGCAGCACGTCGGGGCCGAGCTTGAGCTTCTCGAGCTGGCCGGCTCGCAGGTTCTCCACCAGCACATCCGCGCGCGCCGCCAACTTCAGCGCGATGGCCCGATCCCGCTTCAAATCCAGTTCGAGGGAGAGCTTGTTACGACCATGAATGCTGAACCAGACCGAATTGCCGCCGGTGGCCGCGCCCCAGCCGCGAAACGGATCGCCGCCCGGCGGTTCGATCTTGATCACCTCGGCCCCAAGATCGGCCAGTATCCGGGTGCAGAATGGGGCGGCGATATAGTGGCCCACTTCCAAAACCTTGAGTTTGGCAAGTGGACCGGGACGTCCGGCAGGCATTTGTTTCTCCGTTCTTGCATCCGTGATCGAAAGCATGCCTAAAAAATGCTCCGCACACGCATTTGTTAACTATTCATAAATATTGAGCCTTTATATTGATTGTCGCGGAGCCGGTTCGCCGGTGTCCTGTTTCCTCCCCGATGTCGCGCGCTGATGGCAGCGCGACTCCCTTCAGGCGGTGCGGTCCCCTTGGCCGCACCGCCCTTTTTTCCCATTTCTCCCTCCGCTCGGCAAACTGGCGGGCCTCTTCCGCCGGACGCCACACCGCCGCATGATCGGGCCACACGAATTTGCGGAGCCGAATGATGGACCCCCACATTGCCGCGTTGGCGCGTGCCGCCGGGCTGGAGAAGGCCCTTGCGGAATTTCCCGACGACATTGCCGCCGCGGCCGCGCAGGCGCTGAACAATGCGGGCGCGGTGAAGGTGCCGACCGATCCGGCGGCGGAGCCATGGCCGCCAATGCGCGCGGGCGTCGGGCTGTGACCGGGCTGCACTGGCTGACCGCGACGGAAGCCGCGCACGCCTTCGCCAGCCGCGAACTGTCCCCGGTCGAGCTGCTGTCCGCGTTGCTGGCGCGGATCGAGGCGTTGAACCCCCGGCTGAACGCCTTCATCCGCCTGGATGCGGAGGCCGCGATGCAGGCCGCACGCACGGCCGAAGCCGAGCTTGCGGCCGGACGGAGCCGCGGTCCCCTGCACGGCGTGCCGATCGGCATCAAGGACATCATCGACGTGGCCGGGCTGCCGACCACGTGCCACTCGAAGATCCTGCTGGATAATGTCGCGGCGGCGGATGCCGTGGTGGTGCAGCGGCTGCGCCAGGCCGGCGCGATCATCCTGGGCAAGCTGTCGACGCATGAGTTCGCCATCGGTGGGCCGAGCTTCGATCTGCCGTTCCCGCCGGCGCGCAATCCGTGGAACCCGGCGCATCATCCGGGCGGGTCGTCGTCAGGCTCCGGCGCGGGCGTGTGCGCGGGACTGTTTCCGGCGGCACTCGGCACGGACACGGGCGGGTCGGTGCGCAATCCGGCGAGTTCCTGCGGTATCGTCGGGTTGAAGCCGACCTATGGCCTGGTGTCGCGGCGCGGCGTGTTCCCGCTGTCTTTCACGCTGGACCATATTGGGCCGCTGACCCGTACGGTCGCCGACAATGCGCTGATGCTGGAGGCGATGGCGGGGCACGATCCGGCCGATCCGGGCAGTACGCCGACGCAGGCCCGCGGCTTCGGACGGATGCTGGATCGCGGTGTGCGCGACCTGCGCATCGGCTTCGTCCGCCACTTCCACGAAACCGATGTGCCCGCGCACCCCGAGGTGTCGGCCGCGCTGGAGGACGTGGCGCGCGTGCTGACGGCCGAGGGGGCGGAGGTTCGCACGGTGACCCTGCCGACCCTGACCGAGTTCGCCGGGATCAACCGGGTGATCCTGTGCAGTGAGGCCTGGTCGATCCATGCGCCATGGCTGCGCACGCGGCCGGGCGATTACGGCAGGCTGTCGCGGCGCAGGTTGTTGCCGGGGGCGTTCATGACCGCCGGCGATTATGTCGGTGCGCAGCGCCGGCGGCCGGAGTTGATCGCGGCGGTGGAGGACGCGTTGCGCGACGTGGACGTGCTGCTGTGCGCAAGCTCCATGGACCCGGCAAGCCGCCTGGACGATGCGGAGGAGACCGCGCGCACCTATCCGCGCCAGGCGCGCACACCGTTCAACGTGACCGGCCATCCGGCGGTGGCCATGATGGCGGGGCTGTCGCGCGGTGGGTTGCCGCTGTCGGTGCAGTTCGTCGGCCGCTATTTCGATGAGGCGATGGTGCTGCGTGTCGCCGCGGCGTACGAGCGCGCCACGGACTGGCATTCCAGGCGGCCGCCAGTCGATTGAAGCATGATCGTCGCGGGTGGAAGGGTCCGGCGGGATCGCAGCCGGTCATTGGCCGGACCGTGCCCGGCGAGTCGGACGATCGGCATGCAATCGCCACGTGATTCCGTCTGCGTGAATGCAGCCATGGCGGCGTCGATTCCGCCTCATGTTTCCCGTATCGTTGATGTAAAGTAACGTCAGCGCCCCCCTGGCTCACCCAGAAATTGGTGACCTGCCGGACGCGGAAGCGAAAGGCGGCAGCCGTGACGACATCAGGTACCTTGACGATCGGCAATTACACCGCCGTCCAGCAGTCCGGTCCCGCCAGTTCCGCATTCTTCGTGGTTTCGTTCACCCCGCAGGTGGTGAATGTTCTTGCTGCCGATTCGCTGGTTGTGGACGGCCTGGTCTTCGTCGACGGCACCCTCACGCTCGATCCGGCCGGTGTGCTGGAGGTGGGGACCGCCGGCACCGCCTCCGCCGGCACCGTGACGGTCGATCCAGGCGCGAGCCTTGTGATTTCCAACGGATTCACCCCGGAGATCGGACCCGGGGTATATCAGGGCGCGACATTCACCACAGACCCGACGCGGACTCTCATTGCGTCGGGCGTACTGAACAACGGCACGATCTCCGGCGCGATAGCGCTGACGAATGTCGTCAACACCGGCACGATCACCGACGGCACGATGGTCGACCTGAACAGCAATACCGGCACCATCCTTGCCAGTGTTGTAACTGGTGGCACCAATCTCGGGACGATCATCGGCGGCACGATCAACGCACTTGTCAATGATGGTGTCATCCTTGGCGGGACGGTCGCCGATATCAGCGGTACGGGCACGCTGGCGGTCGATCCCTCCGCGGATGACGATACCCTGACCATCGGAGCCGGCGTCTCGGACCCGGTCATTTTCGACGACAACGCGGGCATGCTGGTCGTGCAGGTGGACAGCGCCAGCCCGGCGAATACACCGCTGATCGAAGGATTCACCCAGGGCGACCAGATCTTCCTGTCAGGCGTGACCGCGGCGACGGCAAGTTACGCCGCGACCGGCCCCAGTCTCGGCACACTGACAATCTCCAGCAACGACACGGCAATTGCCTCATTCGCGCTGGCGGGCAGTTACGACGGTGCGACGTTTCTTGCCACCTCGCTGTTTGACGCGGAGTCCCCCGGCACGAGCATCGTGCTTGCGGCCGGGACCGCGGGCGCGGGCAGCAACCCGCCGAGCGCAGGGACGACTGGGAATGAGTATCTCTGGACCGCCACGGCGGGTGGCGACTGGGGCGACACGGCCAACTGGCAGGACGTCACCACTGGCGGCATGCCGACCGCGGTTGCCCCTGGATCGGCGGACTCCGTCACCATCACCAGCACAATCGCAGGCCAGCCCTATAACGCCAGCCTGTTCCAGATCATCAGCGGTCAAGGCAATGTCGCCACCCTGACCACAGGCGGTGACGTAGCACTCGGCGGCATCTTCCAGTCTGGCTCGATCACGATCGGGGATGCCTCGACACTGGACGTAGTGAGCAGCAGTACCTTGTCGGCTGGCTCCGTTTCCTTCGGCAATGGCGGGCTGCTTCAGGCAATGGGTGGCAGCCTGACAATTGCCGGCCAGATCGATGGCGCGGGTGGCGCATTGTTCGCGGGCAACCACGCGACCGTGCAGCTTGCCGGAGGTTTTCTCGGCCTGGGCTTTGTCGGGCTCGACGCGACAGCAATCATCGAAGTGGGCAACTCCGGCACCGCGTCGCCGGGCACGCTTACAATCGATCCCGACGCCACGTTCGGGCTTGCCACCGTGCCCGGCACGATCGTCGTCGCTCCCAATGTGGTCGAGCCATTTACGAACGTCGATGGCCCCGTGTTGAACAACGGCACAATCACCGGCGGTACCTACGGGTCCATTGTCAACAACGGCATCGTCGAAAATGCGGTGGTGAACAGTGGGGTCAACAATAACCTCATTATCGACGGGACGGTTTCCAACCTGACGGGTTCGGGGACGCTGGAAGTGTCGGGCCTGAACCCGGTTCTGACCATCGGCGCCGGCGTCGACAACGGCGTGGGCCTCGTCAGCGCGAACGGCACGATCATCCTCACCACGACATCGGCGACACCTGCCATCACCGGCTACGGCACCGGCGACGTGCTGATCGATCAGGCCGCCACCGCCGCCGATACCGGCGTCTGGACCTCGGGCGCCGGCGGCATCGGCACGCTGACCCTGTTGCAAGGCACCGCCTCACTCGCCGCACTGTCCCTGGTCGGTGATTACAGCAGCAGCACGTTCTTCGTCACTAACGGCACGGTCTCCCTCACGCCGCCACCCCCGGTCACCTGCTTCGGCGCCGGAACGCGCATCCGTACACCGCTCGGCGATGTCGCGGTAGAAACGCTGAGACCTGGTGATGAGGTGGTCACGCTCCTCCAGCCATCGCCGCAGCGTGTCCGCTGGGTGGGCTACCGCCGCATTGATATGACACGCGATCCCCGCCCGGCAGACAATCTACCCGTTTGCGTCCGGGCCGGGGCGTTTGCCGACGGCCTGCCGCGGCGGGACTTGCTGCTGTCCCCCGCGCGTGCGGTCTATGTCGAGGGCGTCCTGATCCCGGTGAAGCGGCTGATCAACGGCACGAGCGTGCGGCAGATCGACGTTGCATCAATCACCTACTGGCATGTCGAACTGGACAGGCACGACGTTCTGCTCGCTGAAGGGCTTCCGGCGGAGTCGTATCTCGACACCGGGGATCGCGCCGCCTTCGCGAATGTCCCCGTGGTGATGATGCGCCCTGATTTCCAGGCTCTCACCTGGGAAGCCCAAGGATGCGCGCCCCTGGTGGTGACGGGAGCGGAACTCCTTCGCGCGCGTGCACTTCTGCAACGACGACAGCGAATGGTGAAACCGGGGCGTGCGGACAGGACGCGGGCCGCCTGACGCGCAACCGCGTCCGCGCGGACCAATGGGCAGCTCCGCATATATCTCCCACATGCTCTTGACCGTATATGCCTACAGGCGCATATTCAGGAAGTGCCCTGGGACGTGCAGTTTCACCGTGAGCTTGCTGCCGAACTGGATGATCTGCCGGCTGCCGTTCGGATAGAATTGCTGGCCCATGCCGGTCTGTTGGCGCAGTTCGGTCCGACGCTCGGCCGACCGACCGTGGACACCCTGAAGGGCAGCACCATCGCCAATCTCAAAGAATTACGGTTTGACGCGTGGCGTTCGCCTTCGATGGGAAGCGGATCGGGGTGCTGTTGGCGGCTGGCGACAAGCGCGGACAGTCACAGACGCGCCTCTACCATGCGTTGATCGCGCTGGCCGAGCGGCGATGGGCGAGCTGGACCTGATGGAGGATCGAATGGGCGTGCCCCTGAACAAGGTGCTGGCTCGGCTGCCGCGGGAAGAGCGGGAAGCTGTGATGGCACGCACGGCTGAGTTGGCGGCGCAGGAAATGAACCTGCATGACCTGCGCAAGGCGCTCGGCAAGACTCAGACGGCGATAGCGGACCAGTTGGGGATCAAGCAGGAGAATGTGTCCCGGATCGAACAGCGGTCAGACATGTTATTGTCCACTCTCAACAAGTACTT
>DATNEJ010000038.1:0-5374 GCA_035606775.1 Acetobacteraceae bacterium | reverse complement strand
GCACGCGATCGCCGATGGCGGCGTGGTGCTGACGGTGGGTGGCATCTTCTACCTGCCGCCGCCGGCCCCGCCATCGGATGAGGCAGCGGATTCCCGTCCGGCAAGCGCCGACGAACTGCCCGCGCCCGTGTCGGGCACGATCGAGTGGTAGGATGCGCGCAGCAGGGGGGCGGCAGCCGCGCTGAATGACGTGGCCGTTCGGTGAGCGAACCAGTTGAAGCACGCGGTAAGTGCGAGGGCCACTCTGGTGTTCCTCGATCCATTCCAGCTATCGGATCAGGATCGCCAGCCTTATGCTAAAGACCTGGGCGTACCGCTACTCCTGGCCGGCCAGCTTCCGTTTCCAATGTCGTATTTGGGATGAGGCCCACCGAAAGGGGTCAACTCAAAGAATTGCTCATTTGTGGGAACACCACGCGAGACGCCACTCTCCGTCTGGCGCATCCGAGACCTTTGACAGTCCCTTGGTTCGAATGTAGGCCGGAGCATGCTCCATGTCTGGAGCGACGACATGCCGCTGATTGTCGAGGCGCTCAACTTTGGCCTGAACCGCCGCCAGAGGCACTGACGTTTCGCCTTTTTGAAGGGTGAAGCTCATGATCACCTCTCCATCCGGGGCGGGTCCAATGCGAAGCCAGTCCTTCCCGGTCGACCGCAGGACGTACGTTGCCTGCGGTAATGGGCAAGCCGCCGCCAGAAACAGCGTGACGATCGGTATATTTAACCGGACGATGGGTCCACTCTCCTAATGATCTCGATACGGGTCATAGGTATCGTCTGGATACCAGTCGCCGGTAAATAGTGCGTCCTGCCGCCTTAGTGTAATCCGTTGAACGTGGTCCGAATCAACGAAGCTATGCTTGGCCTTCGGATCTCCCCAGTCTCCTCCCCAAATCATGCCCACGGAGTGAGCCAACTTGCCGAGAAAACTGAAGTCTCCTTTCCAGCTCGGTTCACCATTGATATCTTTTACTATATCGCAGGCAAGGCCATAGTGATGGACCCCAACCGTCTTGAGTGTGGACGCACCCTGAGCGAAGAGTTGGGCCTGCCTTTCCTGGCTGCGAAATGTTTCAAACACCATCACCGGAATGCCGCCCTGCGTTGCCCTATCGATAATGGTTTGAATGATGCTGCGTGTTTTTGGTTCGAGAAGATTTAAATCCGCAACTCGGTTCAGATTATGGAACCTTGAGTCATTAGAGATGACATTGCTGTAGAAATTTCCCATAGCAACCCTCCTTTTGCGGGCCTGCTTGGCCATCCCGAGTTACGGTACTGGTTTTCTTGTCTGTTGCTCGGACCACTTAAATCCAATATACAAGACGCGGATAATGTCCCTCAAGATTACTGGACTTGTAGCCCGGTCGGGTAACGCCAAGTTGTGGAATGCGAGTAAAATGGGTTCGCTATCCCTGAAGTGATTGTCGAGATGGCTCGGTCGGCCACAGGATCAGGATTTGGTGGAGCGGGTTCCATGGCATTTCAGGCCGCAAAGTAGAAAGTCCATAACCGAGGCACACCTCCGGATAGCTTCCTCAATGAGATGGTCTCCTGGGGTAAGACAGCACCCGACGAAATCTTTGCCCCCAATGCAAGCTCGGACATCTACGCAAGTGTCGTTAGCGTTGCCTTACTGGATGCAGCCTCATATCGGACGCCGAGGCCGGCTCAAGATTGGGGGCAGGCCATGCATGCCTCCGCTTGGGAAGCGAAATGGGGGCGGTCGAGCAACGGGCGTTCCAGCGTCGTGAAGAAGCTTTCGGACAAAGCGTTGGCGCAGGCATCGCCCGCCAATCCCATCGACGGTCATTCCTTATGACCGTTGATATGAGACCCCATCCCGGCACATCTCATTGAGCAACTTTCCGGGGGTATCACGTTTCCCGCAGCCGGAACCGCTGAATCTTCCCCGTCGCCGTCTTCGGCAGGCTGTCGGTGAATTCGATCCAGCGCGGATATTTCCACACGCCGATCTTCTCCTTCACATGCGCCTGCAACGCGCCGGTCACCGCCTGCGGGTCTTCCCGCCGGGCGGCCTCCTGCAGAATGACGAACGCCTTCGGCTTGGTCAGCCCGTCCTTGTCCTGCTTGCCGACCACCGCGGCCTCCAGCACCGCTGCATGGGAAATCAGCGCCTCCTCGACCTCGAACGGCGACACCCAGACGCCGCTGACCTTCAGCATCTCATCGCTGCGCCCGCAGTAGCGGTAATAGCCCTCTGCATCGCGGATATAGGTGTCGCCCGTGTAGGTCCATTCGCCGCGGAACGTCCTGCGGGTCTTCTCCCGCTGGTTCCAGTAGCCGTCGGCCGCGCTGTCGCCGCGTATCACCAACTCGCCCGCCTCGCCGTTCGGCACCGGATGGCCATGCTCATCCAGCACGCGCGCCTCATACCCGGGAACCGGCTTGCCGCTGGTGCCGTAACGGATGTCGTCGGGGCGGTTGCTGATGAAGATGTGCAGCATTTCCGTGGAGCCGATGCCGTCCAGGATGTCCACGCCGACCATCCCGCTCCAGCGCCTGCCGATATCCGCCGGCAGTGCCTCGCCGGCCGAGATGCAGCGGCGCAGTCGCGACGACCCGGCCCCGGGACGGATGCGTGGGTTCGCCAGCAGGGAGGCGTACAGCGTCGGGACGCCACCAAACAAAGTCGGGCTGTGTTGCTCCATCACGTCCAGCACCGCGTCCGGCGTCGGCCGGTCCGGCAGCAGCACCGCCGACGCGCCGACCGCCATGGGAAAGGTCAGGCTGTTGCCCAGCCCGTAGGCGTGGAATGCCTTGGCGGCGGAGAACATCACGTCGTCCGGCCCGATCCCCAGCACGCCGGCGCCATAGGTCTCCGCGGTGTGCCGCAGGCTCGCATGGACGTGCCGCACGCCTTTCGGCGCCCCCGTCGAACCCGACGAATAGAGCCAGAACGCCACCTCATCGCCGGAGGCCGGCACGGCCGGCGCCGCCGGATCGCCGTCGTCGAGGAGTGCGGGAAACGTCGCCAGGCGCGGATCGTCGCCTGCCGTACTCGCGGAGCCATCAGGCTGCGATACCACGATGCGGCGCAGGCCGTCGGCGTCGCGCAGCACGTGGCGCAAGCCGTCGAGCAGCGGTGCCGAAACCACCACCGCTTCCGCGCGGCTGTCGGTCAGGATGTATGCGACCATCTCGGCGGTGAGCAGCGTGTTGATGGGTACCGGCACGATGCCGGCATGCAACGCGCCCCAGAACGCGATCGGGAAATCGACCGTGTCCAGCAGCAACAATGCGATCCGGCGCTCCCGGCCGATCCCCGCACGGCGCAGGGCGGAGCCGAAGCGGCCGGCGGCATCCGATAGGCCGGCGTAGGTCAGGGACCGCCATGGGTCGCGAAACGCCAGGCGCGCACCATCGCCATGCCGCACATGACGGGTGATGAACCAATCGACGGCATTGCCGTCCGTCCTTTCCTGCTGAGCCATTGTCTTCCCTGCGGCGTTCCGCGTCCCTGGTTTAACCTACCACGCCGCGGGGACGCTGCGACAGGCGCATAGCCGAACCCACGATGGTGCGCGTGACTGGGCGCCGCCGGAATGCCACGCTACGCTTCAGCGGCGCATCGTCGCCTTTGGGGAAACGTCAATTATGATACGTATTCTGGCGCTCGGCTTCGCCATTGCCGCCACGCTTGTCGTACGGCCGGCACACGCGATTGACCTGACGATCGGGCGGGCAACCGAGCAGAACTCTCTGGACCCGCTGTACTCGGACCTGGGCAACGACGTGGCCACGGCCGAGAACATGTTCGACAGCATGATCCGCTTCGACTCGAAGCTGCGCATCCATCCGTCGCTGGCGGTGTCCTGGACCTTGATCGATCCGCTGACCTGGGAGATCAAGCTGCGTCCGAATGTCAAATTCCATGACGGATCGCCGTTCACCGGCAAGGATGTCGCGTATTCACTGCATCGCGCGCGGTCGGTACCCAACAGCCCCGGTCCGCTGTCAAGCCTGGTCCGTCCGGTCAAGGAGACGGAGGTCATCGATCCGCTGACCATACGGATCCACACGGTGGCGCCGACGCCGCTGCTGATGGACATGATCGGGCGGATCTTCATCGTCCCCGCCGCGCTGGGACCGTCGGTCACAACCGAGGATTTCAGCAGCGGGAAGGCCATGATCGGCACCGGGCCTTACCGTTTCCGCATGAGCACGCCGGCGGATCGGGTGGTGATGGACGCCAACCCGGACTACTGGGGCGACAAACCGCAATTCGGCACGATCACCCTGCGGTTTCTGAGCAATCCCGCTTCCCGCAGCGCCGCGCTGCTGTCCGGTGCGGTGGACGTGATCGAGCAGATCCCGCCATCCGATATCGGCCTGTTCCAGAAGCGCAGCGACGTGACGGTGTACTCCGCCGTTTCCACCAGGATGATCTACCTGGGGATGGATCAGGGGCGCGATGAGAGCCCCTTCGTCACCGACAAGAGCGGCGCACCCCTGCACGTCAATCCGCTGAAGGATCGGCGGGTGCGGCTGGCGCTGTCGAAGCTGATCAACCGTCCTGCGATCACCGAACGCGTGCTGTCCGGCGCCGGAGAGCCCGCGGGCCAGATGGTGCCCGAAGGCATGGGCGGCTACGATCCTGCGTTGAAGCCGATGGCTTTCGATCCGCAGGGCGCGCGCAAGCTGCTGGCCGAGGCCGGCTATCCTGACGGTTTCGGCCTGACTATCCATGGCTCGAACAACCGCTTCCCGAACGACTCCCAGGTCACGCAGGCACTGGGCCAGATGTTTTCCCGCGGCGGGATACACATGAACGGGGTGGAGGTGCTGCCGTACAACGTCTATGCGCCGCGTGCCACGCAGCGGGCATTCAGTGTGTTCGTCTTCTCTTACGGCAGCGTCGCCAGTTCCTCGCTGAACGGCCTGTCCGGCGTCTTGGCGACATACAACAAGGAAGCCGGCACCGGGGCGCTGAACAGGGCACGCTATTCCAACAATCAGTTCGACACGATCCTGCAGCAGGCTGCCACGGAGTTCGATGAGGGCAAGCGCAACGCCTTGCTGGCCGAGGCGACGCGCGTGGCCATGGAAGACGGCGGGATCCTGCCGCTCTACTGGCAGAAGCTGTTCTGGGCGGCGCGCAAGGGATACGTCGTGGACGCCGACCGCGGGGAGGCGACCTCGGCGCACTATATATCCCCGGCGCCGGCGCACTGAGCGCCGGCCGGCGAACCAGGCGCGCGGTGGACCTGACTCAAGGCAGGCCGTAATCTACGGCCCAACAAAACCAGGAAGGAAAGCCTGATGATCAGTATCGAACCCACGGGCGCGGTGCTTGGCGCGACGGTGCGGGGTATCGACCTGGCGCAGCCGATCCCGGAGCCGGACCTCGGCC
>DATNEJ010000027.1:0-5506 GCA_035606775.1 Acetobacteraceae bacterium | reverse complement strand
CCACATGGCCGACCACAGCAGTTCCAGCTTCTCGGGACCGGAAACCCCGGAAGCCTTCCTGGCCGACCGTCAGAGGTTCTGGCAGGGATTCACGAGTGCCACTCTGGGCGCCATCATCTTCATGGTGCTGCTGCTGGTCGGGATGGGGATTTTCCTTTAGGGCGCTGGGGCGAGGCAGGGTGCTCCGAGCTTTCGCGACCAAAGCGCGACGCATGTATCCCTGAGCGCTGCCGGCGATCCGATGCACAGCCATCGGTAAACTGCCCCTGTGACACAGGAGGCAGTTTGGCTATCTCGATGAAGACTTGATGGACATAGTCCAGCAGGCGTGGGTTGCCGAGGCCCAGAACCTCATGAGCCACCCCAAGAGCTTCCTGCCATTCGCCTATTGAAGTCGTCCTGTCATATCGTGGTCATTCACGAAGCAGATGTGCGCCAGATCGGCAGGTATCCCGTTCAGGTCTGACAATAGGTAGAATTGTGCGAGCCGGTTTGCGTATTGGTATTACGTGCCAGACCAGCCGATGTCCGGCGGCACGCCAAGTGAGGCTTTGACCAAACCGAGGCTGGCACGAATCCACTTGAGAGACAGGGGCTGGCCTGGGTGGCCGGCGATGCCAGTTCCCGCAGGTGCGCCTTTGCCTCAATCAGGATAACCCTCTCCGGCGTTCCTTCCCAGCGCATCCCGCTGCGGGCGCAGGGCACCGCTTGCATCCTCAATTGGCCGCACACGCAATGCCAACTCGCAAGTATGAGGTGAGATCAGGTACCGAGGTTGGTAACTATGATCATCGCTGCTCCGACAAGGAGAGAAAAACCCAAAGGCCGGCTCAGCCATTTACCCCAGGCCGCATTCTTCTCCATCGCCATCACCGCGCCAAGTGCGAGCATCCAGCCTACATTCCCCGTGCCGACGATGAACATCAGCAGCATTATCGCCCAGCAACAGCCGACGCAGAATACACCGTGATGGATGCCGAGCAGAAAGGCGTCGCGTCGCGGCGTGATGCCGCGCCAGTGCCGGATGATGAAACTCAGCGGTGTACGACACTGGTCCAGACAGTGATATTTCAACCGGCTGAACTGAAACAGCCCGGCAATCGCCAACACACCCGCGCCCAGCGCCCAGGCGTTGAACGTCAACCAGGTCCATCGCTGTACCATCACATGCAGTACCGCATCGAGCAGATGTGCCGCGAGGCCGAAACCCAGCCACGCCAGTAGATAGCCCGCAATCAGCAGCGCGATCAGTTCGGCCTGGCTGCCACGCGCAGCGGTGAGACGTTCGAACCGTTGCAACAGCGGCAGAGTGCTCGGCAGCATCATTGCCGCCGACATCAGCAGCCAGCCGCCGACATAGAGCAGTCCGGGCAACAGCACATCGCCGCTCGGCAACGCGCGGCAAATGGCGGCGGCGAAGCCGGTATCGGTCCAACTGCCGTGGTCGAGGTAGCGGCTATATGGGCTCCGCTCCCATAAGAACAGTGCGACCCAGGCCACGCCGGTCAGGCCGCCCATGATCGGTACTAACCAGTTCCGCGCGCGCACAGCCAGCATCGTCGCCAGCAGGTTTACCGACGCTAGGCGTCGAACACGAACGTGCTCTGCAGCGCGTTGTGTCCGACGATGTCCAGGTCATGGCCAAGTGCTGAGTGCTTCGAACGATAGCGCGTTGCCTTGCCCACAAACACAGGGGCACCGGGGACAGTGGAAAAGATCGTGTTGCTCAGCACCGTGGTCGCGCCATCCGGGCCCTTATATGGCTCCAGCTCGGCATAGCTGGTCTCGCCGACCTTGAGCGTACCCCGGCCTCCCTGCACATCGAAGGTGATCGCCGTACGCTCAACCGATACGATCTCGCCGATCAGCTTGGCGTACTCGGCGAGTGGCCCACCGAGTTTGCCGGTGTAGGCATCCAGCAGCGCTTTTTCCTGCGCGGCCGAAGCTCCTTCGTCGAGGTAGACGGCGGCGCGGATATTCCCTGCGAGAATATTGCCAGGGATGTGCGCCACCATGGCAAACGTTCGTCCCGCGATATCAACTCCGTCGATCGAGCCGGCGTCGAAGTGGTAGGCGAGGACTGAGTCGCAAGTGCCGTTGTCAGGATCCTCGCCGATCCAGCACGGACATAGGACACGGCAGTCGCAAACCTCGAGTAAACGCCCTTCCATATGATAGGCCATTTCTGGTCCCCCCTTTAGACTGTGCGATCTTGTCGTGGGCGTTGCGCTGGTCAGTCGAACGATGCCAGTCGCTGGTGCGACGTTACACGACTGCTTCAAGGCACAACATTAAACCGTTCGGGTGCCTCGGTGATTGGGCGTGGCCATGCGCTCGCTACTGACTCGATCGCGCAACATCGACGGCATTCACCAGCAGAGGGGCCTTCGTTGCATAACTGGAGAGTAAAACGGGTGCTGTGAAAATGCTTTAGCTCTTTGCTGCGTAAAACCGGTGGGTGATTGCCGGCATGGAGTATGGCTACGCCATGGTGCCGGCGGTCGGGTGCGCTCCTGGCGTGACGACTGCGAGTGTGAGCACCGTCTCATCACACTTTGGTGCGCCAACTTAAGAACGGGGTCCCGCCGGTCGCGTGCGGCGCCGAAACTAACCTCGCCAGCCCAGCTGCGCGACCGAGCAGCGCAACGATGGAGACGTGCTGCTGCGGGTCAGGATCTATCACCCAGCCCCGCTCGCCCGTGATCTTCTGAGCATCCCTGGCCGCGAGTTCCGACGGGAGGGAAAGCCTTTACTCGAAAATCGAGGAGTAAACCGGCGAACGGGATGAAAAGCACTGATTCTTCATTTACACGTTTTCCATCGATTGCTCGTCACTCACCGATGCCTGAGTAATCCGCCGGCGATGCATGGGCAGACAAGTGCTATGCGGCGCGGTCGGGCGATGTTGACTATGTTCGAACTGCGCGGCCAGGTTTGAGCGCGCGCCAGTTCGGGGGTGCACTGTAGGAGGTCGCCCTGTGTCCGGGCCCGAGGTGTCGGGTATGGCCGCGACTCAGAGGCCGAACTCTGGTGCGAGATCGCCTGAAATGGACGGCCTGGGTGCGCCAGACCAAATGGGCCTTTTGGACCAATATTCCTATTGGCATGAGGTAATTATTCTCATATGATGTTCCCTTTCCGTTCAAGAAAGGAACGCCTCTATGCCCGCCGCTTCGCTCCCCTCCAAAGCCAGGCCCATCCCCGCGCCGCCCCTACACATCAGCCACGCGGTGTCATTAGAGGCTCCGTCCGCCACCCCGGCGCAGGCCATCCCGGCGATGCCCGATCCCCTCCGCCGCGCCATCCGCGCCACCTCGGCCGCCATGCCCGATCAGGGCGACGATCCGGAGGCCTGCCTCAGCGCCGTCATCGATGCCTTCCAGGAGTTCAACCCGATCGATGTCATCGAGATGACCCTGGTCTCCCAATTCGTCCTTCTGAGCGCGGCCTTCCCCCACCTGATGGGCCGCACCATCGATCCCGACCTGCCGCCCGCGTTGCAGGAGCGGCTGACCCGCACCGCGCTAGCCATCACCCGCACGCAGGATCGCATCCTGCGCGTGCTCCGTCCGGAGAACGGCGTCTCCCTGCTCGCCCCGCGCGAGGTGTGGGCGGCGTGGAAGCAGACCCTGCTGCACGAGGAAGCGGCGCGGGTTGAGGCCAGGAAAACCACCGAGGCCGCCAGGGAGGCGGCAGAGGCAGCCACAGAAGCGGCGCCGACTGGAACCGGCGGGAACGACCTCATGCAACGCGGCGACCGAGACCATTCGACCGGAAACAGCACGCCGGCAGGGCAGACATTCGTCAGCCGGACAGGCGCGCCAGGCGGCGTCGATCTCGGGGAAGAAGAACTCATCTCCCAGATCGTCCGCGCCGCTGTCGGAGCAGGTGGCGCCAGCGCGACGAAAATACCCCTTGCCCCGTGAAAGACGGGCAATTCGCGGCTCGACGAGTTAAAAGGACCCCTTACACCGTGAGGTAGTGAAAATCGGGACATCGCAAGGGACACACGGAAGGGCCAGCAAGAGCAGACTGTCGCGGACCGGAAGACACCTCCCGGCAAGGCGCAACGCAAGGCTTGTACCCAAAAGCTCCTGGTCGGATCAGGCAGCTTTCTCGAGTTTGATATGCAGGGTGAAGCCGGCGGCCGTGACTGTGTTCACGAGCGCATCCAGCGAGAACTTGTCTGTCCTCCCGCGCATCAGGTCAGTCAGCCGGGGCCGCGTCGGCCCGACACGCTTCGCCGCTTCGTCTTGCGGAAGGTTCCACACCTTCACGCGCCCGCTGATGCTCAGCATCAATTCGGAACGGGCCTTCATGTTGGCCGCTTCTTCGGGAGTGCCGCAAAGAGCCTGCCAAACCTTCGCAAAGGTCTCGCCTGCTATCGGCAGACCCATTCTTCCCAAGACCCCATACGCCGTGAGAAACCTAAAGAATATCCAGCAGCTGCTTGCGCGCCGGCGGCTTATGCCCGGCATCGATCTCCGCCAGGTCCTCCGCCGCCAGCGCGATGTCCCCAGCCGCCGCGTTCTCCCGCACGTGCTGGAGGTCCGCCGCCTTGGGAATGGAAATGACGTTGCCATGCCGCAACCCCCACGCGATGGCGATCTGCGCCACCGTCGCGCTGTGCCGCTTCGCCACTGAACCCAGGGCGCGCGATCGCGACAGCCGTGCCACGTTATGGCCGAGCGGGGAGTACGCCATGATCGGCATGCCAAACTGAGCGGTCCAGGGCAGCAGGCCGAATTCGATGCCGCGGCTGTCGGGATGATACAGCACCTGGTTGGTGGCGCAGTTCCCGCCCCCCGGCACCTTCACCAGTTCCTCCATATCCGCGGTGTCGAAGTTCGACACGCCCCAGTCGCGGATCTTCCCAGCTTTCTTCAGCCGCTCGAACGCCTCTACCGTTTCCTCCAGCGGATAGCTGCCGCGCCAATGCAGCAGATAAAGATCGATCCGGTCCGTCGCCAATCGCTTGAGGCTGCGCTCGCAGGCCGCCGGCGCGCCGGAGCGCGACGCGTTCTGCGGATACACCTTGCTGACGATGAACACCTTGTCCCGCTGCCCCGCCACCGCCTGGGCCACCACCTCTTCGGCGCCCCCTTGGCCGTACATCTCGGCCGTGTCGATCAGGGTCATGCCCAGATCGATGCCCAGGCGCAGGGCATCGGCTTCCTGGCGCGCGGCGCTGCCGCGTTCACCCATATACCAGGTTCCCTGCCCGACGGCGGGAACGGTCAGGCCGTTGCGCAGAGCTACCGTGCGCATTGGTCGGCAAACGCCTCGGCTTCCTGCATGACGCGCATGAAGTTGCCTCCCCACAGTTTTTCCAGCGCACCGCGGTCGTATCCGCGCCGCACCAGCGCCGCCGTCACGTTGGCGCTGTGTGCCGCATCCGGCCAGTCACTGAATCCGCCGCCACCGTCGAAATCCGAGGAAATGCCGACATGATCGATCCCGATGCGGTTGACCGCGTGATCGACATGATCGGCGAAGTCGCTGACCG
>DATNEJ010000565.1:0-7824 GCA_035606775.1 Acetobacteraceae bacterium | reverse complement strand
GGATAGCCGCCCAGCGCCTGATCCGCTGCACGATGCAGCAGAGTGGCCGCTCGCGGCCCGGCCTGGGCCACCGCGCGCGGGCTGTCGGCCGGCTCGCCCTCTGCCAGCACCGCCCCGCCGGCCCAGGCGACGGCGTTCAGGCCGGTGGCCTCGCGGCCCGCCTGCCGCCAGCTTTCGCGCATCTGCTTCAACCCGGCGAGATGGCCGGCGACCGAGGTGCCGGTATCGATCCAGCCGCCCGCCAGCTTCGCGGTCAGCGCACGCGCCTTCGGGCCGGAGGCGGCAATGTAGAGCGGGATCGGATCCCGCGTGTTGACCAGGCCGAGCTCGGGGTTGAGCAGGCGGATCAAGCGCTGCTTGCCTTCGATCTCCGCCTCGACCGTCTCCCCGCGCCAGAGCGCCTGCACGATGCGGATGTATTCCTCCATGTCGGCCAGCCGGACCGCACCGAGCCCCATGGCGCGCCGTCCGGTGAAGCCGGTGCTGATGCCGAAATCGATGCGTCCCGGCGCCAGCTTGTTCAGGGAGGCAAAGGCGTTGGCGGCGACCGGCGCGATGCGGTTGGACGGGATCAGCACGCCGGTGCCGAGCCGGATGCGCGTGGTCTTCATCGCGCAGGCGGCCATCGCGACGAAGCAATCGGCGCTGAGCATCTGCGTGTCGTAGAACCAGGCGTGATGGAAGCCGAGTTCCTCCGCCCGCCGGACGAGGCGCCACGAATCCGCGTCGGTGGGAATGGCGATGCCGAACTTCATGTCAGTCCTCCCTGGCCGGTCCGAGCGTTTGGCGGACAGCCTGCCGCACCGCTACACCATTTCGGGCCGCAAGGCAGGGGCGCGGTGCTAGAGCGTGATCGTCGGAGGCGGACTCGCCGGAGACGTGAATCACGCGATCGAAGAAAGAGTTGGAGCCTGGTCGGTGCGTCTATCGCACCGAACAGGTTCTGGGCTGACGATGCATCGGGCCTGTATTGGCCGCATTCATCGCTTGCCGGAAACGGCTGGCGGGAATCCCGCATCGGTGCCAGCAATGCGCGAACAGGAGTGCGCCGTGACCCGCAGCATGAGCCGTCAGGAGTTGGACGATGCGCCCGCCGCCCGCGCCAGGCAGCCGTCCGTCGCGGTGCTCATCCCGTGCTACAATGAAGCCGCGACGATCGCACAGGTGGTGAGCGATTTCCGCGCCTGCCTGCCCGCGGCGGCGGTGTACGTGTACGACAACAACTCCCGCGACGGCACGGCTGCGATCGCCGCGGCTGCCGGTGCGGTGGTCAGGTACGAAACGCAGCAGGGCAAGGGCGCCGTGATGCGCCGCATGTTCCGCGATATCGAGGCGGACTTCTACCTGATGGTCGATGGCGACCACACCTATGACGCGAGCCTTGCGTCCCGGATGCTGGCTGTTGCCCTGGATCAGGGCTGCGACCTGGTGAATTGCATCCGCGAGGAAACCGGCGCCGCCGCCTACCGTGCCGGCCACCGGCTGGGCAATGTCATGCTGACCGGTGCAGTGCGCAAAATCTTCGGCGATCGGGTCGAGGATATGATGTCCGGCTACAAGGTGCTGTCCCGGCGCTTCGTCAAATCCTTTCCCGCGACATCCGGCGGCTTCGGTATCGAGACCGAGCTGACCGTGCATGCGCTGGAACTGAAAATGCCGGTGGCACATGTGACAGGCGCGTATCGCGGCCGTCCGGAGGGTTCCGCCAGCAAGCTCAACACCTGGCGTGACGGATTTCGGATTCTTTGGCTGATCGGACAGTTGTTCAAGCACGAACGCCCGCTGGCTTTCTTCTCCGTTATTGGTTTGATGTTTGTCATAATATCCATCACGCTGGGCATTCCGCTACTCAGTGAGTATCTGCGCTCGGGCTTGGTGCCGCGGCTTCCGACGGCAGTTCTCGCCACCGGCATCATGCTCTTGGGCTTCCTGAGCTTCGTGACAGGCCTGGTGCTGGACACCGTGTCCCGTGGCAGGCGCGAAACGAAGATGCTGGCGTATCTGCATTATCCGATTTTCGACGGAACCCGCTGACATCACGTGCCACAACCTCGTGCCGTCGGGATAATGGCGGAAGTCGCGGACTTAACCGTCTCCGCACCTATATGTCGTGGTCTCGGCCTGTTGCCGACGATTTATCCCTTTCAGAGCCCTTTTTCCACCCAAGCATACCGAAAGACGTTTGAAAGATAGTGCCCATCGGAGCTTTTAGCATCGCGTCGTCTGCGGAGGTCAAGCTTCGCAGCCTCCGAGAGAATTCAGTAGATGCAAACTCCATCTTGCCGACCGCGGCCCGTAGGAGAGTCAGGGCGAACGGTACGCCGACTATCGCCAGAAAGAAGACCGGGTGCAGATAGCGCAACTGGTCGGCGACACTCGCGATTGCAAATGATAGCGTGTAGCAGAGGCCGGCGGACGCCAGGACAAGTGCCAAGTAGGGTATCGGCTCAAACCCAGATCGTCTGAGCCGATGGGCCGAAATGCCAAGCTCGGTCAAGAGGACCAAGATCCATAGCACGCCGGAACCAAGCGGGCCTCGCCACATATGCTGCGCCATCGCCCCGATCACGCGCGCCCCAACCGTCACCCGCATGTCCGGCTCATCCCAGGGGCGGGGGGCCCATCCGGCACTCATGTCCGGGATGTGATAACAACCGAGGCGGATCAGGCAGCCGAAATTGTGCGCGCGATGCCGAACATAGGCCACGGGGTGTAGCAGGATTTCCTTTACCCACTGTAACTCCAGTTTGGCCCGGCCGCGGTCATCGGCCACGAGATGCTGTGCTGCCAGGCCAACTGGTCGGCACGCGCCGCCAAGGAAGGCATCCCATTCGTGCGGGGTATAGCATTTCGCAACGTTAGCCGAAAAATCAGGGAGCAGCCCACCCGAGGCGTCCTGACCAGTGCGGGCCGAAATGCCCGCAAGATCAAAAATGATCAACGAATAGATGGCATGGCTGCGATGGGTGTTGAGTACGTCGTCATCGATCCGCCAGATAGCATACGCTGCCAGTGCAAACACGACGATTCCGACTCCGACGGAAGCCAGGATTGCCCGTGCCTTCAACTGATAGATCGGCCGGACCAGGAACCACAGCGGGATCAGAGCAAAGAAGTCATTTTGCCGGGTATCGAGCGCGAAGATGAGAAAGCAGAACGCCGTGAAGGCGCCGATCAGGAGCATGGCCGAACGGTGAAGCAGTGTGCGCGTGCCGATCCCAATCAGCACAGCAAGGAGCGCAGTGAACAGCGCGTCCTTCTGGATATCGAAAAAGTCAAAGGACAGTAAAGGAATGAGGCAAAGGATCGATATAGCCTGTCCCACGGCCGGGTCGCCGAATGCAATGAGTGCGTCCGTAAAGATAAGCAGCCCTCCTATCCACAGGGCGAGTTGCAGGACGAACATGGGGCCGGGCCCTTTGGCAATGCCCGAAAGCACGCCAAGCATGGCGGCGTTCATAACGGAGTGATGATCGTCGAAGACGAATGTAAGGCCTTGCTGGTATTGACCGCTCGAGTCGCCATCGAAGCGGCCAGGGAACATGGCGAAGACGAGTATGGCGAGCGCCATCATAAGGAATACGGCATTGTATATTCGAGCACGGCGGATAGTAGACATGTGACGAGAGTCTTTGTTTGATGTTTATACTTGCTTTTGTAACTATGTCATATCGGTTAGCGAATGTCGCACGGCCGAGGAGCAGACGCAAGCGGGTATGGCACCAAAATGCCGTACTCCGATGTGTCCGATTTGCGTAACGTCCGGAGTTCCGGAGAAAAATTTGAGAGCCGAATCATAGCGGACCCGCGATGATGGATGCATCCTCCGACATCAGCGACGGGTGGCAGCCAGACGATGGCGGGCACCGCTCACTGGAGCATGCAGAATGGCCTCTCCGAGTAACGACGGATTGTCCAATATCAAATCAAACAAACCCAAAATCACCGACCATGACGATCCCGCACCATCCGCAACCTCGACCGACCGCATCGACTGATCCTGCCGCCGACCACTACCATCCACCCCGGACAAGCAGGAGCAGCTACGATGGAGATCTGGACGACCGGCGTTGCCTCGCCACGCGGCAGTGCGCGCACGGCACAGGCCCTCGAGGCCGCGGGATGGGATGGCCTGCTCGTCGTCGACTCGCAGAACCTGTCGGGCGATCCGTACATCGCGATGGCGATGGCGGCCGCCGCAACGACGCGCCTGGGCGTCGGCACCGGCGTCACCAACCCGGTCACACGGCACGCCTCGGTGACCGCGGCGTCGGTTGCCAGCGTGCAGCGGATCGCCGCTGGACGTGCCGTGCTGGGCATCGGTCGCGGCGACTCCGCATTGGCACATCTCGGCCGGGCACCCGCGCGGCTGGCGTATTTCGCCCGCTACCTGCGCCAGTTGCGCGCCTACCTGACGAATGAACCGGTGGCATTCCCCGACATCGACATTCCCCTCGAATTCGCCCCGCCCCTGTCGGAACTGGAACTGGCGGACGCACCGCCGGCCAGCCGCATCGCCTGGATCGCCGGCGGACAGCCGGTGCCGATCGAGGTCGCCGCCAGCGGCCCGCGCGTCATCGCCCTGGCCGCGACGCTCGCCGATCGCGTCATGTTCGCCGTCGGCGCCGATGTGGACCGCATCGCCTGGGGCATCGGCGTTGCGCGCGCGGCGCGGGCGAAAGCGGGCCTTGATCCGGCCGGTGTTTCGTTCGGTGCCTACGTGAATTGCGGCTGCAACACGGACATCGCCCGCGCCCGCGACCTGGTGAAGGGTGGACTCACGACATTCGCCCGCTTCTCGGTGATGCACGGCAAGGCCAGCGGCCCGGTCTCCGCAAGCGACAGCGCCGTGCTGCACCACCTGCACGATTCCTACGACATGCGAGCGCACACGCAGGCAGATTCGCGGCAGGCAGGAACACTGACCGACACATTCACAGACCGTTTCGCCATCGTCGGCCCGCCGGACACCTGCATCGCGCGGCTGCGCGCTCTGGCGGCGCTGGGTCTCGACAAGATCGCCATGGCCGGCGGGATGCGCGGCGCGTCCGAGGCGGATGCCCGCACCTCGCGCACGCTGCTCGAAACCGAGGTGCTGCCCGCCCTGCGCACCGCGCGGAGCGCGCGATAGCGCCTGGCCGATGCAAATAGACGCACCGGCCAGGCTCTATCTTGTTTGATCGCGTGATTCACGTCTCCGGCGATGCCGCCTCCGACGATCACGCTCCAGGCCCGGTTTCGACCCATCGGCAGCCATGCGCTACTAGACCGCGCATGACCCAGCCTGACCCGGACGCCGAAGCCCGCCGCGACCTGCGGCGCCACCGTGCCTTTGCCACCGCCCTGTTGATCCTGATGGGGGCCTTGACCCTCGCCAGCTTCGCCATGCCGCCCGGCTGGTGGACCGACCTGCTGGAAGCCGCCGCGAAGGCCGGCTTCATCGGCGGCATCGCCGACTGGTTCGCCATCACTGCCCTGTTCCGCCATCCGCTCGGCATTCCCATCCCGCACACCGCGATCATCCCCACCCACAAGGAACGGCTGGGCCGCGCGCTGGGCCGCTTCATAGCGACACATGTATTTACCGGCTCCGAGGTCGCGGGCGTCATCGCCCGGCTCGACCTGCCCGGCCTCCTGCACCGCTTCCTGGCCGATCCCATTGCGGCGCGCCCGGCCGCGGAGGCACTGGCCAAGACCTTGCCCCGCCTGCTCTCCACGATCGAGGACGGACGGGCGCGCCGGGTCGTCGCGCGCATCGTGCCGCGCATCGTCGGCGGCCCCGGGGCCGGCATGGTGGTCGCGCGGGCGCTGCACAGCCTGGTCGAAGGCGGCCGGCATCAGGAGATGTTCGGCTTCATCCTCGACCAGTTGAAGACCCTGCTCGCCAGCAAGGAGGACGCCCTGCGGACCGTCATCGAGGAGCGGGTCCGCGAACAGGGCGGCCGCCTCGTCGGCTGGGCGCTCGGCGCCTCCATCGCGCGGCGGGTGCTGGGGACGGTCAATGCGGAGCTGGACAAGATGAGCCCCGACGGCTCCGAACTGCGCGCGGCGTTCGACGAGTGGGTGCGCCGGGAGATCACCCGCATGGAGGAGGAGCCGGAGCGGGCCGCTGAAGTCGGCGCCGCCATCCGCCGTGTGGTCGCGCACGAAACGATCCAGGCCTGGCTGTGGGATGTCTGGGCGCGGATGCGGATCGCGCTGGAAGCAGACGCCGCCAAGCCGAACGGACGCACGATCACGTATCTGGAAGGCGCGCTGGCCAACCTGGGCGCGATGCTGGAAGCCGATCCCGCCGCGCGCGCCAGGATACAGACGGGTGCGGAGAATATCGTGCGCTCGGTGCTGCCCGTCGCACAGGTCCAGCTTGCCGACTTCATTGCCCAGGTGGTCACCGGCTGGGACACGCGGACGATCACCGAACGGCTGGAACTGCGCGTCGGCAAGGACCTGCAATTCGTGCGGGTGAACGGCACCCTGGTCGGCTTTCTGGTCGGCGGCGTGCTGTACGCCGCGCTGAGCCTGGCCTTTCCGCTGGTTGTGCCCTGAGCCGCGATGCGTCACGCCAGAGCCTGTTCGGTGCAGATAGAGGCACCTAACAGGCCCTATGGCCTTGTCTGATCGCGTGATTCACGTCTCCGGCGATCCCGCCTGCGACGATCACGCGATGGGTTTGATCGCGTGATTCACGTCTTCGGCGGTTCCGCCTGCGACGATCACGCGAGGTTTGATCGCGTGATTCACGTCTCCGGCGATCCCGCCTGCGACGATCACGGTCTACCCTTGCACAATCGGTGCGGCGCGCCTTGATTCGGCGGCTTTGCGACCGCGGGACCGTCAGGAGACTACAATGATTCGGCTATCGGTGCTGGACCAGTCGACCGTGGTGACCGGGCGGTCCCCAGACACCTCCATCCGCGAAAGCATCCGCCTCGCCCAGCACTGCGAGGCGCTCGGCTACGCACGCTACTGGTGCGCGGAGCACCACAACTCCGACAGCCAGGCCGGCACCGCACCAGAAATCCTGATCGCCGCCATCGCCGCCACCACCTCCCGCATCCGCGTTGGCTCGGCCGGTGTCATGCTGCCGCACTACTCGTCCCTGAAAGTGGCGGAGCAGTTTCGCGTGCTCGACGCGATCGCACCGGGACGCATCGACCTGGGCCTGGGGCGGGCGCCAGGGTCCGATGGGATGACGGCCTATGCGCTCAATCCGCAGGCGGAAACCGCGGCGGAACACTTTCCCGCCGCGGTACGCGATCTGCTTGCCTGGCTCAAAGGCGAAAGGCTGATCGAGGGCCACCCGTTCCGCGAGATCCGCGCCCAGCCCGGCGGGCCGACCGTGCCGGAAGTGTGGATCCTCGGCAGTTCCGATTATGGCGCGCAGGTCGCGGCATATTTCGGCCTGCCGTTCTGCTTCGCGCATTTCATTACCGACGGGCGGGGCGCGGGACAGGCGCTCGCCCTGTATCGCGAGGGCTACCGGCCCAGCGAGCGGCATCCGCAGCCGCTGCCGGCGGTGTGCGTATGGGCGCTGGCAGCGGAAACCGAAGCGGAGGCCGCGCGGCTGTTCACCTCTCGCGAAATGTGGCGGCTGGGCCGAGACCGGGGCGTGTTCACCGCCCTGCCCTCGCCCGAGGAGGCGGCCGCCTATGTGTACACCGACGGGGAACAGGCCCGGATTGAGCGGCTGCGCGCCCGGGCGCTGTACGGGACGCCCGCCACGGTGGGCGCGAAGCTGCGGGCGCTGGCGGCCACGCTGGACGTGGAGGAGGTGGCGATCCTGACGACCCTGCACGACCCGGAGGCGCGCCGCCGGTCCTACAC
>DATNEJ010000280.1:0-9549 GCA_035606775.1 Acetobacteraceae bacterium | reverse complement strand
GGGGAAAAGCAGCCTGGCATCGGCGCTGGCCTGCCTGCTTCGCGCACGCGGCCTTAAGGCAATTTTGGTGCCTCTGGACCACTGGATCCGTAGCGAGGCGGACCGCGAACCCGGTTTGCTGGGCCGCTACGACCTGCCGGCGGCCGAACGGGCCGTGGCGGCGCTGGCGGCGGGCCGTTCGGTGCTTTGCCCGGCCTATGATGCGCTGAATCGGACAAGCCGGCCTGGGCGGCACGCCTTGGGGGCCGAACCGGGCAGCGTCATTATCGTGGAAGGCTGCCCCGCGCTGCTTTCCGCACCCCTCGTCGCGATGGCTGCCCGGAAAATCTACGTCGCGTGCCCCGAGGAGGTGAGAATGCGCCGGTTCGCCGACGCGTACCAGCGCCGCGGCGCCGATGCCGAAGCGATCGAGGCGCTCTATCGCGTGCGCGAGGATGACGAACACCCATTGATCCGCGCTGGCGCCGGCGTCGCGGATCAACAGGTGATGCTTTAGGGCCCGCTGAGTCATGATCATCAGCAAGACCCCGTTGCGTCTCAGTTTTGTCGGCGGCGGGAGCGACATCCCGAGCTATTACCGCGCGCATGGCGGTGCGGTTCTGACCACCTCGATCGACAAGTTCGTCTACATCACGGTGAACAAGCGTTTCGATGAGACGCTTCGGGTGAGCTACTCGCAGACGGAGGAGGTGAGCGCCGCGGCGCAGCTTCAGCACCGGCTGTTCAAGGCGGTGCTGATGAAGCTTGGGATCACCGGCGGGTTGGAGATCACGTCGATCGCCGATGTGCCATCGCGGGGTAGCGGCCTTGGTTCCTCCAGCGCCTTCACGGTCGGCCTCTTGCATTGCGTTTATGCCTACAAAGGTATCTACAAGGCGAAGGCTGACCTGGCGGCGGAAGCCTGCGAGGTGGAGCTCGATATCCTGAATGAGCCGATCGGCAAGCAGGATCAGTTCGGCGCGGCAATGGGCGGCATGAACGTGATCCGCTTCAACCCCGACGACACGATCGACGTCGAGCCTGTGCTGGCGCCGGAGGGTGTCATCGGGGCGGTCGAGCGCTCGATGGTGATGTTCTACACGGGGCAGACGCGCTCCGCCTCGGCGCTGCTGCGCCAGCAGTCGGAGGACATGCAGGCGAGTCAAAGCAAGCGGGACGCCATGCGGCGGATGGTCGAGCTGGTCGATGTGATGCGCCGCGAACTGGGCAGCGCGAATGTGGGTGCGGTGGGTGAGATCATGCACGAGAACTGGCTGCTGAAGCGCAGCCTGAGCGGCAGCATTTCAACCGGCGTGATCGACGAAGCCTATCAGGCGGCGCGCGCCGCAGGCGCCACAGGGGGCAAGCTGCTCGGCGCGGGCGGCGGCGGCTTCATGGTGTTCTTCGCCCCGCCGGAGCGGCATGAAAGCATCAAGCTGAGTCTCGCCCCTATGCGCCACGTAGATTTCCGGTTCGAGCGCCAGGGGACGAGCATCATCTTCTACCATTAGGCCGTTCCCCCGGAGCTTGTTCGGTATCGATGGAACACCGGGCAGGCTCCACGTTTGTTCGCGTGACCCGCGACCGGCACACGTGGCATCGCTACGAACGAATCACCGATACGAGGTCGGATACAAGGATTCCGGCAGCAGACTGGAACCTGTTCGGTGCAGACGGAGACACCGAAGAGGCTCTACGTCTTTGCCGGGTCGCGTGATGCACGTTGTCGGTACTTTCGGCTGCGACGATCACGCCCTACGCTGCCTTTTCCAGCCCCTCCAGCGGCGTCGGGCGCGCCGGCGCGGGCTGCACGGTGCGTGACGCCGTACCGTGGGAGGGCCGTTCTCGCATTCCGTCCCGGGGCCGGCCGCAAAGCCGGCGATACAGCAGCTCGTACTCCGCCGCGGCCTCCGTCCATTCGAAGTTCCGCCCCATCGCCGTTCGCCGCATCTCCGCCAGTTGCGCCTCATCCTGATAGGCGTCGAAGGCCCGGTGACATGCCGTCATCAGGCCTGCGGACGAAAGATCGGAGAACAGGAACCCGGTCGCTCCGTCGTCGATCGTATCGGCCAGGCCGCCGGTGGCATGCGCGATCGGCAGCGCGCCGTAACGCTGCGCCTGCATCTGCGTCAGGCCGCAGGGCTCGAACCGGGATGGCATCAGGGTGAAATCGCTCCCGGCCACGATGCGGCGAGCCATCGGCTCATTGAAGCCGATCAGCACGCCGATGTCGTCGCGGTGCCGGCGGGAGGTGCGGCTGAGCATGTGCTCGATCTCCGGGTCACCCAGGCCGAGGATGACGATCTGTCCCCCGCTGCCGACGATCTCGTTCGCCGCATCGGCAACCAGGTCGAGGCCTTTCTGGTGCACGAGCCGGGAGACGATGCCGAACAGCGGTCCGTCGGAAGGCCGCAGGCACAGGCCGGTGCGCACCGAGTCGGCGTTCGCCTGCTTGCCGTCCAGGTCGTCGGGGTCGAAATGGTGCGGCAGGTGCGGATCGCTGCCCGGATCCCAGCTTTCGTCGATGCCGTTGACGATACCCGATAGCTGGCCCAGAGCGGCGCGCCGCTGCATAAGCCCGTGCAGGCCGGCGCCGAGTTTTTCGGTGGTGATCTCCCGCGCATATGTCGGGCTGACGGTGGTCACGTGACTGGCGTAGTAGCTGCCGGCCTTCAGGAAGGACACGCGGCCGTGGAACTCCACGCCGTTGATGTCGAACGCCGCGTCGGGGATGCCCAGGCTGTGCCGTTGCGCCGCGTCGAAATTGCCCTGGTAGGCGATGTTATGGATCGTCAGGACCGTCGGCACACTGGTGCCGTCCCATCGCATATAAGCGGGGGTCAGACCGCCGGGCCAGTCGTTCACATGCACCACGTCGGGCAGCCAGCCGGGATCGCCGAGTCCGCGTGCAATATCCGCCGCGGCCAGGGCCAGGCGGGCGAACCGTAGATGGTTGTCCTGCCAGTCGGCGCCCTCCGGCGTGCAGTAGGGCGTGCCGGCCCGGTCAAACAGCGAGGGGGCGGCGACGGCGTACAGCACGACCCCGCCCGGCAGGATGGTTCGGCCCAGCCTGCAGCCGGGAATGGCCGAACGGCCCGGCAGTTCGCCGAACCAGGTCATGTGCGGCAGCTTGCCGATGATTTCCGCGTAGGCGGGCATGACCACCCGGACGTCGATGCCTCGTTGGACCAGCGCGGCGGGCAATGCGGCGGAGACATCGCCGAGGCCCCCGGCCTTCGCCAGGCCCGCGACCTCGGTTGTCACGAACAGCACTTTGATGGCTGACACCAACCCCGGCCTTCGGGACTTCGGATCCCGATTTGGGTGTTATCGAGGCCGGCCGCCAACACAGGCGAGGCAGTGTTCGGCTTACCGGCCGCCGGGATACTCGGCGCTGCCGCCGATGACGGCAAAGCAATCTTTCGTTACACCGTCGTGGCTGTCTCTGCCAGGGCGGTTCCCAACGCTGCCGAATGGCATCCCGCGCGGAACATGGTGGTGATGGCGGCAATTCAAGGCCGTCCCCTCCCTTTTTTTGGCAGTCCGTCCGCGCCGGACCGTCTTGCTTGTGACACTGCCGTGACAGCCGGGCCTGCCGTGGACCGAATGGATAATGGCAAGTAAGGGAATCCAAATTCTATCGTCAAATCCTGCAATTTTATCCGTACCGGCTACCTGAGTCGTAAATATTGTATCGCACGTCCGGTTCCGGTGCGCCGCGATTTATGTAGGTCGGTTCACCGGCTCCCGCATGATTTCGTATTGAGGATATGCACAGGACGGTGCCATGACTTTCTGCCGAATTCACGGCGCACCGTTGCATTCCTGAGGCGGTTCATTCCGCGAGCGCCGTACGACGCCCCCGGAACATTACAGATTATTACCGCCAGAGAGGCCGGCCCAGATTGACGCTGTTCCCGCTGGTCACGGCACCGCCTACCGCACCGACCGCGCCGCCGATCAGCGCGCCCGCCAGTGGCGCACCGCCGGTTACCGCCGCGAGCGCAGCGCCGCCGCCCGCACCGATCAAGCCGCCCGATACGGCGCGATCGCCGGGCCGATAGCCGCAGCCCGCGACGCATAGCGTCATCCCTGCCAGCAACAAACCGACGGAAACCCGGCCGGCGACGCCTCTGTGGTGCATATGTTCAGCTCCGTTCATTATCTGTCTCTCGGAACAATATCAAACGAGTCGAATCGTCGAGCGATTCCAAGCTGGTGAAACAATTTGCCAAAAGGTGTTACCCGGAGGGGCGGCGGTATTTCGAACCGCCCTCGCGGACGCGCTATGCCTCGGTTGGTGTCTGGCCAGGTTCTTAGTGGGCCGTCAGCACACCGCCCACCGCACCGATGCCGCCGCCGATCAGCGCGCCCGTGCCCGGCTTGCCGCCCGTCGCGGCCGCCACGCCGGCGCCGGCGCCGGCGCCGAGCAGGCCACCGGTGGCACCGCGGGTGAGGGGGTCCGCCCCGCAGGCGGCCAGGCCGATCAGCATCCCCGACGCAACCACGGCAGACATCAGAATTCGCGTCACTCTCATTACTCCGTTCCTCCGTACGCCATCGAATCTGGGCACGGAACGTCGCGGGCAGATGGCCGAAAAACGGCGATCAAGAGGCGCATAATCACTCTATCGTCATCGAGCCTCTTGTCGTGGGCACATGGCGACGCTAAGCCCAGCGCCTTTCCGCGCCTTATCCTCGCCAACAAAGGTTCATGGTATGTTCGCTCGCCTGCTCGGCTTCATGTCCGCCGACATGGCCATCGATCTCGGCACCGCCAACACGCTCGTCTACGTGAAGGGCCGCGGGATCGTGCTGGCCGAACCGAGCGTCGTGGCAATCGCCGATGTGCGCGGCAAGAAGCAGGTTGTTGCCGTCGGCGAGGAGGCCAAGCAAATGCTCGGCCGCACCCCCGGCTACATCACCGCCAGCCGTCCACTCCGCGACGGCGTGATCGCCGATTTCGAGGTGGCGGAGGAGATGATCAAGCACTTCATCCGCAAGGTGCATAATCGGCGCGGCTTCGCATCGCCGCTGATCATCGTCTGCGTTCCGTCGGGCTCCACCGCCGTCGAGCGGCGCGCCATCCAGGAGAGCGCGGAAAGCGCCGGCGCCCGCCGGGTCCAGTTGATCGAGGAGCCGATGGCGGCGGCTATCGGCGCCGGCCTGCCCGTCACCGAGCCGTCCGGTTCCATGGTCGTGGATATCGGCGGCGGCACCACCGAGGTCGCAGTGATCTCCCTGGGCGGTATCGTCTATTCCCGCAGCGTTCGCGTCGGCGGGGACAAGATGGATGAGGCGATCATCAGCTACATCCGCCGCAACCATAACCTGCTGATCGGTGAGTCCTCCGCCGAACGCATCAAGATGGACATCGGCGCTGCGAACATCATGGACGATGGGTCCGATGGACCCTACCGGGAAGTGCGGGGCCGCGACCTGCTGAACGGTGTGCCGCGGGAGGTGCTGGTCAGCCAGCACCAGATCGCGGAAAGCCTGAATGAGCCGGTGTCCGCCATCGTGGAGGCGGTGAAGGTCGCGCTGGAGAACACGCCGCCGGAACTCGCGGCGGATATCGTGGACAAGGGGATCGTGCTGACCGGCGGTGGCGCTCTGCTGTACCGCCTGGACCAGGTGCTGCGGGACGCAACCGGCCTGGCGGTGGTGGTGGCCGAGAATCCGCTGCAATGCGTGGCCCTGGGCACGGGACGCGCGCTCGAGGAGCGGAAACGCCTCGGAAATGTCCTCACAAGTATGTATTGAGCCGCCGCAATGAGTTATGCTGCGGCCCGACGCTGTTAACAGGCCGCTGATCCACTCCGATGATCCGCCTCTCCATCCAGGCGCGGCAAGCTCTGGCAAAGCTCACCTTGCCGGTCCTGATTGTCGCGTCCTTCGGCGTCATGCTCCTCGGCAAGGCCGATGCGCTGCTTGCGGAACGCGCGCGTATTGCGCTGGCCGACAGCCTGGCGCCGATCTACGCGGTGGTGGCCGAACCGCTGGGAAGGATCAGCACGGCCGTCGCCGATGCCGCGGGCCTGTGGGGCATCCGGGAAGAGAATGCCCGGCTGATGGAAGAGAATGAACAGCTTCGCCGCTGGCAGTCGATCGCACTTGCGCTCGATGCGGAGAATCAGCGGCTCAGGGCGAGCCTGCACTGGATCCCCGACCCCGCCGCGTCCTTCGTCACCGCCCGCGTCGTCGCCGATGCCGGCGGGGTGTATGCCAAGGCGGTGCTGCTCGCGGTCGGTCCGAACCACCGTGTCCGGAAAGGCGAGATCGCGCTGGATGAGCGTGGATTGGTCGGCCGCGTTACCGAGGTCGGCTCACGGACCGCGCGCGTGCTGCTGATCACCGACCTCAACAGCCGCATTCCCGTCATCCTGGAGAATTCGCGGGCGCGGGCGATCATGGTCGGCACGAACGGCCCGCGGCCACGGCTGATGTTCTGGCCCGAGGGCGTGGTGCCGCAGGAAGGCGAGCGCGTCGTCACCAGCGCCGAGGCGAACGCTTTTCCCGCGAATCTGCCGATCGGCACGGTGCATCACACCGCCAGCGGCGTTCCCGAGGTGCAGCCGGCGGCGATGCTGAACCGGTTGGAAATCGTCCGCATCTTCGACTACGGGCTGGCGGGAATCACGCCGCCCGAACCCGAGCAGCGGCTGACCGCCGCCCATCACTGACGCGTCCCGCCATGGCACGCACCGATCAGACACCAGGGATCAGGCCCCGTCCGACGATCGGGCGCCGGCTGGATGTCATCTCCCGCCACGCTTTTCCGGCGTCCACGACGGTGCTGGTGATGCTGCTGACGGAGATGCCGACGGGCATCAGGGGCCAGGCGACCTTGCTGCCGGCCGTCACACTGGCCTGCGTCTGGTTCTGGTCGGTGTTTCGCCCCACCGCCATGTCGCCGCCTGTCGTTTTCCTCATCGGCCTGCTGCTCGACCTGCTTGGCTACCAGCCGCTTGGCGTCGGCGTGTTCATCCTGCTGGTCGCGCACGCCGTGGCGCTGCGCTGCCGCTACTGGCTCGCGCCCCGCGGCTTCGCGCTGCTCTGGGCGGTGTTCGCGGCGGTGTCGGTGGTGGATGCCGCATTGACCTGGCTGCTGACCGTGCTGCTGACATGGCGGCTGATCGCGCCGGCGCCGGTCGTCTTCCAGGCGGCGCTGACCGCCGCGCTGTATCCCGCGATCGCCATTCCGCTGGCCCGCGCCCATCGCTCCATCGCTGATCCGGAGCGTGCATGAAACGCGACACGCAAAGAACCGGCGTTTTTACGCGGCGCGCCCTGCTGCTGATGGGCGGGCAGGTGGCGATACTCGGCGCGCTTGGCGCACGGCTCTACCAGATCCAGGTGGTCGAAGGCGCGCGCTACACCACGCTGTCTGATGAAAACCGGATCAGCGCGCGGATGATCGCCCCGCCGCGCGGCCGTATCCTGGATCGCTTCGGCGTCAGCCTCGCGGGCAGCCGCACAAACTGGCGCGCGCTGTTGATCGCCGAACAGGCGAACGACGTCGGGACGACGCTGGAGGCATTCTCCCGCATCATTCCCCTGAGCGAGAGCGAGACGGCACGCATCGACCGCGACGTTCATCGGCACCGCAAGTTCATTCCGGTCCTGGTGCGAGATTTCCTTTCTTGGGACGACATGGCGGCGATCGAGGTCAACGCGCCGGACCTGCCCGGCATCGTCGTCGATGTCGGCACCACGCGCCTGTATCCGTTCGGTGAACAACTGGCGCATGTCGTGGGTTACGTCGCCCCGCCGAATGAGACCGACGTGGCGGACGATCCGCTGCTGGCTTTGCCGGGCATTCGCATCGGGCGTGCCGGCGTCGAGAAATATCACGATGTGGCCTTGCGCGGACGCGCTGGGTCCGTGTCGCTGGAAGTCAACGCGGTCGGCCGGGTGATCCGTGAACTGGATCGGACCGAAGGGGTGCAGGGCACCGAGGTTGGGCTGACCATCGATGTCGGCCTGCAGCAGGCGGTGCTGGATCGGCTGGGCGACGAAAGCGCAAGCTCCGTCGTTCTGGATTGCCAGACCGGCGAGGTGCTCGCCATGGCCACCAATCCGTCCTTCGATCCGTCGTTGTTCAATTCGGGAGTCTCGCAGGCGCAGTGGCAGGCGTGGTCGACCGACCGCCGCACGCCGCTGATCAACAAGGCGACTAACGGGCTGTACGCGCCGGGCTCGACTTTCAAGATGGCCGTCGCACTCGCGGGGCTGGAGTCCAAGGCGATCAGCCCGACCGACCGGATCAATTGTCCAGGCTATCTGGATCTGGGCGACACACGCTTCCATTGCTGGCGCAAGGGTGGTCACGGGCTGCTCGATCTGCGCGGCGGAATCAAGAACAGTTGCGACGTCTATTTCTACGAAGCGGCACGCCGCACCGGCATCGATACGATCGCGGCGATGGCACACCGTTTCGGATTGGGGATGGAGCTCGATATCGATCTTCCCAACCAGAAGGTGGGACTGATCCCTACACGGGAATGGCGAAAGGCGCACGGCCACGCCTGGAACATCGGCGATACCATCGTCAGCGGTATCGGCCAGGGCTTCATCCAGGTGACTCCCCTGCAACTCGCCACATATGTCGCGCGCGTCGCCAGCGGGCGCGTCATCCAGCCGCATCTGACCCGCAAGCTGGGCGGCGCGCTGCAGCCCGGCGCCACGCCGGATGAGTGGCCGGTGCTGTCGGTGCCGGATCGGCTGCTGCACATGGTACGCGAAGGCATGTGGGCGGTGGTGAATGAGGCGGGCGGCACTGCGCCACAGGCGCGCCTGGCCGATTCACGCTGGCAGCTTGCCGGCAAGACCGGGTCGGCCCAGGTGCGCCGTGTCTCACGCGAGATGCGCGAAAGCGGCCATTTCGACAGCGAGAAGCTGCCCTGGGAGTTCCGGCCGCACGCGCTGTTCGTGGCCTATGCGCCGTACGACGCGCCGCGCTACGCCCTGTCGGTGGTCGTGGAACACGGCAACGCCGGCGCTGCCGCCGCGGCCCCGATTGCCCGCGACATCATGGCGCGGGTGCTGGAACGCGATCCGTCCAACCGGACCGCGCCGCCAGCTGCCCAGATCGCACAGGCAAACCCCCAGGCGAACCCATGACCGCATTGCCGGCCCGCTTTCATTTGCTCGGACTGTTGGCGCCATGAGGGAGCGGCGGCTTTGGCGCGAGACGTCGTTCGATCTGACCGGCAAGGTCATGCAGATAAGCTGGCTGTACGTGGCGCTGCTGTGTGCCTTAGCAGCCGTCGGCTACGCGGCGTTGTACAGCGCCGCCGGTGGCTCGCCCGAGCCTTACGCGACCCGGCATGCCCTGCGCTTCGCGTTCGGCCTTGTGCTGATGGTGGGCATCGCGCTGGTGGATATCCGCTTTATCGCCCGGCTTGCCTGGCCGATCTATGGCGTGGGGGTTTTCCTGCTGATCCTGGTCATGCGGATTGGCCATGTCGGCAAGGGCGCGCAACGCTGGATCGAGCTCGGCGGCCTGCAACTGCAGCCTTCGGAACTGATGAAGCTGGCGCTGGTCCTGGCGCTCGCCGCCTGGTTCCA
>DATNEJ010000544.1:0-15362 GCA_035606775.1 Acetobacteraceae bacterium | reverse complement strand
AGGTCCGGGACCGATGGAAACGCCGATTCCGGCTCCGGCATGGGCTGCGGATTCGCGCAAGTTGCCGCGGGGGTCGCTGCCGTCAGGGCGACCTTCTCACCTTCGTGGAACAAGACCAGTTCGGTGCCTTCAAGCAGGCTGTAGGTGGTTGCCTCCCGGCCTGCCTCAACCCGCAGCCTGCAGCCCCGTATCGCCAAGGTGAAGCGCAGGCAGCGCCACTCCGCTGGAAGGTGGGGACGGAAATGGATGCGGCCGCCGTGATCCCGCAGCCCGGCGAAGCCGAACACCAGCGCGAGCCAGGTGCCGCCGATCGAGGCGATGTGTGCGCCGTGCTTCACGTTGCCGCCGACATCGGCCAGGTCCATCGTCGCGGCGAAGCGGAAATATTCGAGTGCCTTTGCGGCGTAACCGATCTCGTTGGCGACGATGCTCTGAATGCAGACCGAGAGCGAGCTGTCGTGTGTCGTCAATGGATCGTAATAATCGAAATTGCGCTTCTTGATCTCGAGCGTGAACTGCTCGCCGAGGAGAAACATCGCGAGCACGGTGTCCGCCTGCTTGATCACCTGCCGGCGGTAGAGATTGAGCGGATGGTAATGCAGCAGCAGGGGATACTTGTCTTCGGGCGTGGCAGCGAAATCCCAGTGCTCCTTGTCGAGGAAACTGTCATCCTGCGGGTGGATACGCAGGCGCTCATCCCAGGGCAGGTACATGCGCGAAGCTGCCTCCCGCCATTCGTTCGGCTCCTCCGTGCCGAGGCCGGTGCAGCGGACCAGTTCGGCGAACGCCTCGACGTCGTCGTGCTGCATCGCCGCCACAGTGTCGGCGGCATAGCGCAGGTTTTCGCGCGCCATCAGGTTGGTGAAAAGATTGTTGTCCACGACGGCGGTGTACTCGTCCGGGCCGGTCACGCCGTTGATGCAGAAGCAGCCGCCATGACGTTCCGAGAAAAAGCCAAGGTCCCACCAGAACCGCGCCGTCTCGACCAGGATTTCCGCTCCGAAACGGTGCAGAAAGTCCGTGTCGCCCGAGATCTCCACGTATTTGCGCAGCGCGTAGGCGATATCGGCGTTGATGTGGTACTGCGCCGTGCCGGCCGCGTAGTAGGCCGAAGCTTCGTCGCCGTTGATGGTCCGCCAGGGGAAGGTGGCGCCCCGGTGGCCGAGTTCCCGCGCCCTCGCCCGCGCTCGCCCCAGCGTCTCGTACCGGAACTTCAGGATGTTTCGGGCGATGCGCGGCCTCGTGTAGATCAGGAACGGCAGGACATAGATCTCGATGTCCCAGAAATAGTGCCCTTCGTAGGTCTGGCCGGTCAGGCCGCGCGCGCCAACGCCGTGACCTTCGGCGCGTTCGGTCGCCTGCAGGAGCTGAAACAGGTTCCAGCGGATGACCTGCTGCAACTGCGGCGGCCCGCCTTCCACCTCCACATCGGCCTGCGACCAGAAGTGATCGACCCGCGCCCTCTGGCGCTCCGCCAGGGACTCGAAGCCGCTCTGCACGGCGCGATCGAGCGTCCAGGCGACCTGGGATTGGAGTTCGGCCGGATCGCCCAGATGGGCGTAATGGTACCCGAGATACTTCCGAAGACGGATCGGACTGCCAGGCTCGGCCTGCGCCTTGATGACGACGGCGGTGAAATCATCGTCGCAGGTGCTCTCGGTCGTGACGCGGCAGGCGGTCTCCAGGACATGGTCCATGCCGCAGCCCAAGGTCAGGCCCGATCCGCTCGTGCGGTAGGTCAGGATCGCCCGCATTCCCGCATGACGGGTCCCCGCGGGCTGCAGCACCCTGGCGGCAAAGCCGGTGGCGAGGCGGGGATCGGCACCAGCGCTGTCCGGCAGTGGCGCGCGGTGCACCAGTTCCGAGGAGATGACGATTTCCGCATCCGCCTCCTCCGCCGTCACCTCATACTGGATCGCCGCGAGGTGCCGCTGGTCGAAGGAGACAAGCCGGACCGTCCGCAGCCGCATGCGCCGTCCCGCTGGAGTGACCCAGGCGATGTCCCGGCTCAGCGTGCCTGCCCGAAAGTCGAGGACGCGCCGATAGGCATGGATTTCGGCTTCCGCCGGGACGAACGGCTCGCCATCGACGAACAGCTTGATGATGGTGCCGTCCGGGCAGTTCAGGATGCTCTGGCCGACGCGCGGGAACCCGTAGGCATGTTCGCCATAGGTGATCGGCCGAAGCTCGTGGAAGCCGTTGAGAAACACGCCGGCTTCCCACACCGGCCGGCCCTCTTCCTGCATGCCGCGGATGCCGAGATAGCCGTTGGCGAGCGTGAGCATCGTTTCGGCCTGGCCGAGGAACTCGAGCGCAAGGTCACGGTCGAAGCGTATGGCGCCCAGGCTCCAGGGCTCGACCGGGAAAATGTCGGGCGGCGGGCGTTGTCGTTCACGCAGCATGCGTCGCCTTCTGTTCGGGTTGCCGCCCTGAGCAGCGCCGCGAACCGGCGCAGATGGCGCCATGATCCCGCCGCCGGTCAGACACGGTGCCTGTGATCAATGGCATTATTTCCAATTATCCGATGCCATCCGCGATCTCGTTTGCCTCATCGTCCGGATAGTGCCAATGCAGCACGGGCACGTAGCAGAGCAGCACGAAGCCGATCCCGGCAAGAGCAGGAGCTTCGCACTGTTGCGTGCGGTTGGCGTTCGCGATGTGCCGTTCGGTTGCTCCAGCAATTGTTCAAGGAATTTCGGCAGCGTGCTTACGGACATCCGCGCCGCGGCAGCAGCCTGATTGTGCGCACTGACCAAGGACAGACCCTGGCCGGCTAGAATTGTCACCGGCGGGAATATCATACGTGATTCGCAGCTGCCTGATGGCGATAGGGATGGGTCGGGCAGCTCGGGGTTGCCACTCGCCGGCATGACCTAGCGCAATTCCGGCCCGTGCCTACATGCAACGGACCCGATGAAGGACAAGACGTGACCCAGGCCTGGCTTAACCGAACCGGCATCGCGGTTCCGCCGCACGACATCCACGCTGAGTTCGTCGAGTTCGGCCGCACCACCGTCGCCGATCCGCATCAGCGCGCCCTGTTCGACCGAATGGCGCGCCTTGCCGACATCGAACACCGCTACTCCTTCCTGGAGCCTGGCCCGAAGCCGCGCGATCAGGTGCTGGACAGCAGCGGCTTCTACCGGCGCGGCGCATTTCCCTCTACCGGTGCGCGCATGGCCTTGTTTCAGCCACAGGCTCTTATTCTGGCCATGCGGGCGATCGAGGCGTTGGATATCGGCCACGACCGCGCCTCCATCACGCATCTGGTGGTCGCAAGCTGCACCGGCTTCACCGCACCCGGCCTCGACTTCCAGATCATGCGGGAAGCCGGCCTGCCGGAACGGGTGGAACGCACCATCATCGGCTTCATGGGCTGCTTCGCCGCGGTCAACGCACTGAAGCTGGCGCGGCACATCGTCCGCGCCGAACCGCATGCGCGGGTGCTGGTGGTCAATCTGGAACTCAGCAGCCTGCATTTGCAGGAGCAGTTCCAGGACGTGCCGAAGATGCTCAGTTTCCTGCTGTTCGGCGACGGCGCGTCCGCCTGCCTGGTCTCGGCCGAACCAGTGGGAATCAGGCTCGACAAATTCACGGCGGCGGTGATCCCGCGCACCGAGGACCTGATCACCTGGCACATTCGCGACACCGGATTCGAGATGCATCTGTCCGGCCAAGTGCCGGGACGCATCCGCCGCTGGCTGCCCACCAACGGTGCCGACGTGCTGGGCAACCGCACCGCGCGCGATTTCGCCGTCTGGGCCGTGCACGCCGGCGGCCGTTCGATCCTGGATGCCGTGCAGCACGGGCTGGCTCTGCCGGCCGAGGCGCTGCGCTATTCGCGCGGCGTGCTGCGCGACTTCGGCAACATGTCGTCGGCGACGCTCATCTTCGTGCTCGACCGAATCCTGCGCGATCCGGAGGCGGAGGGTGACGGCATGGCGATGGCCTTCGGGCCTGGGTTGACCGTCGAAACCTTCGCCTTCCATCGGCCTGCCGCGGTGTCATGACAGCGATCGCGTCATGATCCTGGCGGCGCGCAGTACCGAAGCGGAGCGGATGGATACCGACTGCGCGGACTACGACGACTACCGCGTTTGCCTGCGCGATCTTGCCCGCGTCAACACGGTGACGCTCACGCATCGTCCCATGCTGTCCTGGCTCGCGCGCGAATCGGCGGGGCTGCCCACGATCTCGGTGCTGGATGTCGCCTGCGGCCATGGCGACGCGCTGCGCCGCATCCGCCGCTGGGCGAGGCGCCGCGGCCTCGACGCGCGCCTCAGCGGCATCGACCTGAACCCCTGGAGCACGCGCGCCGCGCGGGAGGCAACCTCCCCCGAGGATGCGATCGTCTACCATACCGGCGACGTGTTCGCGTTCCACCCGCCGGCACCGGTCGATTTCATCGTCAGCTCACAGTTCACGCATCACCTGAGCAGCGAGGAGATCATCCGGTTCATCGGCTGGATGGAGGCGAACGCATCCCGCGGCTGGTTCATCGGCGATCTGCACCGCCACATCCTGTCCTATCTTGGCTTTCCATTGCTGGCGCGCGCCGCCGGCTGGCATCGATTCGTGCGCGAGGATGGCCGCATTTCCATCGCCCGCAGCTTTGTGCGCGCCGACTGGCGAAGCCTGCTGGCGGAGGCTGACCTGGGTGCGGAGGAGGCGGTGATAAGCTGGCACGTGCCCTTCCGACTTTGCGTGTCACGCCGTTGCAGCCCGCGCTGAGCAACAGGCACGACGGGCCCGCCGTCATCGTGGGCGGCGGCCCGGCCGGGTCGGCCGCCGCCGCGGAGATCGCCGCCGCAGGCCGCCCCGTCACCCTGATCGAGCGATTATCCGGGCCAGCCGACAAGGTGTGCGGCGACTTCCTGTCGGCGAAAGCGGTCGAAGCCCTGCGGCAGCTTGGCGTGGACCCGGTGCAGTACGGCGGGGAACCGATCACGGGCTTTCGTCTGGTTCACGGGTCCTGCATGGCGGAAACGGCGCTGCCGTTCCTCGCCTTCGGCCTGACGCGGCGGACGCTGGACGAAGCACTGCTGGGGAGGGTGGCCGAATTGGGCGTGCGCGTGCTGCGCGGCGCGACGGCCCGCGGCCTGTCCGCTTGCGCAAACGGCATCAGGGTGCGTGTCGACCCGGTGGGCGAGGTTGCCGGAGGCACCGTGTTTCTTGCCACCGGCAAGCACGACCTGCGCCAGACCGCGCGGCCCAATCGGGCCGGCGGCCCGGTCGGCTGGAAGATGTACTATCGGCTGTCGCCGGCCCAGTACGCCGCACTCCGCGGGTGCATCGAGCTTGTGCTGTTCCCTGGCGGCTATGCCGGGCTGCAATGTGTCGAGGACGGCAGCACGGTGCTTTGCCTGCTGACCAGCCGGCGCTGGCTGGCAGCCGGCGCGGCTGGTCCCGGCGATGTGCTGGACCGGCTCGCGGAATGCGCACCCCATCTGCAGACTCGGCTGCGAGGCGCGACTCCGATCCTGCCTCGCCCGCTGGCAATCGCCGGCCTGCCCTATGGCTACCTGTTCCACCCGGGGCGGCGCGGCACGGACCGGCCTGACCTCGACCTGGCAACCCGGTCTGGGCTCTTCCGGATCGGCGACCAGTTCGGGGTGATCCCGTCCTTCACTGGCGACGGCGTCGCGCTTGCCTTACAGAGCGGTGCATCCGCTGCCCGCGCCTGGCTGGCGGGCGAGACGGCCGCCGCGTATCACCGCCGGATGCGGCGCCATCTGCGCGGCCGGATGATCCTGGCCACGGCGCTGCATCAGGGCTGCATGACGCCCGCCCTGCAGCCCTGGCTCGCCCGAATCGCCCGGGCAAACCCCGCGGTGATCCGCACCTTGGCCCGAGCGACGCGGCTGCACGCGGCATAGCCAAAAGCAAATCCTTGCTCCCCGGCGGCCGAACGGGGCGCATTGTTACAGCCGGCCGAACCGGGTTGCATCGCGGGATCGGGTGCCGCAGAAACGCGCCATGCGCGCCGGCAGACTCGTCACCAAGCTGGACCTCTACATCTTCCGGCAGCTCCTGCTGGCCCTGGTTCTGGTCACCGGCGGCCTCACGGCGCTGATCTGGCTGACCCAGTCCCTTCGCTTCGTGGAACTGGTGGTCAATCGCGGGCTGTCCTTCCTGGTGTTCCTGCATCTCACCGGCCTGCTGGTCCCCAGCTTCGTGGCCGTGATCCTGCCCATCACGACGTACGTGGTCGTGCAGTTCGTCTATCACCGCCTGGCGGGCGACCGGGAGCTGACGGTGATGCGCGGGGCAGGGCTTTCACAGTTCGCCCTCGCACGCCCTGCCCTGGCGGTTGCACTGCTGGCGGTTGGCGCCGGCTATTGGCTCAGCCTTTCCGCGGTGCCGGCGACGCTCAAGGACTTCCGCCAGTTCCAGTGGGAGATCCGCAACCGCATGGCGGCCTTCCTGCTCCAGGAAGGCGTGTTCACTCCGATTTCCGACAAGCTGACCGTCTATGTCCGCTCCCGCGATCCGGACGGCACCTTGCGCGGCATTCTGGTCGATGACGGGCGGGACAATACCGCGCACTCGACGATCCTGGCCGAACGCGGCCAATTGGTCGAAGGCCCCAACGGCCCACGGGTCATCCTGATCAACGGCAGCCGTCAGGAGATCGACCACCAGACCGGCCGGCTGAACGTGCTGACGTTCAAGCAGAACGAGCTGGACCTCGGCGATTCGAACCATGACACCGGCGTTCGGCCGCCCGACATGTCGGAGGTGCCGCTCGCGGCGTTGCTGAACCCGCATCCGGTCGAGCCGCGCGACCTGCCGAAATGGTACGCCGAGGGCCACAAGCGGCTGACGGTGCCGCTGACGGCCCTGTCCTATGCCCTGGTGGCGCTGGTCTCGGTGCTCACCGGCACCTTCCGCCGGCACGGCGGCTATGTCCGTCCGATAGCCACGGTGATCGTCATGGTCGGCCTGCTGGCGGCCGGCCTCGCCATCGACAACTTTGCCGCCCGCGACAACGCGTTGGTGCCGTTCATGTGGGTCCACGCGATCCTGCCGGGCGTGATCTGTGCCTGGCTGCTGTTCGGTCCGGGCCTGTTCGTTGCCGCCCGCCGCTCCATCCCCCGGCTCCGCATGGCGGGCAACACCAGCGCATGACCGCCACCATCACCCTATCGCTGTATGTGACCCGGCAGTTTGCCGCCGCCGTGACGGCGATGCTGCTCGCTCTGACCGGCCTGGTCGCAATGTTCGATTTCATCGAGCTGCTGCGCCGTTCCGCCAGCAAGCCCGACGCGACATTCGGCATCGTCAGCCAGATCGCCGCGCTGCGGCTACCCTACATCGCCATGCAGATCCTGCCGTTCGCGATCCTGCTGGGCGGCATTCTTTGCTTCTGGCGGCTCACCCGGTCGTCCGAGCTGATCGTCGCGCGCGCGGCCGGCGTGTCGGCCTGGGAATTCCTTGCCATGCCCACCCTCTGCGCCCTGGCGCTCGGCATTATCGCCACCGCGGCGATCAGCCCGGTCTCCTCCGTGATGCTGGCGCGCGCGGAAATCATGGACAACGCCTATCTGCGCACCGGGGGCGGGCCGCTGGCACTGAACGGCGGCCAGCTCTGGCTGCGCCAGTCGGACCATGCGCTGGTGCCGCAAGGCGTGGCGATCATCCACGCGCACGGCGTCGAGCTTCACGGCAAGCAGCTGACCGCGGAGGAGGTCAGCGTGTTCCGCCTGGATAATGCCGATCGCCTGCTGTCGCGCATCGAAGCGACCAAGGCCACGCTGGGCCCAGGTCACTGGGCGCTGGAGAAAGCGCGCACGATCCGCCCGGACCAGCTTCCCGAACCGCCGCGTGCCATCAACCTGCCCACCGACCTCACGGTCTCCCGCGTGCAGGAAAGCTTTGCCTCGCCAGACACGCTGTCGGTCTGGGCGCTGCCGGACTTCATCGCGCTGCTCGACCGCTCCGGCTTCTCCTCCATCCGCCACCGGCTGCATTTCCAGGCATTGCTGGCGTTGCCGCTGCTGGCTGCGACCATGGCCCTGGTCTCCGCCGGCTTCTCCATGCGGCCGGCACGGCGCGGCGGCGTCGCACGCATGATCGGCAGCGGTGTCGCGGCGGGATTCGCCCTGTTCGTGGTGTCCAAGGTCGCCGAGGAATTCGGCCAGTCCGGCGCGCTGCCGGTGAAGCTCGCGGCGTGGGCGCCCACCGTCGCCGGCCTGATGCTTGCGATCGCCCTGTTGCTGCACACGGAAGACGGTTGAGCATGCGGCGCATCGCTGCCGCGTTATCCAGGCGGCTGCTGGCCGCGGCGCTGCTGGCTGCCCTGCCCGCTGCCGCGCATGCACAGCTTGGGGCGCTCGCCGGCGCGGAAAGCGGCGCGCACGCCGTATCGTCAAACCAGCCGGTCACGTTCACTGCGGACCAGGTCGAGTATGACCGGCCGAACTCCCTGGTGATCGCCAGAGGTCATGTCGAGGCGTGGCAGAACGATCACGTGCTGCGGGCCGACCAGATCACCTTCGATCGCAACACCGGCGTTGCTGCCGCCAAGGGCCACGTGGTTTTGCTGGAACCGGATGGCACGGTGCTGTTCGCCGACTACGCGGAAATGACGCAGAACATGAAGCAGGGCGTGCTCAAGGACATGCGCGCGCTGCTGGCGGAGAACGGCCGGCTGGCAGCTAACGGCGCGCGCAGGACCGATGGCCAGCTCAATGAGATGTCCAAGGCGGTCTATTCGACTTGCAATCTTTGTGCGAAGGACCCGACGAGGCCGCCGCTCTGGCAGGTGCGCGCGTCCTCCGCCATCCAGGATCTGGAGCACAAGCGGATCGAATACGAGGATGCCGTGCTGCAGATGTACGGTGTTCCGGTTGCCTATTTCCCGTTTCTGTCGCAGCCCGACCCGTCCGTGAAGCGGCAGTCCGGCATTCTCGCCCCCTGGTTCGGCACCTCCTCGAACATCGGCGGGTTCTTTGCGCAGCCGTATTACCTGGTCCTGGATGACCAGTCGGACGCGACCATCACGCCGATGATCACCACCCGCGCGGGGCCGGAGCTGGACGTCGAGTACCGCCGCCGGTTCAACAACGGCACGCTGCTGCTGAACGGGTCCGCGGGCTACATCGACAACTCGCCGCAGGGCACGATCGTGGCCAGGGGGCAGTTCAACTTCAACGACACGTGGCGCTGGGGCTTCGACATCAATCGCGCCTCGTCGAGCGACTATGTGCGCGATTTCCATATCGGCACCGGCTTGGCCGGCGATCCCAACGTGCTGCCCAGCAACATCTACGCCGAGGGCTTCGGCGAGGGCGCCTATTCCCGGCTGGACACCCGCTTCTACCAGGGTCTCAGCAACCAGATCTCCAACAGCCAGCTGCCGGTGGTGCTGCCGCGCTACGAATACAGCTATTTCGGCAGGCCCGACGGATGGGGTGGCCGGCTGTCCGTCGATACCGGCGCCTTCAACGTCATCCGCTCCGACGGCACCAACACGCGGCGCGCGAATTTGACGTTGAACTGGGACCGGCCTTTCGCCGGCGCCTATGGCGACCAGTGGAAGGTCTCGCTGCACGGCGATGCGATTGCGTATGACGCATCGTTCTTCAATGAGCAGCCCAATTTCGGTCCGATGGGCGGGGTCACCGCCGTGCATGCCCTGCCGCAGGCGGCGGTGGAGGTGCGCTGGCCCTTCGCGCGCGACAGCGGCTCCTGGGGCACCCAGTTGATCGAGCCGATGCTTCAGCTTGTCGTGGCACCGCAGAGCGGCGACAGCCAGAACACCCGCTATCCGAACGAGGACAGCCTCGACCTTGAATTCACCGACGCCAATCTGTTCGGCTTCAACCGTTTCACTGGCGTCGACCGGCTGACCGGCGGCACCCGGCTGAACGCCGGCCTGCATGGTGCCTGGTACCTGGGCGGCACCACCTTCGACGGCCTGATCGGGCAGGCGTACCAGACCGGCAAGAACAACCTGTTCCCCGAGTATACCGGCCTGCACGACCAGGTGTCGGACATCGTGGCGCGCGGCACCTTCGCGCCGGCAAACTGGCTCGACCTCACGCTGCGCGCCCGCCTGGACAAGAACTCGCTGGCAGTGCACTGGGCCGATATCGTCGGCGGCATCGGCGTGCCGAAGTTCAAAGTCTATGGCGGCTATATCTATTCCGCCTACGATCAGTATCAGTTGTTCGATCAGCCGATGCCGCCGCCTGTTGGGAGCACGTTCTTCACACCGCGCAACGAAGCCACGCTGAACGTTGCCTCCACCTGGGGCAATTACCGGTTTGCCGGATTCGCTCGGCGGGACCTGTCGGCGAACAAGATGGTCGCTTTCGGCGGCGACGCGATTTATGAGGACGAATGCTTCGTCTTTGACCTGCGATTCTATCGCCGCTACACCTCGGTCAATAATGACAACGGTGCCACCACGGTGATGTTCCTGTTTACTTTCAAGACGATCGGCCAATTCGGCTATCGCGCGCTATGAACAGGGCGGCTGACATGACGGCGCGCGGTGGACCGCCTCGCGGCCCGGCCCCGCGCCGTGGCGCGCGGTTCCCGCTGCGAGTCGCAGCGGGATTGGCGGTGGCCGCCGTGCTTTCAGGCACGCCCTGGATCGCGGACGCCGCGCCGCCAGGGAAAGCAGCGTCCGCTGGCACGGCAACCGAGGCCCAGCCCGGGGGCACCCGGATCGTCGCGGTGGTGAACGGCGACGTGATCAGCAACAGCGACGTGGACAACCGCGCGCGGCTGTTCGCGATGTCCACCGGGTTGCCGCTGTCCGGCGACGTGCTGGACCGGCTGAAACCGCAGATACTGCGCCAGCTCATAGACGAGCGTCTGCGGATCCAGGAGGCGCAGCGCACCAAGGTGGTCATCGGCGACAAGCAGATCGCCGCTGCCATTCAGCAGATCGAGCAGCGCAACGGCATGGCGCCCGGCGCGCTGCGCCAGAAGCTGGCCGCCGATGGCGTGAGCCAGCGGACGCTGATCGACCAGATCCGCGCCCAGCTTGCCTGGAGCCAGGTGCTGCACGACCAGATGACGGCCAAGGTGCATTTCACCCAGGCGGACGTCGACGAACAGATTCGTCTGCAGGCACAACAGGTTGGCAAGCCCGAATACCGGGTGGGCGAAATCTTCATTCCGATCGACGACCCCGCCAACACCGCGGACGCCGAACGGTTTGGGGAGACGGTGATCAAGGAGCTGCATGCCGGCGCACCGTTCCCGATCGTGGCGGCACAGTTCAGCCAAGCCCAGTCGGCGCTTGAAGGGGGCCAACTGGGCTGGGTGCAGACCAGTCAGCTCGACCCGGAGGTGGCACGCCTGGTCAATGAGATGCCTGTCGGCGCGATCAGCAACCCGGTGAAAGTACCCGGCGGGCTATCGATCGTGACCTTGCAGGGCAAGCGGGAGGTCGGGCGCGACTCCGGCACGGTGGTGACGGTGCGCCAGGCATTTCTGCCCTTCGCCACGCCGCTCAACCCCCAGGCGCCGAACGAGGCACAACGACAGGTCCTGGCCAAGGCGCGCGGCCTGTCCGCGAGCGTGCATGGCTGCGACCAGATGGAGCAGGTCGCCAAGGCCAACGCCCCCAACCACCCGGCCGACCCCGGTGAGATACGGGTGGAAAACGTCCATCCCGCGGCCTTCCAGCGGATCCTCATGAATTTGCCGATCGGCAAGGCGAGCGACCCCCTGGTGGCGCAAGACGGCATCGCCGTGCTGGTTGTTTGCACCCGCGGGGAAAAGAACATGACGGCGATGACGCGCGAACAGGCAGAGCAGAAATTGGTCGCCGACCGCGCGGAACTCATGTCACGGCAGATGCTGCGCGACCTGCGCCGCGAGGCGACCATCGAAATCCGCAAGCCCGGGACGAATGCCTCGGGCTAGCGCGTGATCGTCGCAGGCGGAACCGCTGGAGGCGTGAATCACGCGCTCAACCAAAGAGCTAGCGCGTGATCGTCGCAGGCGGAGCCGCTGGGGACGTGAATCACGCGCTCAAGCGAAGGGCTAGATTCGGTGCCTCTGCCCGCATTGAACACGCTCTGGCGGTGGCGGTGTGAGCAGCCTGCCGCCGCTGCGCGACGTCATTGCCCGCCATGGGCTGAATGCGCGCCGATCCCTCGGCCAGCATTTTCTGCTCGACAGCAACCTGACGGCCAGGATCGTCCGCCAGGCGGGCGCACTCGCCGGCCGGCATGTCCTGGAGGTCGGGCCGGGTCCCGGCGGGCTGACGCGAGCGTTGCTTGCCTCCGACGCTGCGAGCGTGACGGCGGTCGAGCTCGACCGGCGCGCGGTCGCAGCGGTGACGGAACTGGCAGCGGACGCAGGCGGGCGCCTGCGCGTCGTCGAGGCTGACGCGCTGCGGGCGGACCCGGTCGCGCTGGTGCCGCCGCCGCGGCACATCGTTGCCAATCTGCCGTATAATATCGCCTCGCCACTGCTGGTCGGCTGGCTGAGGCAGGCAGATGTGTTCGAGCGGCTGACCCTGATGTTCCAGCAGGAAGTGGCGGAACGCATCTGCGCCGAACCGGGTACGGCGGCGTATGGACGATTGTCGGTGCTGGCGGGCTGGACCTGCGACGCCGCGATCGTGATGCGCATTCCGCCCGAGGCATTCACCCCGCCGCCGAAGGTCTGGTCCGCGGTGGTCAGCCTGACGCCCCATGCGGTGCAGCCGCCGCCGGCGCTGTTCGCGACCATGGAGCGGCTGACGGCCGCGGCGTTCGGCCAGCGCCGCAAGATGCTGCGCGGCTCGCTGCGCGGGCTGGGCGGCGAAGGCTTGCTGACGAAAGCGGGGATCGCGGCGGACCGGCGGGCCGAGACACTGTCGATTGCCGAGTTCGACCGGCTGGTTCTGGTATTGGGGCCGAATACCGGTAGCCCCGGGTGCTGACCGGTGTACGCGCAGGACTGCCCCCAGGGGATAAGGTTCGCGGCTACGCGCGAAAACAAGGGGATATCAGCGGCCCGACAATCGACCGGCGGGTCAGGATTCGGGCCGCTGGTCCAGGGCCAAACAGAATGCAAGCTGAAGGCGAAGCCCCGGTCTGGCGTTCAGGCGACCCGGGGGCAGGCGGTCACGCGCCGGCGGCGTGACCGCTCCGGTCGGCCGTGCGCGTGATCAGGAACGGCCGGGCGGCGGATCGCACGGAACCGTGCCCATATCCGCGGGCACCGACACTTCCAGCAGTTCCAGTTCGTCGGCCGTTCCGGTCTCATTATGGCGTGTGCCGCCCGGGATCATCAGCGAATCGCCCGCTTGCAGCCGCACCTTCGTGCCATCCTCAAATTCCAGATCAACCCAGCCCTTCAGCATGTACACCAGTTGCTGTTCGCAAACGTGGTAGTGCCAGCCGGTGGGCTTGCCCAATCCCTGGGTTGCCGACGTGACTTGCGCGCGCATGCGGCCGTTGGAAGCGTCGGTGACGCCGAGGTCCCGGTATTTGAAGAAGGCTCGGCGTCCGGTCACGTATTTGGCGTCGCCGGTGGTCGCAACGGCGAGTTTCTGCGGTTTGCCGGCGGGTGCGACATCGTTCATCTGCGGTCTCCTCCTGTTTCAGTCCAGGCGGTCGCGCCACGTAAGCGAAGCCTGGTCGCTCAGCCTTGCCCAGCTAAAGCGGTTTTACGCCGCTCCGCAACGGCGGTTGTGCTGACGATCCGGCAATGCGATCCGTTCGCGAACCGGGGCGCAACGGCCGGACCCGGCACCCGGACCGGCGCATGTGACACCGGCCCGAGTTCATGTTCACCGCCGGCCACGCGGGTGGCTCGCAGCCCGAGCCACCCTTCCGGCGATACCGCCTGCGACGATCACGCGCCTGGTCTGGCCGCGTGATTCACGTCTTCGGCGATACCGCCTGCGACGATCACGCGCTATGCACTGACCCCCTCGATGACATTGCCGAAGCGTTCCCATGTCTTGCCGTTCCAGCGCTGCAACTGCAGCCCCTTGATCGGCCGGTGGTCCGTCTTGCTGGTATTGATCAGGATGCCAGGCAGCAGGGTCTTGACCTCGAAGTTATGCAGGCTCTCCGCCTGTTGCATGATGTTGTCCCGCGAGAAATTGCCGTCGCACTGCTTCAGCACCTGTTCAATCGTTTTGGCGGCGCTGAACGCATAGACATAGGTCGCGTCCGTCGCGTCGGCCGACGGCAGGTATTTCGCCATGAAGTCACGCCATTCCTTCATGCCGGCGTCGTTGGCCCAGCTTGGATCGGTGGGATCCTTCAGGTAGCCAGTGCTGACCATGCCGATGCTCTTTTCCGGCCCGGCCGGCTTCATTACGTCTCCGACAGAGATCGCGACGTTCGTCATGACAAATGTCGGCTTCCACTTCATGTCCCACACGCGGCGGATGGCCTGCGCGGCGAACTTCGGAATAACGGCGGCCAGCAGCACATTGGCACCCGACGACTGAAGCAACTGCACCGAGGAATCCACCGTTGGATCGGTGGTTTCATACGATGCAGTCTTCACCACATACTTGTCCCAGTCATTGCCGAGCACGTCGCGCACGCCGGCGGGATAGTCCTTACCGAAATCGTCGTTCTGATAAAGGATCGCGATCTTCGGATCCTTCACCGCCTGCATGATATATTTGGCATAGATCTGCGCCTCGGTCCGGTAGCTCGCCTGGAATCCCATCGTCCAAGGATATTTCTTGTAGTTGGCCCATTTGCTGGCACCCGTCGCCACGAACAGGTGAGGCACCTTTCGGCGATTCACGTAGTCCACGATTGCGGAATTCGTCGGTGTGCCGAGCGTGCCGAACAGGAAGTCGACCTGGTCTTCCTCGACGAGGCGGCGAATGTCTTCCACTGTCTTGGGCGGGCTGTAGCCGTCGTCCAGGCTGATGAAGTCGATCTTCCGGCCGCCGGCGCCGCCATGCTCATTCATCATGCCGAAATAGGCCGCCCACAGTTTGCCGCTGACACCGTACGATGCGGCTGGCCCGCTGTAGGGAACGGTATTGCCGATCTTGATGACACCTGATTTCTGCGCCCGCGCGTACGTGGGTAGTCCCACCACGCCGGCCGCCAGGCCCGCCGCGAGTGCGCCTCGTCTGCCGATCATTCTTATGCCTCCCGTTGGCTGTTGTTTTGAAGCCAGCGGCCCTGGACACAGACGACAGAGAGCCGGCCCAGAGCCGGCGAGAGAGACTGTCGCGCCTGCCCACTGTCACGGTCAATTACATTGTCGGACACAATCGTACGGACAGGCATTCGGAGCGGAACAAGTGGTGGCGTGCAGTTTTCGTCACTTGTTCTGGTAGCGCTATCACATCAAGGATTGGGCGCTCGCTCCCCGAACCGGCGTCTCGCTACCCTGCCGGCAACAGTCACGCGAGATCGGACGTGCAAGCCCCG
>DATNEJ010000276.1:0-8211 GCA_035606775.1 Acetobacteraceae bacterium | reverse complement strand
TGACGGTTATTTAACCGTTACGTTCAGGCGCATGGTGGGGTGAATGGCGCAGCGGACGGCGAACAGACCGTCATGGTCAAACCGCAGATCGACGCTGGTACCGACGGGCTGTTCCCCTGAGTCGAAGTTCATGCTGGGGCTCTCAACGTAGACGTGGTGCGTGACTCGGTCGTCATTTACGATATGTAACGTCGTGCCTCGGGCGATAGTGACAGTGCCGGGGGAGAACTTTCGGTTGTGCTGACTGATTGTTACGGCGTCTGAGGCGAGTGCCGCAGACATAATAACGCCTAAGGGTAGCAAAATTGCGGCAAGTCGGATCACGCGCGGCCTGTCCCATCGCTGGCGAAGAAGACGATGGGGCGATTCTCTCAGAACAGAACTGGAAAAGCGAGCGTCAACAGAACGAGTCCGGCGACAAAAATTCCACCCCCGAAGGGTGAAAGCCGATGGGCATAGGACGGGTAGCGGCGGGCCGATACCGTGACGGCGACGCCGCAAAAGAGTGCAAGGCAGGCGAACACCGCGACCATCACGAATTTCCTTCGATGTGCTACAGAAGTTTGTTATGCATGAGAACGGTTATCTCATAGTTTCAATGGCACATACGGACGCAATTCGGCCGCCGCTGAAGGAGCGGCTGATGGAAGCAGGGGAATGCCACACTTTTCGAACCGAAACTGGCCGCAAAGAAGCCGGTTGAAGCGCCTGCCGCCGAACCATGTTCGGTCCGATGCGTCGGGATGGTTGGTTGGCTTTGTTCTCGCACTCCTGGTGCCGGTCTCGGCGCAGGCACACGTGAAGTGGTTCGCGCCCTATAATGTCGCGAGCGCGCCTGTCGGCCTGCACAAGGTGCTGAACCCGACCTTCATCGAATTGGTGGTTCTGGCGCTGATCATCTTCTGGTTCGTCAGTTCCCTTGAAAGGACCCGCGTCGGCGCCGAGTTGTCGCGCGCCATCGGCGCGGTCTTCGCGGGACTCAGGGAGCGGACCGACGATCTGATACGCGCCGGTACCGCCGCTTTCTTCGTCGCGATCTGGACCAAGGGCGGCATCATCCTGACGCCGGAGCTGTACACCACCTCTCTCCTGACGACGCTCCTGCAGGTCGGCATAGCCATCTGCCTGTTCTGGCGTTCCACCATGATCCTGTCGGCGATCGGAATATTCGTCCTCTTCTTCCAGGGGATCTGGAGTTACGGCCTGTTTCACATGATGGACTACCCGATCTTCCTTGGGGCCGCGGTCTACTTGGGCATGTCGGGACTTCGCGTGGAGCTGCTGTTCGGCTTGCGCCCGCTGGACATTGCGCGGTGGGGAACGGGCATCACGCTGATGTGGGCATCGATTGAGAAATGGGCCTATCCGGGATGGAGCTATCCGGTGCTCGCCACGCATCCGCAGATCACTGCGGGTCTCGACCCGCGCTTCTACATGATCGCGGCCGGCATGCTGGAGTTCGCGCTGGCCTTTTCTCTGCTCTGGTCGATGCTGGTACGGCGGGCGGCAGCGGTCGTGCTGCTGTCGATGTTCACCTCGGCGGTGATCGAGTTCGGCAAGATCGACGCGATCGGACACCTGCTGATCATCATCCTGCTGCTGGCGATCCTCGCGGATGATCAGCCGTCGGTCAGGCCGGCGCCCGTCCTGGCCCCGGTCTATTTCTCGGCAGCACTGACCTTGACGATGCTGGCCTACTACCTGGGACACGCTGCCTTGTTCGCGACGCCTGTTGTCTGACCGGGCCGGCGCTACCGGCCTGAAGGCAGTACACGCTCACCCGGCACGTTCACCCGGCCTCGGGCGGCGGTGCCGGTCTGGCCTTTGCCGGCGCACCGCCGCCGGCCAACCCGGCGCGTAGTACCCACCGGCGGAAACGTAGGAAGACCCCACGCCTCCGCCGGTGGCGTCAGACCGGATCCCAGTGGAAGACCTCACCCGACCGGTCCAGCGGCATGAAGGCCGCCTTCAGCGCCGGCGCGGCAATTTCGGCAATGCTCTCCGGCGTCCAGCCATCCAACTTCTGAATGATCCGCAGCGGTCGCGGCGAGCTGAACAGGATGACCTCATTCATGCGCGTGCCGAAGACCTGGCCGCTCACGCCCTTGGCGGCATCGGAGGACAGGAAGACCGCCATCGGAGCGTTCTTGTCCGGCGTCATCTGCTGGATCTTCGCCACGCGGGCCTGCTGCTCCGGGGTCGTCGCGGGGATGGAACTGGTCATGCGGCTCCACGCAAACGGCGCAATGCAGTTGGAGCGGACATTGTAGCGCTGCATGTCCAGGGCAATCGACTTCGACAGGGCCGTCATGCCGAGCTTGGCGGCGGCATAGTTGGCCTGGCCGAAATTGCCGATGAGGCCGGAGGTGGAGGACATATGGACGAACGTCCCGCTTTCCTGCTTGCGGTAATGTTCGGCGGCGGCGCGGGAGACGAAGAAGCTGCCGTTCAGGTGGACGGAGATGACGGACAGCCAATCGTCCTCGGTCATTTTGTGAAAGATAACGTCGCGCAGGATGCCGGCATTGTTCACGACGGCGTCGATCCGGCCGAAATGGTCCAGCGCGGCCTGCACGATCTTTTGCGCCGAACCCCAGGCGGCAACCGATTCCGTGCAGATTTCCGCAACACCGCCCTTCTGGTTGATCAGGGCCTTGGTCTGTTCCGCCGGGGTCGCCGACCCGCCTTCGCCGGAAAGGGAGGCGCCGATGTCGGCGACGATCACCTTGGCGCCCGCGGCAGCCATCATGATGGCGATTTCTCGTCCGATGCCGCCTCCCGCTCCGGTAACAACCGCGACCTTGCCTTCCATCATGCCCGGCATCGTGAAATCTCCTGAATGCAAGGCGGCACCATTAAACCGGCCAGTCTAAGTTGTGAACCTGTGGGTAGCGCGGCTGCAAAGGTCGTTGCCCCTTGACGTTGCCTGTCGGATGCGCCATTTCCCGGCAATCAGGACCATCACAGTCCGATTAATGCCACTCACTGGTTCGGGGGCTTCTCAGGCCATGCTCAGGCTGTCGAGACTGACCGATTATGCCGTCGTCGTGCTGGTGCGCCTCGCGGAAACGCCGGGGGTCCAGACATCGCCCGGAATTGCGGTGAGCACCGGGATCCCCGAGCCAACGGTCGCCAAGGTACTCAAGATTCTGGCCGCGCGCTCGCTCGTCACATCCCAGCGCGGCGCCCGCGGCGGCTACCGGCTCAATCGCCGGCTCGATGACATCCCGGTGGCCGACGTGATCGCCGCGATCGACGGGCCGATCGCACTCGCCGCCTGTGTGGAGGGTTCGGCAACGGGCTGCGAGTCCCAAAGCCTTTGCCCGATGCGCGGGCGCTGGGACGCCGTGAATGAGGCGATCCATCGGGCGCTCTCGACGATCACCCTGGCCGACATGCGCAACGCGGAGATCCCCGCGGCGTTCCGCATCCCGCCGCGTGAGGCCGCGCCGCTTCCGGCCGCCGAATAGGAATTCTTCATGCCAGCCGTCACCGAAACGCTCGATACCGTCCAGTCCGTTACTCAGTCCGGCTACAAATGGGGCTTTGAGACCGCGATCGAGATGGACCTCGCGCCCAAGGGGCTGAATGAGGACATCATCCGGCTGATCTCGGCGCGCAAGGAGGAACCGGACTGGCTGCTGGATTGGCGCCTGAAGGCATATGCCGCCTGGCTGAAAATGGAAGAGCCGCATTGGGCGCGGGTGGAGCATCCGCCCATCGACTACCAGGACCTGCACTACTATGCCGCGCCGAAAAAGAAGGCCGGCCTGAAGAGCCTCGACGAGGTCGATCCGGAACTGCTCAAGACCTATGAGAAGCTCGGCATTCCGCTGAAGGAACGCGCGATCCTCGCCGGTGTCGATCCCGACAGTGTGGAAGGTACCCAGGTTGCGGTCGATGCGGTGTTCGACAGCGTCTCGGTGGCGACCACGTTTCGCGAAACGCTAAAGAAGGCCGGCGTGATCTTCTGCCCGATCAGCGAGGCGGTGCGCGATCATCCGGAACTGGTGCAGCGTTACCTGGGCAGCGTCGTGCCGGTGGCCGACAATTTTTTCGCGGCGCTGAACTCCGCGGTCTTCACCGATGGCAGCTTCGTCTACCTCCCTAAGGGAGTGCGTTGCCCGATGGAGCTGTCGACCTACTTCCGCATCAACGCACGCAGCACCGGCCAATTCGAGCGCACACTGATCATCGCCGAGGAACGGAGCCACGTCAGCTACCTGGAAGGCTGCACGGCGCCGCAGCGTGACGAGAACCAGTTGCATGCCGCGGTGGTAGAGCTGGTCGCGATGGACGATGCGCAGATCAAATACTCCACAGTGCAGAACTGGTATCCGGGTGACGCGGAGGGCCGCGGCGGCATCTACAACTTCGTCACCAAGCGCGGCGCCTGCCGTGGCGCGCGGTCGAAGATTTCCTGGACCCAGGTGGAGACCGGTTCGGCGATCACCTGGAAGTATCCATCCTGCGTGCTGCACGGTGAGGACAGTGTCGGCGAATTCTACTCCGTCGCGGTGACGAACAATCACCAGCAGGCGGATACCGGCACCAAGATGATCCATATCGGCAAGGGCTCGCGCAGCACGATCGTGTCCAAGGGCATCAGCGCCGGGAAGTCGAATAACACCTATCGCGGACTGGTGCGCGTGCTTCCCTCAGCTTCCGGCGCGCGCAATTTCACACAGTGCGACAGCCTGCTCATCGGCGATCACTGCGGTGCGCATACCGTGCCCTACATCGAAAGCCGCAACCGCACCGCCAAGGTGGAGCACGAGGCGACGACATCGAAGATCGGAGAGGATCAGTTGTTCTACTGCCGCCAGCGCGGCTTGTCGGAAGAAGATGCCGTCGGGCTGATCGTCAACGGGTTCTGCAAGGATGTTTTGAAGGAATTGCCGATGGAATTTGCCGTGGAGGCACAGAAACTGCTGGCGGTCAGCCTTGAAGGCTCGGTGGGGTAGCAGAATGCTGGAAATTCGCGGCCTCGCCGCATCGATCAACGACAAGCCGATCCTCAAGGGCATCGATATCACCGTGCCGTCGGGCGAGGTGCATGCCATCATGGGCCCGAACGGGTCCGGCAAATCGACATTGGGCTACGTGCTGGCGGGGCGGGAGGATTGCATCGTCACCGCCGGCTCGGTGACGTTCAACGGCATGGACCTGCTGGCGATGGCGCCGGAGGCGCGCGCCACTGCCGGCGTGTTCCTCGCCTTTCAGGCGCCGATCGAGCTTCCCGGTGTCAACAACGCCAATTTCCTGCGCACCGGCCTGAATGCGATCCGGCGCGCGCGCGGCGAAAGCGAGCTTGACGCGGTGCAGTTCCTGAAACTGGTACGCGCGGAGACGAAGCGGCTGGCGATGCCGGACGACATGCTGAAGCGCAACGTCAATGTCGGCTTTTCGGGCGGCGAGAAGAAGCGCAACGAGGTGCTGCAGATGGCGATCCTGCGGCCGAAGCTGGCGATTCTCGACGAAACGGACAGTGGGCTCGACATTGACGCGCTGAAGATCGTCGCCGACGGCGTCAGCGCGCTGCGCACGCCCGAGTTTTCCGCCCTGGTGATCACCCATCACCAGCGCCTGCTTGACCACCTGGTGCCGAATCGGGTGCACGTGCTGGCCGACGGCCGCATCGTGCGCACCGGCGGACCGGAGCTTGCGCTCGAGCTTGAGAAGCGTGGCTATGCCGGATTGCTGCCGGAGGCCGCGTGAACGCTCCCGTTGAAAGAGGCGCGGCTGGCTTTCTCGCACGCTACCAGGCGCTGCGCGGCGTTCTGCCGGGGGATTCGGCGCTGCGTGCCGCCGCCGCGGATGCGTTCCGTGCGGCCGGGCTGCCCGGCGGCACACAGCAGCAGCGGCGCACCGAGGCGTGGAAATACACCAGTCTGCGCCCACTGGCGCAGACAACCTTCCAGACACATGTCGATATGCCGGACCCCGGGCGGCTCGACGCCGCACAGGCACGCCTGCCCCGGCTGGCCGGCCCGCGCCTGGTGTTCGTCGACGGACAGTTCTGCGCGCCGCTGTCCCAGGCGCCCGCAGGCTTCGCCCGGTTTGCCGACCAGCCGGATTTCGGCACCCTGACCTGGCCGGACCGCGAGCCGATGGTCGCGCTGAACACCATGCTGGCGCACGACGGTGCCGCGCTGCGCGTGCGCGCCGGGACCGATGCCGGCCTGGTCCAGCTTGTCAGCCTGGCGCTGACCCCGACCGCATTCCATCCGCGCCACGCCATCCATCTGGAGGCCGGCGCCCGCCTGACGGTGCTGGAAGTGTCCGCCGGCAATGGCCGGTCGCTGAACAACACGGTCATCGAGGTCCATGTCGGCACGGGTGCGGCGCTGACTCACGTTCGTCTGCAGGATGAGGCACACGACGCCTTCCATGTCTCGACCATCTATGCGCGGGTGGCCGATGGCGGCACCTACGACAGCTTTACCCTGAACCTTGGCAGCCAGCTTGCCCGAACCGAACTGCGTGTCGATCTTGCCGGCCCAGGCGCAACCGCGCACCTGAACGGTGCGCAACTGCTTGCCGGCATCCAGCACGCCGACTTCACCACCGTCGTGCGCCATGTCGCACCGCGCGGCACATCGCGCCAGACCGTCAAGAACGTGCTCGCCGGCCGGTCGCGCGGCGTGTTCCAGGGACGCATCGAGGTAGCCCGGGCCGCGCAGAAGACCGACGGCTACCAGATGAACCAGGCGCTGCTGCTGTCGCCTGACGCGGAGATCGACACCAAGCCCGAGCTTGAAATTTTCGCCGACGACGTGAAATGCAGTCATGGCGCGACGGTGGGTGAGCTCGACTCCGCGCAGCTTTTCTATCTGCAAAGCCGTGGCGTTCCCGAAGCCCAGGCGCGTTCGATCCTGGTGCGCGCCTTCCTGGCGGAGGCGCTGGACGCAGTGACCGATGAGGCCGTCCGCGGCGTGCTGGAAGACAGCGTGGAACAGTGGTGGAGAAGGCAGGCCGCATGAATGTGATGACGAAACCTGCCGCGCTCGACGTCGCCCGTATCCGCCGGGACTTCCCGATCCTGTCGCAGACCGTGCGCGGCAAGAAGCTGGTGTTCCTGGATAGCGCCGCCTCCGCCCAGAAGCCGCGCGCGGTGATCGATGCGATGCGCACCGCGATGGAGACTCAGTACGCCAACGTGCATCGCGGCCTGCACTGGATGCGCGAGCGCACCACGGACGCCTACGAGGCCGCGCGCGACGCCGTCGCCACCCTGATGAACGCGCGCGACCGGCACGAGGTCGTGTTCACCCGCAACATCACCGAATCGCTCAACCTGATGGCGCACAGCTACGGCCGTGGCGTGCTGCAGCCGGGCCAGGCCGTGCTGATCTCCGGAATGGAGCATCACTCGAACATCGTCCCCTGGCAGTTGCTGCGCGACGATCGCGGCATCGAACTCCGCGTCGCCCCGGTCACCGATGCCGGCGAACTGGATATGGAGGCATTCGAAGCCCTGCTCGCCGACGGCAAGGTCGGCCTCGTCTCCATCACCCACATGTCCAATGTGCTCGGCACCGTGACACCTGCGGCGCGCATCGTGCGCATCGCGCACGCGCACGGCGCGAAGGTGCTGTTCGACGGTGCGCAGGCGGTCGTGCACCGGGCCGTCGATGTGCAGGCGCTGGACTGCGACTTCTACGCCTGGACGGGACATAAGCTCTACGGTCCGACCGGTATCGGCGTGCTGTGGGGAAGGCGGGAACTGCTGGACCGCATGCCGCCCTTCCTGGGCGGCGGAGAGATGATCTCCTCGGTCAGCTACGAACGCTCCACCTGGGCCGAAGTGCCGCACAAGTTTGAGGCCGGCACGCCGCCGATCCTGGAAGGCATCGGCCTGAAAGCGGCGATCGATTACGTGCAGGCGATCGGCTATGACGCCATCGCCGCGCATGAGGCCTCGTTGGTCGATCACGCGCTGGCGCGCCTGTCCGCTGTCCCCGGCCTGCGCATCCTGGGCCAGGCGCAGGATCGCGGCGGCGTGGTGTCCTTCGCGCTGGACAAGGCGCACGCGCACGACGTGGCGACCCTGCTGGACCGCCAGGGAGTCGCGGTTCGGGCCGGCCATCACTGCGCCGAACCGCTGATGCACCGGTTCGGGCTGGACAGCACGGCACGCGCCAGCTTCGCGATCTATACGACGAATGATGAGATCGATTACCTGGCTGACTCGCTCACCCGTGTGCGGGA
>DATNEJ010000507.1:0-5617 GCA_035606775.1 Acetobacteraceae bacterium | reverse complement strand
TCCCGGTGCTGGCGCAGGCCTTGAAGGAGGCCGCCGCTTCCCTGGCCAGCGTATGGCCCGACGCGGCGGTGGCGAAGGCGGACAGGCGATGAAGATCGAGTTGGACCGGGTGCAGAAGCGCTTCGGCGCGGTGGAGGCGCTGGCCCCGGTCGATTTCAGCATCGCGGACGGCGAGTTCATCAGCGTCGTCGGTCCGTCGGGCTGCGGGAAGTCCACCTTGCTGCGGCTGGTGGCCGGGCTCGTGCCGCTGACCGCCGGCCAGGTCCGAGTGGACGGCCAGCCCATCCGTGGCCCGGTGACCGATCTTGGTATCGTCTTCCAGCAGCCGGTGCTGCTGGAATGGCGCACGGCGTTGCAGAATGTGCTGTTCCAGGTGGAGATCCGCGGCCGGCCGGCGGCACCGTTCCGCGCGCGGGCCATGGAATTGCTGGAGCAGGTCGGGTTGAAGCAGTTCGCCAACAGCTATCCGCATCAGCTTTCGGGCGGGATGCGCCAGCGCGTGGCGATCGCCCGTGGGCTGCTGCATGAGCCGGGGCTGCTGCTGATGGACGAGCCGTTCGGTGCGCTGGATGCGCTCAGCCGGGAGCAGATGCGCCTGGACCTGGAAGCAATCTGGATGCGACGGCGCATGACGGTGATCTTCGTCACCCACAGTATCGATGAGGCCGTGCTGCTGGCGGACCGGGTGATGGTGATGTCGCCGCGTCCGGGCCGGATCGAGCAGGTGCTGGAGGTGGACCTGCCGCGTCCGCGCGGTCTGCCTGCGCGCCGAGCGCCGGGATTCTTGCGGATCGAGGAGCGGATTACGGACATCTTCCTCTCGCGCGGCGTGCTGTCGCGTCACGCGGGGGCGTAGGCGCTGGCGGACCGCCCTCGCTTGAGGCAGACGGCGTGAATCACGCGATCAATCAAAACGCCGGAGCCTGCTCGGTGCTTGCGTCCGCACCGAACAGGCACCAGCCGTATTCGCAAAACGAAACTTGCCCTGCCGGTCAGCAGGAAACCATGAGACGGCTCCCCAAATCCGGGTTCATCCGTCAACGAGGGTCAGCCAGAGCCGCCGTCTCCCCATGCGTTGTAGAACGGATCCGGTGGATCGCCGCGGCTGGGCTTCGGCACAGCGCGGGTCCGCGCGGACCCGTTCTCCGTTGCGCGCCGATCGTTGGTGCCGGCGAACCCGGCGCCAGCCATCGCTGGTTGGCCACCCACATCCCGCACCATGGCGGGAGATGTCGCATCACCTGCCGCGGTTCCCGAGGTGGCGGCAAACACGGTTCCGGTGGACAAGCCGACAAGGACTGTCACCGCGAGCGGAAGCTTTTTCATTGTAGGTGCTCCATGTTTGATAGGCGGAATAAGAATCCCCGCCGATTGCAAGGTTTCCGTCGTCGATGGCTCATTTCGGCCGTGACGGATGCACGAAGTTCATCCTTCGCGCGTTCGGAGAGTCACAGGTCGATCGGACCTCCAATTGAAGTCGGTCCCTTGATTCGAGGTCGGACCGAGTTTCTTATCGCCGCAGGATCGGCGTAGTCGGGATAAATTCGCGATGTGCCGCGTGCTAATTCGGGCCAAAAGGCGTTAATTCCCGCCTATACCGCAGTCGCTATTCCGTGATCGCCCGCTGGCGGCCTGTCGGCCTAAGCTCTCAATCTGCAAATTTCGCCGTTGAACGGCGCGCGCCAATCTGTTCCGGGCTGATCCATCGTCTCGATTGCCCTCACGTGGGGGAACGTGGATATGCTGGCCGAAGCGATCACCTGGCGGTTTGACGATTTCCTGCTGGATATGCGCACCCGCGCGCTCTTCCGCCTCAATGGCGAGCATGCGCCGGCTTTGGTGCCGCTCGGCTCGCGAGCGTTCGACGTTCTTTCTGTCCTGATGGACCACCGCGGCGCGCTGGTCTCCAGGCAGGAGATCATGGATGCGGTGTGGCCGAACATCGCTGTCGAGGACAACAACCTTACGGTTCAGATCGCCGCGCTCCGGCATGTGCTGGATGCGGGTCGCGCGAACGGAAGCTGCATCCAGACAACCCCCGGCCGCGGCTATCGTTTTCTGCCGGACGTTACACCGTCGGACCAATGGCCGCCGGGCAGGACTTCGGACGATGCCGAAGTGATCGACACCACTACGGTCGGTGGCGCCAATGCGGAAACGACCGAGAGCGCCAGGCCGGAGATGGCAAACACGCCGGCCGCACCGCCGCCATCCATTGAAAGCGACAAGGAAGACCGTCTGTCGGCAACGGCCGGCATCGCCGGGGTGCCCGCGCAATGGCGCCGTTACCGCGGCAAAATCGCGGCTTCTGCCGTATGCCTGATTCTTCTCATTGCATCGCTTGCCTGGTTCGCGGCTGGAACGTCCTGGCTCCGCTCGGCGCCTGTTGTCGCATCGGCGCCACCCACGCTTCCGGATACGTCCACCATTATGCCGGCGACATCGATACCCAAGGACATCGCCGCACCTGTGGATCACTGGCGCGTGCCAATCGCGGTGCTGCCCTTTACCCGGTCCGGCGACGGGGTGAACGAACAGACGGCCGATGGCGTCGCCGACAGTCTGGCCATCGACCTGTCGCAGTTCCCGGGCATCCGGGTCATCGCCCGGCAGGCTACCCTCATCCGCAAGGATCGGCCGATCGACATCAAGCGCATCGGCCAGGACCTGGGCGTGCGCTATGCCGTGGACGGCAGCGTCCGGGCAAGCGAGGGGATACTGCACGTCAGTGCGCAACTCCTCTCGACCAAGACGGGCGAGGAGGTCTGGGCGGAACGGTTCGACATCGGCCGGCAAGGCGATAGCCGCTCCATGGAGGATGTCGCTCGGCAGATTGCGTTCATGGCGGCGTTCCGGGCCTTTGATGCCGAAAGCGCGCGCACCCTGCAGGAACGGCCGGACAACCCGACTGCAAGCGATGTCCTGGCACGCGCCACTTCGGCTTATAACCTGCCCCCCGGCCCCGACAGAGATGCGAAGATCCTGGCGCTCTATGAGCGCGCGGTAGCGCTCGATCCGGCTTCCCCGGAGGCCTTGGCCGGCTTGGCGGAGGCTTTGCTGGCGCGCTTGCCCATCTGGAACATCTTCAATGAAGATCCGCGCGCGCCTTCGACGTTCCGCAAGATGGACGCGCTGATCACCCGCGCGGAAACGCTAAGCCCCATCAGCCGGCGCGTGATGCTTGCCAGACAGCAATTGATCGGACGGCAGGCAGGCTGCCCAGCGGTGATCCCCGTCGCCCAACGCACCATGGAGATGCATCCCACACTCGCCAGTCCGCATATGTGGCAGGGCATCTGCCTGCTGTTTGACGGCAAGCCGGCCGAGGCAATCCCCAAATTCAACGACGCCATCCGCGTCCATCCGCGCAACCCGTCGGTTGACAGCTTCCATCGCCTGATCGGCTATGCCTTGCTCTTCCAGAACCGCTATGACGAGGCCGTCGCCGCGTTTCAGGCGGCCCTTGGATCCAACCCCAACGTTGCCGCGACGTTCCATGGCAACGATTACGCCGCGATCGCTGCGGCGCAGGCGCTGGCTGGCGATCTGGCGTCGGCCCGGCAAAGCGCCGCGGAGGCGGTCAGGCTCTGGCCGACGATCACAGTACGCGCTTACTACCCATTCAAGGTGACGAGTTCAGCCGCCGCCGCGCAGGTCGCCCGCATGCGCGATGGCCTGCGTCTTGCCGGCATTCGCGATCACGCGGACGAGGACGCCGATCCGGGTCTGCCGGCGACCGATGCGCTCAGCGATGTCTACGATGCACCCACGCCGATTGGCGTGCCCGGCGCGCGGACGATCCGCACGCCGGATCTGGTCGCGCTGCTGGAACAGCGGAAGCCGCTGGTGCTGGACATGAACCCATGGGGCGCGACAATCCCGGGTGCGATCGGGCTGTGGGGGACCGGGATCGGCGGCAGCCTGTCTGACGAATACCAGGAGCCGCTGGGCCGGAAGATGGCCCACCTCACCGGCGGCAACCATGCCGCGCCGATCGTTACGGTGGGTTGGAATGCAGAGCGGCATCAGGGCCGCAACCTGGCGCTGCGACTGGCAGCGCTGGGCTACACCGAGATCTACTGGTACCGCGGCGGCCGCGAGGCCTGGATGGCAGCCAACCTGCCGGTGGCGGAGGTGACGCTGCAGGATTGGTAGCATTTGCTTTGGCTGCCGGCCGATTTGGTTTCCAAATAGCTCCAGATCGGTTGATTGGCGGCGCATGACGCCGAGCCCGCCGTCCGTGGGTCACGTGCGACTGTCGCGCCCAAGGTGGGAATTCACAACTTTAAAGCGGAATTAGCGACGTTTTATCCCGATCCGATGGTTCTAAAGCCAGCGCGGACGATACACCGATCGGCCACGCTGCGTCGGATGGAGGCCGAATGGGCACCCTGAACGGCCGGCACAAGACCAACAATGCCCAGGAGGAAACTATGGCGGAGCATCATGCCGGCATGTCCAAGGACGACATCGGCCAGAGCAGCGGCGACTCTGGCTGGGGCAGCCTTACGTCCTTTCCCGCGGTCGATGACAGCACCATGAGCTTCATCAGCGGGCCCTCCACCTTTGCCATGGGAGCGACATTGCCTGCGATGAGCCTTGCATGGGGCTCGGACAGTTTCGGCCACACCCAGTCGGACCACTACACGAAACCGGGAGCATGGTCGAAACACGGGGGGAGTGTCGAGACATTCCAGCACGACGCCGTTGGCAGCTTCCCGGCAGGCTGGCAGGACGCCGGGACCGTCGATCCGGACTCGACCGCGCCGACACCATCCGCTGAAGTGGTCCGCACCACGGATGCATTCGGTCACACGACAAAGGCCTTGGCGATCGAGCCGGGTTTTGCCGACAGCCAGGGCATCTATCGTGCGGTCGATCCGGCCAACACGTATTTCTTGCACGCCGATGTCCGCGTGGATCAGTTCAGCGACTTCGATCCAAATCCGAACCTTGCGGATTGCGGTTGCCCGCCGGGGACCGAAACCGCGCTCGACTGGCCCATGCAGGTCGGTTTCGTCCAGGCCCAGGGCACAACGGACCTTTCGCACGCGCCGACGGTTGCGATGCTCACCAGCGCTGAGACGCAGAGCTGGCATATCATCGCGCTGACCAATGACGTCGTCGTGAACATTGACCTCGGTGTCCCGACGACAATCGGCACCTGGTACGGTGTGGATTTCAGCCTGGATGCCGCGGCCGGGGTCATGCACGGCCGTGTGACCGACGTCGCTGCCGGCACAGTGCTGGCGGATGCGTCGGTGTCCCTGTCGGACTTTGGTCCGTGGGACCCTGCCGCCGACGGCGTCTTCGATCAGGCGGCCTTCATCGACGGTGAGATAACCGCGACGCAGATGCCGAACCTGGCGGTCATCGACAATCTTGCCGTGCGGACCGGCTCTCCTCTGAACGATCAATACAACAATTGGATTTCCGGCGGCAGCAGCGACTGCGGGTGCGGCAAATTCGCGGATGCCGCCTTGGCGTAGGCACGACGATGGAACGCCGGGAAGTGCTCTATCGGAAACACAGCCGCCGCACGTCCATTCCAATGCCGGCCGACGCCGGTGCCATTTGGCTGCGTCCTGTCCCGGTTGCACTGGCGTCGGCCAGGTAA
>DATNEJ010000493.1:0-2492 GCA_035606775.1 Acetobacteraceae bacterium | reverse complement strand
GCGAGGCGCAAGGGAACGCCTGCCGCCTGCGTTGGATGCCGGTGTTCCGAGGCGCTAGCCGGGGCCCCGGTGCGCTTGGGCAAAGCGCCGGATGATCCTCATGCGGTCTTCACCTGGTCTCCATAAGCGGACACCCATGCTGGATCATGGTCGAAGCTCGCAAATCGGGCGCAGGCAAGCGCCGCCCGCAGCGGGGCTCAGCAGCGCCGGTAAGGGTGACTCGGGTAAAATCCTGACGCCTTGGCGCTGGCCGTCGAGCTGGCCGAAGGCGATGTCCGCCGCGTACGGGTGGTCGATGCCCGCACGGTGCTCGTCCGGAATCAAGCCGGAGGAGGCAGAACATGATCTCAGTGCAGTTCACCTACGACGAGGTGCAGGCCCTGGTCGATTTCATCTGGGGCGAGGAATCCGACCAGGAGGCCCTGCGCGCCGCCAACGACAAGCTCACGGCCGCGCTGGCCTCCGACCCAGACACCTGGACGGCCAGCGTCGGGTAACTGCAAGCTGAACCCCGGCTGCCTGGTTTCCCGCTCCCGAGGTGGCCGGGGTTCCTTGCTGCCTGCCGTGCCCACGGCAAGTGACCGTCCGATGCGAACGGTGCGGCGACCAGCGCGGCGGATGCATGACTTCCGGCGAACACCGCGCTGTTGGCTCCGGCGGACTATCCCGCGCTTGAGATCGAACCCGGCCTATGGTCCTTCCCGCCGCCGACCCGGAGAGGCGGCAGCTGCTAGATGTCGGGGGCGGCTCGGGCGCCATCGCCATCGAACTGTGCCGGGCCTGCCCGGGCTGACCGCCACCGTCTTCGACCTCCCGCACGTCACCGGCTTCGCGGCCCGCATGATCGCCGCCGCCGAACTCTCCGGCCGGATCACCGCCGCTGCCGGTGGCCTGTTCGCATCCGGCAAGTACCCAGCCGGCCACGACGTCGCCCAGCTGTCTGGCGGTCAGGAGCCTGCTGGCGGGGTATCGATGCTGGGGTGAACCGTCCGCTGCTGGCAGGTCCCGACGGCCATCCGTTCCATCCCCTGCTGGTCCCGCTGCCGATCGGGGCGTTCGTCTCGTCGCTGATCTTCGACATCTTGACCCGGACCCGCGCCGGCGGCCTGCCGTATCTGGTCGACGGCGCGTTCTGGCTCATCGGCATCGGCTTGACCGGCGCGCTGGTGGCCGCGGTGCCCGGAGTCTTGGACCTGCGGACGATCCGGCGAGGGGAACCTGCATTCGCCGCCGCGCGCGCCCACCTGGTGCTCAACGCCGCGGCCGCCGCGCTGTTCGCGATCGGCTATGCATGGCGGGCCGGCGATCACGTGGCACTGGACAAGACCCGGTGGGGCCAGCTGGCGTTGAGCGCCATAGCCGTGGCGTTCCTCCTCGCCGCGACGTGGCTGGGCGGCAAGCTCACCTACTACCATGGCATCCGCGTCACGGGGCAGGCCGGTCACCAGGACGGGGCCAGTTGCCGCAGGTGACGCCACGGCACCACCTGCGGCCGGACCGTGGGCCGCGCACGGTACAACCGCCCGCGGTGAGCCGGCAGCGCGGCGGGGGCCAGCGGCAATCGCGTCGCCTCCGGAGTTTTCCCAGCGCTGGATACACGCCACCAGTACCCGTCTGGCAGGAACAGTGCCCTCCCCCGGGCCCCGCCATCATGCACGGGCGCCGGGCGCGATCTCGGTCAGGGCGGCAATGATGCACATGCGGGCGGGCTTTGATCACCCGCATAATGCCGCGGTCCCGGCTTCCCGGCCGCGCCGATGGCGCGCCCGGCAGCGGGGTGGGATGCTCTGTTCGCGGGCAGGCGGGCTGGCCTCTCATAATCGCGGGCCGTTTCAGCGCGATGACGGCGATGAAGGAGGCGGCATGCCGATTCCCCAGATCGTAAGACAGTGGAACAAGGCCGGCTGAACCGGGTCACCCGGCACATCGCCCCCTGGATGCCCGGCTTCGGTGTCGTCGTCCACCGTGGCCGGCGCTCCGGGCGCGTATATCAGACGCCGGTCAACGTGTCGCGATGGCGGCCAGGCAGGCGCGCGGATCAGCCCGCCTTGCGGTAGCGGGCCAGGATGGCGGCGCGCAGCGGCGCGGCCGGTGCGCCGAGGGCCGACAGGATCACCGGTACCGTGCCGTCTTTCAGGGCGAGCAGGGCCAGGGTGAGGTGCTGGACGCCGATGTAGTTGTCGTGCAGCGCCTTCGCTTCGTGCAGCGAGAGCTCCAGGCTCTTCTTCGCGCGCGGCGTGAACGGGATATGGCCGCCGGGAGCGGGCCCGGCAGAAGCGGGACGTTGCCGGAACGGGCCTGCGGGCAGGGAGGCGCCGCGACGGGCGCGGCGGCGCCGCCGGCGGCGCGTCAGCCCGGCCAGCGGCCCCTTCCCCCAGGCTGGCCGTCTGCTCCGGCAGGCGGCCGGGAGGGCCTGGGTGAGGGCGTCCGGGCCGAACGCCGCCTCGATCCGGGCGCGGACGACGTCGAGGTCGATGCCGATGAAAGCCAGC
>DATNEJ010000483.1:0-5235 GCA_035606775.1 Acetobacteraceae bacterium | reverse complement strand
GGGAGCCGGTGTGGAAGCCGATGCTGTCGAAGCGGGGGCGGCGGACGCGGGGGCGGGTGGCGGCGGGGGCGCGGAGCTGGCCGGGAACGAGGCGCTGGCCGCCGCCTGTCCGGGCGGGGGCGCGGGCGGCGGAGGCGGCAGGGTGCCGACACCGAACAGGCCTGGCGAGGCGCTGGCCAGCGAGGGGTCGGGCAGCGGCGCCCCTTCGTTGGTGTGCTGGACGTTGGTGCGGTCGGCGATCAGCGCGTTGGTCAGCTTCTCCATCGCCGCCTTGTCCGGCGGGGTCGGCTTGGCCGGCACAGACGCCAGATTGGGATACGCGTCATTCGCCCCCGGTGGTGGCGGGCGCTGTTCGGCGATCTTCCCGCCTTCCATGCTGTGCCACCAGTTGACCGGATTGACCGCCTGCATGGTGGAACAGCCGCTCAGCAGAGCAGCGCTCCCGACCGCCCCGGCGACAGCGGCGAACCGCCGGTGCCACTCTTGAACCCGCATACGGCCGCCGCCAACTTGCGCGCTCCCTACGCTCACCCTCATATGTTGAATCCGCTCTTCGCTGCCGGCGGACTGTGTAGCCGCTGGTAGTGCCGACGCAAAGGATGCCTCCATGTCGCAGACCGACAAAGGTTCGGACCGGAATTCGGACAAGGCGCCGCCAGCGGCGGGCTTCAAGATGCCCGATCCCGCCCTGGTCGGACGCTCCATGGCGGATATCGCCGAACGGTCCCAGCGCCTCGTCTCCGAATGGCTGAAGCGCCAGGCGCAGCCGGACGGCGAGCCCGCCGCCGACCCGCTGAATATCGGATCGGCGTTCCTGGAGATGACGGCGCGGCTGATGGCCAACCCCGCGCAGCTCATGCAGGCGCAGCTCGGCTTCTGGCAGGACTACATGACGCTCTGGCAGAACACCGCCAAGCGCATGATGGGCATGGGCGCCGAACCGGTGATCACCGCCAAGCCCGGCGATCGCCGCTTCAAGGACGAAGCCTGGAAGGACAATGAGGTCTTCGACTTCATCAAGCAGTCCTACCTGCTGTCGGCGCGCTACATCCAGGACACGGTGACGCAGGTCGACGGCCTGGATCCCAAGGCGGCGCAGAAAGTGGATTTCTATGCCCGCCAGTTCATCGACGCGATGAGCCCGTCGAACTTCCTGCTGACCAACCCCGAGGTGCTGCGTAAGACCGCCGAAACCGGCGGGGAAAACCTGCTGAAGGGGCTGAACAACCTGCTGGGCGACCTGGAGCGCGGCAAAGGCCGGTTGCGCATCAAGATGACCGATATGGACGCCTTCCAGGTGGGCGAGAATATCGGCGTGTCCCCCGGCAAGGTGGTGTTCCAGAACGACCTGATGCAACTGATCCAGTACACGCCGTCCACCGACAAGGTGCTGAAGCGGCCGTTGCTGATTGGCCCGCCCTGGATCAACAAGTTCTACATCCTCGACCTGCGGCCGAAGAACAGCTTCGTGCGCTGGGCCGTGTCGCAGGGCCATACGGTGTTCGTCATCTCCTGGGTCAACCCGGACGAGACGCTCGCGGAGAAGGGCTTCGACGACTACATGAAGGAAGGCTACCTGGCCGCGCTGGACGCAATCGAAGCGGCAACCGGGGAGCGCGAGGTGAACGCCATCGGTTACTGCCTGGGCGGTACCCTGCTCGCCAGCACGCTGGCCTGGATGGCGACGCAGAACGACGACCGGATCAAGACCGCGACCTTCTTCGTCACGATGATGGATTTTCATGAAGCCGGCGAACTGGGCGTGTTCATCGACGAGGAGCAGTTGAAGGCGCTGGAGGACAAGATGAACCAGCGCGGCTATCTCGAAGGCAGCGAGATGGCGACGACGTTCAACATGCTGCGGGCGAACGATCTGATCTGGTCGTTCGTGGTGAACAACTACCTGCTGGGCAACGACCCCTTCCCGTTCGACCTGCTGTACTGGAATGCCGATTCGACGCGCATGCCCGCGCGGATGCACAGTTTCTACCTGCGGCAGATGTACCAGCAGAATCTGCTGGCGACGCCGAACGGGATCAGCCTGGACGGCGTGCCGATCGATCTGGGGAAGATCAAGGTGCCGGCGTATTTTCTGTCCACCCGCGAAGACCATATCGCGCCGTGGAAATCCACCTATCGCGGCACGCAGTTGCTGGGCGGCAGCAAGCGCTTCGTGCTGGCGGCATCGGGGCATATCGCCGGCGTGGTGAACCCGCCGGAAGGCGGCAAATACGGGCACTGGATCAACCAGGACCTGCCGCCGGACCCGGAATCCTGGTTCCGCGGCGCCACGGAGATGGCCGGGTCGTGGTGGCCCGACTGGCAGCGCTGGGTGACCTCTTTCAGCAAGACCCGCGTGCCGGCACGCCAGCCCGGCGACGGCAAGCTGGCACCGCTGGAAGACGCGCCCGGCAGCTATGTGAAGGTCCGGCTGACCTGATATCGGGCGCGCCGGTCGTGAGGATGAAGCGGCAAGGGTCTCGTCCGCTACACGCGGCCCGCTGAGCTAGCCCCTATGGCCGTTGGCGTTCCGGAGAGGTGGCACTGTCTAGCGAACTTGTAGTTTTGTCAGAATGGAAACGCGTGCTGCCGCAGTCGCTCTGGTTTACAAGTCAAGACTCGTGGACCAACAGAGGGCACTGAAAATGCTTGCCCTTTTTGCCCATAGATTTGGTGTATAATTATCCATGCTTTCGGAGTTCGCGCCGCACCTGGAAATCCTGCCCCCGCCGCAGCGTCGCCTTTGGGACGAGTTGGCGGCTGTGCCTACCGCGTTCGTGCTCTACGGCGGTACAGCCATTGCGCTGCATCTCGGGCACCGGCAGTCGCTGGACTTCGACTTTTTCGGCAATCAGCCCCTCGATCCAGCAAATCTTATGCTGGCGATCCCGTTTCTTGCCGGCGCGACCGTGACGCAACGCGAGCCCGATACCCTTGGCTGTATTGTGGATCGGGGCGGCCAGGTGAAGCTTTCTTTCTTCGGCCTCCCCGACATTCCGCGCCTGTTGCCGCCGCTCGTCGCGCCGGACAATGGTTTGCAGGTTGCATCGCTCCTGGACCTCGCCGGCATGAAAGCCTCTGTCGTGCAGATGCGGGCGGAAGCGAAGGACTACCTCGATATCGACGCCATCCTGGCGGACGGTCGCGTTGATCTGCCGACGGCGCTTGCTGCCGCGCGCGCTATCTATGGGATTGCCTTCAACCCGCTCGCGACGCTCAAGGCGCTGGCTTATTTTGAGGATGGCACTGTGAAGCGGTTGCCGCCGGCCGTGAAGAAGCGCCTTCTGACAGCGACGCGCACGGTCAATCTTGACCGGTTGCCCGTGATCACCGTTCGCGGCCGTGCGCCGGCCGGTCGTGACAGGGGGGCGGGACAATGAAGCCGATTCCGCACACGCCTGAGACGGATGCTCTGGCACGCCGCCTGGTCTGGTTTGAAGAACCGGCCGAGGCATTGGCCGATCCGGTGCGCTTTCTCGCCTACGCCTTCGAGACCGCGACGCATGAAGATATGAGTCTTCTGCGACGCTATATTTCCGAGGATGATTTCCGCGAGGCGTTGAACGCGGCACCGCCCGGCATCATCCGCCCGCGCTCATGGGCCTACTGGCACGCCCGGTTCGGGCAGGTTCCCGCACCGCCTTTGCCGCAACGGTGGCTGGGCTAGGGCGATACTCATGGTGCAGGGGCGGATGCCATCTGCGCGGATCAGGCCCGCTTGCGCGCAGTGCGTGTTCTGGGCGCAGAGGCACGGTGCATCACCGAGTGCGGACCAATGGCCGGCGTCACGCCGCCAGTCGCGCGTTGCAGCCCCGCACGCACGCGGGTCGAGGCAATATCTCCCGGCGCCGGCACCGCATCCGAAGACGGCGATGCGGCCAGCCAGAATCCGAGCTCCGCCGATTTCACCCGGTTGGAGGCGTCGAAATAGCTGTCCTGCCAGGAGTCGTTTGTCGCCAGGAACTGCCAGGCCTTGGCGCGTGACTGACCGAGCCAGTAGCGCCAGGCGTAATGATCGTACACGTCAAGGCAGTGCGCCGCATACGCCTCGGCGATCGGGCGGTGGCCGCGGATCACCGCCATGTTCTCATCGTTGTTGTAGGACGCGGTGTAGCCGAGGTTGTGGCTGCCGGTAACCACGACGCAGTTGTCGGAGAACGGGTCTACCACGACGATCTTGTCGTGAATCACCGCGTGGCCGGCCTGGTTCAGCTCCTTCTCCCACTGGCCGAACGCATCGCCCTTGCCGATACCCTGGGCGCGAATCACCCGGTAGTCTTCCGGCAGCGGCGGGTCGCCCTTCTGGCGTTTCACCGGCTGACCACCGTTGATCGCCGTATAGAACGCATTCGCCGCCTGCGAGGCTGTCACCGCGCCGCGCACGAAAAGCGCGGGGTTCGCCTTCAACGCATCCGCCACGGCCTCAATAATGCTCGGCGATCCCGGCTGAAACGCCAGGAACAGGATCGCCTGCCGCGCCTTGGCGATGATGTCGAACACCTCTTGCAGATCGGGCGGCACCGCCTGGTTTCGTCCGCGCGACCGCTGGGTCGGCGTGTTCGGCGAAAACCAGAGATCGACCGTGCCGCTGCCGTCTTCCAGCGCAATCGGCTGCCGGCCCTGTCCATTGCCGGTGCGGAAGTCCCTGCCCTGCCGCGCCTTCCCGCCTTCGCCCGGCGGCTTGGTGTCGTCCTTCAGGCGATCCCAATAGTCACGGTAGGAAGCGGCCACGGCAGGCGAGCGCGCGATGATCGTGTTGTTGGTCTGCGCGCACAGCGCGTGCGCGGTCCAGTTGGTGGAGCCGAACAGCACGGCCGCCGGCCCGCTCTTATCCAGGATCTGAAACTTATTATGACCGATATGGCTGCTCGGCATGAAACGGTCGATCACCATCGCACCGGCATCGCGTATCTGCTGCCGTTCGGCAGCGTAGGTGTCGTCGGTCTTCGTTCTGCCGGCGGTGCCGGGCATGTTCGACAGGATCAGGTTGGCGCGATCCTTCAGCGCGGCCAGATGGGTGATAAGTTCCTGATCCTCAAATTCATACAGCGCGCAATAGACCTGCCCGCCGTCGGCAGCTTCGTCGGAAAGCGTTGTCAGCGCCTCGATCATCTGGCCGGCCAGATCCATGCGCAACGGATCGTTCAGCGTGGTGATGCGCTTCTCCAGCACATCCACCGGGTTGCCGGCATCGGTACCATCGTGCAGTGCGTGCGCGGTTGCCTGTGTCGCCAG
>DATNEJ010000462.1:0-5124 GCA_035606775.1 Acetobacteraceae bacterium | reverse complement strand
CGGAATCCCGCGGCTACGAATCCTTCTCCGTCGCCGGCTTCATGCTTTCCCACACCACCACCCTCAAGATCGGCAGCTCCATCGCCAGTATTTATGCCCGGGATGCGTTCACCTCCCGCCGCGGCATGATCAGCCTGAATGATCTGTACAACAACCGCTTCATCCTCGGCCTCGGCGTCAGTCATATGCCGATGGTGGAGGGCATTCGCGGCCATACTTATGAGAAACCCATCCCGACGATGCGGAAATACCTGAACGGCATCACCGCGGGAGAGACCGACACAGCCGACTGGCCGATCTGCGTCGCCGCTCTCGGGCCGCTGATGCTGAAACTGTCGGGGGAGATGACCCAGGGCGCCATCCCCTACAACACCAACCCTGGCCACACCGCGAAGGCGGCCAGGATCCTCGGTCCCAACAAGTGGCTGGCGATCGAGCAGAAGGTCTGCCTGGAAGCCGACCCCGCCCGCGCCCGTGCGCTCGGCCGCAAGGAACTGTCCCGCTACATGGTGCTGGACAATTACCGCAACGCATGGCTCGGCATGGGTTTTTCCGAGGCTGAGCTGGCGAATGGCGGATCGGACAATTTCATCGACCAGATCTTCCTGTGGGGCTCGGCGGACAAGGTGAAGCAAGGCCTGCGCGCCCATTTCAACGCCGGCGCCACCCATGTCGCGATACAGCCGGTGCATGATGATGGCGACATCGCCACCCGCGACCACATCCTGTCCGTGCTGGCTGATACATGATCCGCGCGCGCAGGACCGAAGGGGAAACCGGCCCATGATCGACCCCGCGACCGACCGCGTGCTGATCACCGGCGCCGCCGGCGCCATCGGCACCGCTCTCCGTACCGACCTGCGCGCCGGCTGGCGCCATTTGCGCCTGACCGACGCAAGGCCGATCAAGGACCCGAGCAACAATGAGGAACCGATTATCGCCGACGTGAGCGACCGCGCCGCCGTCGAACGCCTGATGGATGGCGTGAAAGCCGTCGTTCACCTCACCGGCGTCGGCGGCCAGTACACGCTGGAGGACCTGTTCCGGGTTAACTGCCGGGGCGTCTTCGACGTGTTCGAAGCCGCCCGTCTGGCGGGGGTGGAGCGCATTGTCTACGCCTCCAGCAACCATGCGTTCGGCTGCTATCCGATCGAGGAGCCGGTCAACCCGGCCATGCCGCCCCGCCCGGACAGCCTGTATGGCGCGTTCAAGGTCTATGGCGAGACCATCCTGCGCACCTACTTCGACCGCCACGGGATCCGCTCGGTTTCCATGCGCATCGGCACCTATCGGACGGAGCCGATCGACCAGCGTTCACTGGCGACCTGGCTCAGCCCAGGAGACGTGGCACGGCTGGTGGATGCATCCTTGCGCCACCCCGACCCGGGCTGCCTGATCGTCAATGGCTATTCGGCGAATACCCGCCTGAAGGTGGAAAGGACCGGCTGGGACTTCCTGGGCTACCACCCGCGGGATAACGCCGAGGACCATGTCGAGATGCTCCGGTCCAAGGGCATCGACGTGGACGGGGCCTGGGAATGGCCCGAGCATGGCGGTCATCACGCCCGTGCCCCGGAACGCCTTCCGCGTTAGGGCGGATCGCGCGGACGGGTAATCCCGCGCTGGAAAACAATGAGGTAGAGCGTCTTTACTTTTCCGCTCACTCAGGAAACGCGCTGGCCCGCGAACCGCAGTGTCGGTGACGCGTAAAGATGTCCGCCGTTTGAAGCGCGTGAGTTGTCCGGCCGGCGTGCCGCCCAACCAATGTTTTTCTGTTCGGCTGGAGCGCTGTTTTTCTGCCCCGGCCTGAAGCTCCCTGGGCAGCGGGCGCGGCTGCGGTCAAGGATGGCCTCGCCACTTCGCGAGGCCACCGCGCCCTTGCGCGGCGCGCCGCGTCCTTGAGGGCGGCCGCGCCCGCTGCCACGCTCGGGCAAGCCGGGCGAGACAGGGTTTCAACCACTGGATTTCGGGTCATCAAGCACCACTCCATTGGGGTCATAGCGGGCCAGGCACCGCGGCCCATCGAAGATCGCCAGCCGTCCGTCGGGATATTCACGTACCTCCACCATCGCCTTGACATAGTGATGGCGATGGCGCTGCGCCGGGATCTGCAACGGCCGCCCCAACCACGACACGCAGTTGTCGCGCCCGACCTGGCGATCCTCGTGCACGCACAGCACTTCGTCCAAATCAACGCCGGGACAGGCGACAAAGGCGCTGCCCGCTTCCGCCGCCGGCCTGCCGAACCGCTCGTTATGCGCCGGAACATAGATCGTCCGCAGATACTCGTTCCCCGCCTCCATCGTCAGCACCCCGCCGCGACGCAGTTCCGGCGGCAGGCGCTGCTGCAAGGTCCCGAACACACGTTCCATCCGCCCCCGCGCCTCTGGCGTGTAGGATGGAATGTGGCGGATCCCCAACTGCTTCAGGGCCCGGCCCACCTGCGTCAGGTGCTTCGGGTCCACCTTGCCACCCGCCGCCGGCGTGAAGAAATAGTGCGAACCCCGGTCGGTGTAGAACGCGCTGAACAAGCCGTGGGCCGCGATCGTCTCGGACAGGCCGAGGAAGCTCGACATCGTTCCTTCCTCGGCCACGAAAAGCGCCGAGTAGATATGGCTCGTCGCGTCGTCCATGGTGACGATCAGGTCAACGTCATGGCCCAGGGCCGCGATCCAGCGATGCGTCGAGCCGTCCTGAAACAGCATCATCCCGGGCAACGGACGCCGCACCCGCTTCTTGCGGTGCCGCCCGCGCGCCGGGGCGGGCTTGACCGCGCCCGAGGCGTGCAGCGCCAGCCGCGTGACCGTGTAGCCCAGCGTGTAGCCGTGGCGACGGCGGAGCTCCTCGTGGAAGTGCTTGACCGTGAAGTCGGCGTATTCCTCACGATACAACCGGCGCATGCGGTCCAGTTCGCTCTCTGGCGCGCGGCGGTTCGAGACCCGGCCGAGGCGTTTGTCGCGCAGGCCGTCTTCGCCTTCCGCCTCGTAGCGATGGCATCGCCGACGGAAGTGCCGTGCCGAGATGCCCAGCAGTTCCCCGGCTTCTTCGGCGGTCAGCCGGTGCTGTTTGTAGTGTTCGAGGGCGTCCTGGAAGCGTTTCACATGCGCCTCCCACAGAATACGGGTTCGAAGCATGCGTGGTCTCCCGAACAGACCACGAACATCGCGGACAACAAACCCGCTTCAAAACACGGACAACTCACGCGCTCCCAACAATGGCGGTGGGTGGTGTTGTGATGCACGTCCGTGCCCGGCAGGATAGCCTGTCGCAGGAGACGGATATTCCGTTATCGTCATGGCCGGCATTATCGTCATGGCCAGGCGTGTCCCTACCGCGTGCACACATCTCGAGAATATTCTGGCCCCGCGGACAAAGTAGAAGAGGTATCAACGGGTTGATTTTCCGGCTCCGAGTCTGGGCTGGAACTCCAGTGTCTTGAAATCACACGATTTTCTCGATCATTCCGCAGATCTGTGCACGCGGTAGGGCGTGTCCCGGCCACCTACCCCCCGGTCGGTGGAGCCGCCGCGGAGGAGGTACAACCGCCGGTGCGTGGGTGGCCGGAACACACAAGGCCATGACGATCCGGGAAAGACCCTTGTCCCCACAACCGCTTATCCTGATGCGCATGAGGCACGGCCCTGCCCCCCAACGTCTGTCACGGCTGGCACTGGCACACCTGTGGAACGCAGCGCCCTGCACCGCCATCACGTGTTACGGCCGATGCGCATCCGGAAGGGGCAGATGTCCGCGTGATGGTACGTCACCCAGGCAGTTCCAGGACATTCTTCGACAGGATGTTGCGCTGAATCTCGTTCGATCCGGCATAGATCGTCGAGGGGCGGGACTGCAGGAACTGCCCGGTCGGGTTCAGTTCCCGGTTCCCCTCCATCGGGCCGAAATTTTCCCCGTATTCACCCGCGACTTCCATCATCGCCTCAGTGATCCGCTGGTACAGTTCGGTCTGCCAGATCTTCAGCATCGACACGTCGGGACCAAGCGACTCCCCGCGACGGACCTTGTCCACGAAGGTCTCGTAAAGGTCCTTGTGATCCTCCAGGTCCAGCCGCAGCCGGGTGTATTTGTCCTGGAACAGTTCATCGTCCCATACGCCCATCCGTTCCGCCAGCAGCCGCAGCCGTTTCAGTGCATAGGCGGACTGACGGGGCGAGCCGGAGCCGATACGCTCAAACCCCAGCAGGGCCTTTGCCATCGTCCAGCCCCTGTTGATCTGCCCGACGAGGTTGTCCTTCGGCACGCGAACGTTGTCGAAGAACGTTTCGCAGAACTCATCCGCCATATCAATATTGGTGATCGGCCTGACAGTAATACCGGGCGTGTCCATCGGCACCAGCAGGAAGCTGATCCCCTCCTGCTTCTTCGCCTGCTGGTCGGTGCGCACCAGCAGGAAGATCCAGTTCGCGTCCATGGCGAGCGAGGTCCAGATCTTCTGCCCGTTCACCACCCAGTGATCGCCGTCCAGAACCGCTTCCGTACGCAACGATGCGAGATCGGACCCGGCGTTCGGCTCCGAGTAGCCCTGGCACCAGATATGCTCCCCCGAGCGGATCTTCGGCAGGAAGTATTGCTGCTGCTCCGGTCGGCCGAACTTGATCAGCAGCGGGCCGATCATGGTCATGCCCATGTCGTTGAGGCGGGAGCAGCCGTGTCGTTCCTTCTCTTCCAGGAAGATCAGCTGCTTGCTGGCGGAGATGCCCATGCCGCCGAACTCTTTCGGCCAGTTGGGGCAGAGCCAGCCCTTCTCGGCCAGCTTCATGTACCAGGCCTTGTTCTCGCTGAAGTGCAGCCGCCTGGGCGGATTGCGGAGTTCCGGCGGATAGTTGTCCTGGATCCACTGGCGGACGTGCAGGCGGAACTGGTCGTCGGTCAGGGTGTCGAGGTCTTCCGGTTCGGCGGCGGTGGTCATCGTTGGGGCCTCTCGCGTCATGAGCGGGCGTGCTTGTGCGGGTAGCCAAGCACGGTTCGTGTCAGGAGGCCAGAAGGAGGCGGGTGGGGCAGTCGAACGAGAGAATCAAGGACGCTGTTGCGCTGACGCAAATGACCCAGGGCGATTTCACCAATGACGAACGGGTGAGCCAGGACCCTTGCCGCTTCCAGCAGGCG
>DATNEJ010000446.1:0-2810 GCA_035606775.1 Acetobacteraceae bacterium | reverse complement strand
AGCCTGGGGCCGCGCGTGGAATACCAAGTCGGTTTAGGCAGCCTTGCGGTTCAGCCAGCCGGTCTCCGTGCCTGCGCGCCGAGTTCCGGATGGGTCAACAGGAATTGCCGCAAGGCATTCTCTGTCTCCCTGACCTCATCTGGGCGCAGCGTGCTCCAGTCTCGCTCCGGCGTTACTGTCATCACCACCGGCATAAAGCGCGCGCCCATCAGGCTGTCGCGCGCCATGCCGGCGCGCATCGCCAGGCCGAGGCGCGCGGGCTCCCCCTCTGTCCACATGGCGACGGCGGTCACGAAAGCCGGCTGTGCGCTGGTAATGATGCGCCATGTGGGGCGTGCGCCGGCGGTGCCGTGCAGCCAGCTTTCCGCGCTTTCGTCCGCGTTCGGCGGGCGGCTGAGACGGCGGCGCTCCGCAAGAACCGGCGCCGCAGTGCTGCGCGGGGAGAAGGTTTCCGTTGTCACGTCCAGCAGCAAATCCCCGCACGTCACGCGCTGCGTTGCCACACGCCCCGGCGCGGTATGATCGGTCACGGCCTGCACCGGCCCGGCCGTGCAAGCCTGGTCCGGCGCGATCGGTGCGGGTGCGGCAATCCGGGTGACCTCCGCCCGATTGAACGCGAATGCGACCAGCGGGCCGATTGCGGCCAGTACCGCGACCGCGACTGCCGTCACGACGAAGCTCCAGGCAGGTGCCGCCACTCCCGGCATAGAGACCGTTGCCTTCCGAGGCTGCGCGCCATCCTCCCGGAACGGCAGCCCCAGGACGATCAGCAGCAGGATCACCAGCGAGAAGAAAATCCAGCCGTACAGCACATGATCCGCGGCGGCGGCCTGCGCGCTGCCAAGGAGATAGCCCAGCCAGACGATCCCAAGCGCGCGCAAGCCGTTGGCGATGACCGGCACCACGATGGAAGCAAAAATGAACACCGCTCGGCGCACCGGGCTGCGGTACATCAGCAGCGCATAGAGGCAGCCGAAGGCGATGGACGCGATCAGAAAGCGCAGGCCGGCACACGCCGCGGCCACGTAGAACGTGCCCTGCGGGATCTCGATCACGTAGCCGTCGATATACGCCGGTACCTGCAACAGATCGAGGCCGTGCTGGACGAAGCCGGTGGTAATGTCCTGCAGCCTGGGTGTGAGGAATTCGCCGAACGGCACAAGGAAATACAGATACAGCAGCGGCCCGGCGGCAGCCCACCACAGGCGCCAGCCAAGTACGCCCAGGAACAGCGTCTCGGCAACTGTCATGGCGACGAGTTGCCGCCCCTCCATGATCCCGAGCCGTTCCGCCGCCAGCCACACCACGGCCAGCGGCAATGCCGCCAGGGCGATCCAGGGCAGTGGTGTGGGGGCAAGGGCGCGCAGCGTATCGCGACGGTCCCAGGCGAGATAGGCGGCGATGGGAATAATCAGGAAGCAGTGATTGTAAGCGGTCGAGTCGATCCAGGTCTGAACCGCCGCGACGACCTCCTGGTGAAACAGCAGACCCAGAAACACAAGGCCAACGGCAAGTCCCACGGCAGCGCCGCGCCAGTGTGGCGGGACACGGCCGGTATCGGGTTCAACAGCGGTGGAGACCGATGCACTCATGGGTGCCGGCCGGTCGGCCTGTGTCGTCGCGAAATCATGAAAGCACGCACGTTCCATCCTTTCATGACACGGCCACCGCCGGCCGAATGAATCCGCCGCCGCCCGCCGCGGTGGGTCGCAACACGTCATCGAACAGGCTCAGGCGCGCGGCCCAGTCATAGCTTGTCACCACAAGTTCCCGCGCTGCTCCGCCGATCGCGTCCCCGTCCTCCGTGGTTGCCAGCCGGCAGCACGCGGCGGCAAAGCCGGCTTCGTCGTCGGCCAGAATCACGTGCCGTCCCGGCTGCGCGGCGATGCCTTCCAGGGCGCCGGACGTGACAATCACCGGCCTGGCGAGCGACATCGCTTCCAGCACCTTGTTCTGGATCCCGCGCGCGATCCGCATCGGCGCCACCGCGGCGGTGGCGTGCGCCAGGTACGGCCTGACGTCCGGCACCCGGCCGGTGACGTGGACGTCCGGCATCTGATTGAGCCGCAGCACGTCCGGATGGGGATTGTTGCCGACGATATGGAATTGCGCCTGGGGCAGCGTCTTGTGCACCCGCGGCAGGATGGTGGTGGCAAACCACACCACCGCATCGACATTCGGCGGGTAGTCCATCGTGCCGGTGAAAACGAAATTCGGCCGCGACACATCGTACGGCGGCGCATGGGCAAGGCCCGGATCGAAGTACCGGTGATCGACGCCGCTGCTGACTCCGCGGATGCGTGCGCCGTATTCCGGTACCTGGCTGCGGAACAACGCGGCCTCGGCGTCCGAAACGAAGCTGGAGACATCGCATTCGGCCGCAATGCGCCGTTCAATCGCGGCAACCTTGTGCCATTCCCGCCGGTACACCCAGCGCATCGGCGGGCGCGCGGTGTCGGCGTAGGCGCGCCACTTTTCCGAATCCACGTCAGCCAGATCGACGATCCGGAGTCCGGTGCGCGGCAAATCCAGAATATAGGACGCCATGTTCGATGAATTGACGAACACCACCTCCGGCCGGACGCGTGTCACCACGTCGTTCACCCATCGCGCCAACCCGCCGTCGCGAAAGAACGCGACGCTCAATGACTCGCCCGTCAGCAATCCGCGCAGGCAGGTCAATCGCGCAAGGCGCCGGTTCAGCGGCGCGACATGGATATCGGCGCAAAGCGCCCCGATCGTGGCGACATGCGGCGCATCGGCCGGATCGTCCATCAGGCAGCCCAGATGCACGTCGTACCATTGCGTCA
>DATNEJ010000386.1:0-6385 GCA_035606775.1 Acetobacteraceae bacterium | reverse complement strand
AGGTCGGTGTAGGGATGCAGCACGGTCGCGATATCGCGGGCGGCGGCGGAGTTGGCGCCGAAGGGCGGTGGTGGTGCCACGGATAGCCTCCTGTCTGGGCAGCGAACGCGAAGCGCAGACTGTAGCCCGCCGCGGCATCGGGCGGGAACCCCGCTTGCTGCATCCCAGCCGGGCCCCGCTTGCCGGGCCGGCCGCCACCGCTACGATCGGTGCGAGCAACGAAGGGGGACTTTGTCATGTGGCAACCGAGCCAGCGCTATCCCGATCCAGCGGTCCAGGTGCTGGATGCCCGTTTCAACCAGTACCGCCTGCCGCTGGCCTCGGTGGAGCAGCTTGCGTCCGGCTGCCGCTGGTCGGAAGGGCCGGTGTATTTCGGGGATGGCCGATTCGTGCTGTGGAGCGACATCCCCAATGACCGCATCCTGAAATGGGAAGAGGAAACCGGGCTGGTCAGCGTGTTCCGCAAGACCTGCTGGAACGCCAACGGCAATACGCGGGATCGCCAGGGCCGGCTGGTCACTTGCGAGCATCGCGGACGGCGGGTCACGCGCACCGAGTACGATGGGAGCATCACGGTCCTGATGGACAGCTTCCAGGGTAAGCGACTCAATTCCCCCAACGACGTCGTGGTGAAGTCGGACGGGTCGATCTGGTTCACCGATCCTGTGTTCGGGATCAGCGGATACTATGAAGGCGAGAAAGCTGACTCGGAGCTGCCTGCCGCGGTTTGGCGGATCGACGGGCAGACCGGGGCGGCCACGATGATGGCGGACGATATCGAGGGACCGAATGGGCTGGCCTTCTCCCCAGATGAGTCCGTGCTGTACGTGGTTGCGTCCCGTGCGACGCCGAACCGGCTGATCCGCGCTTTCGATGTGGCGGAAGGTGGAAGGAAACTCTCCGGCAACCGGGTCTGCATCGACGCCGGCCCCGGCACGCCGGACGGGTTCCGGGTGGATGTGGACGGCAATCTCTGGTGCGGCTGGGGCATGGGCGATGTGGCGCTGGATGGCGTGCGCGTGTTCGATCCCGCCGGCCAGCCGATCGGCCACATCGCGCTGCCGGAACGCTGCGCGAACCTTTGCTTCGGCGGCCGCTACCGGAACCGGCTGTTCATGGCCGCGAGCCATGGGCTGTATGCGCTGTACGTGAACACGCAGGGCGCGCTGGGCGGATAGCGCCTGATCCCTGTTACCGCCGGCGGGGAACCAATCGGCGATGCAGCATCCAGCCGGCCGCGCAGCACAGCAGCAGGGCGCCGCCCCATAGTGCGGCGGTCTGCCAGTCTCCCTCGCGCAGATACTCGAGCGACAGGCCGGCGAACTGCGCCGGGTAGACATGCGCCGGCGCCCAGATCAGCGCGGAGCAGACATTGGCGAGCACGAAGCGGTTGCGCGCCATGCCGGTCATGCCGGCGACCAGCGGGACCGTGGATCGCAGCACCGGGACGAAGCGGCACAGCGCGACGCTGTATGTGCCGTAGCGCTCGAAGAACCGGTCCGCCTGCGCCATCAGGCCGGGACGTTGGGAGAAGGGCCAGATGGTGCGGAGCCGGCCGCGATAGCGATGCCCGACCCAGAAGGAGACGAAATCGCCGATCACCGCCCCAATGATTGCCAGCGCCAGGTAGGGTGCCATCGGCTGACCTCGTGCCGCGGCTGCGGCCGCCACGGCCATCAGGATCGGCGTGCCGGGAATGAGGATGCCCAGCACGGCCACCGCCTCGATGATTGCGGCAGCGAAAGCGGCAAACATCGCCCAGCCGGGATACTGGGCAACCAGATCCACGGCTGCATCGACCAAAGACCACATCGGCGGTGCGGGCGCTTCCTGCTGTTGTCGCTGCGGAGAGTATGGGTAGGCTTTGCCGCCGGGAAAAGCTGTATCCGGCAACGATTGCGTCAGGACGGGCCGGCGAGCGACAGGACCAGGGTGCCGGCCAGTGTCGCACCCGGCGCCAGGACATGCATGGCCTGCCCGGTCGGCAGCCCGGGCCGGTTGATCGCGTCGGGCGCATGACTGACGGGTTCGGCCGCGAACGCCGTCGCACCCGGCGGGGTGAACACCTGCAGGTTTCGGAACGCCGTGTCGGCCGTGAGCGAAAGCGAAAGGCCGGTGCCTACCAGAGTGGCCTGCCCGTCCCATCCGGTGAAGCAGTTGTCGAGCACCACGCTGCCGACCTGCCGGCCCGCCGCATGGTCCCATGCGGCGGGGACTGCCTCGTGGCTGACCGGCAGGGCCGTGCTGTCGTTCACCCACACGCCCGTTGCCGTGAAGCGCAACGCGGTGAACACATGGCGAGGGAAATAGGGGTGAAGCCCGATCCCGGCCGGCGCCGGTTCGGCGTGCCGGTTGGTCACACTGAGCCCGACATGCAGCGCGTCCCGGGTCATCCGGTAACTGGCCGTGGCCCGAAAGGCGAATGGCCAGCCTTCGGCACCGGCGGTCAGCGGGTCGTGCTCCAATGACAGTTCAGTGAAAGCCGGTTCCGCGCTTTCCACCGTCCAGGCGCGCTGCCAACCGATGCCGTGCAGTGTGTGCGGATGGTCGCCGAAATTGCGATGAAGCGTGTAGTCGCGCCCGCCCCAGCGAAACCGGCCAAACGCGATACGGTTGCAGTACGGCACCAGTGGAAATGCCCCCATCGCTCCGGCCGCACCGAACACCGCGGTGGCGGTTGCGCGGCGCAGAATGGGAGTCGCGTCGCGCAGCCAGCCGAGGACGGCCGCACCCCGTTCGGGTGCCACGATGGCCGACATCGAGCCGCTGCGGAGTTCCAGCATCAGATGCTCACACCATGTCAGGTTCCAATGGGATCCGGCCGATAGCCGATAATGCTCTCGAACCGTTCGGCGTAAAGCGGCCAGGCCTCGGGGTTGACCAGGCGGGGCGGCACGCGCCCGCGCAGCAGGCCGATCCACTGCTCCGCTGCCGCCTTCGACATGTTGTGGGTGGCCTCGGCCGTGGCGCCGGCGATGTGCGGGGTGGCGATGACGTTGTCGAGATGCAGCAGCGGATGATCGGGCGGCGGCGGTTCGACATCGAACACGTCGATACCGGCGCCGGCGATCTGCCTGGCTTGCAACGCTGCCAGCAGCGCATCTTCCTTGTGGATCATGCCCCGCGCGGTGTTGACGAAATAGGCGGTCGGCTTCATCCGCGCGAACTCGGCAGCGCCGAACAGGCCGGTGGTCTCCGCATTGCGTGGGCAATGCACGGTGACAAAGTCCGATTGTGCCAGCAGCGTCGCGAAATCGACCTTGGTGGCGCCGCGTTCGGCGACCTGTACTTCTGTCAGGTACGGGTCATAGGCCAGTACACGCATGTCGAACACGTTGGCGTATTTTGACGTGAGCCGGCCGATCTGGCCGATCCCCACGATGCCGACGGTCTTCCCCTTGATGTCATTGCCGATCATGCCGTAGCGGTCATGCGCGGCGCCGCGCAGCAGCGCGCGATTGGTCAGTCCGATCCGCTTCGACAATGACAGGATTAGCGCGATTGCATGTTCCGCTACCGGTTCGCTGTTGGTGCCGGACTGGTTGACCACCAGCACGCCGGCCGCGGTGCAGGCGGCAACGTCGATCACGTCGTATCCCGCGCCGGTGGAGGACATCGCCAGCAGACGCGAGCAGCGGGCCAGCAGATCGCCATCGCCGAACCACGGCGCCGTCAGCTCCGTTCGCGCGCCCACCTGGTAACCGCAGGCCGACGACAGCGCGGCCCAGTTGTCGTCCGCCGGATCGGCATAGCGCAGACGCACCAGTTCGATGTCTTCCTGCGCTGAGAGGATTTGCTCCGCGATGGGATCGAACCACCGTTCGAAGAAGACCAGCCGCTTCCGGTTTACCGCCATGGACCCAATTCTCCCCCATCGAGCCCCTGCGCGCGCTGGACCAGGGCGCGTAGCGCCTTGGACGAGGCTTGGGCCTTGTTCATTTCAAGACTAGTGACCGCGGCCAATGCGTCAACCAAGGCCCGGACAGACGGCGCCAGGTTCAGCGCGTTGCTGTTGTTCCGTTACAGCGTCAACGGTTCGAACCCGGTGACCGTCAGCGTGATCGCGCGCATCGGCACGATGATCGGTATCGGGCGGGTAAAGGACCCGGTCAGGACAATCTCCCCCGCTCGCAATTTGATGCCCGATCTGCCCAGCTTGCGGGCGAGCCACAGCGTGGCCGTAAGGGCATCGAGGGTGTCAGCCGCATTGCCGCTGGTCCGGGTGCCGTCGATCTCGATCGCCCCTTCCAGTGTATCGAATTTGAGTGCGCGCCATCCGGCGTTCGCTGTACCAAGGACGAAGCCCGCATGGAAGAAGTCGTCGGCCAGCAAAGTGGGAACGCCGATCGTCAGTGGCGCCTCGTAACGGCCGTCGATGATCTCGCAGGCGATGTGACAGGCTCCGACAGCGTCAATAATCGTGTTCGCGGAAAGCCCCGTATCGGCGCCATCGATGTCCCGGGTAAGTCGAAAAGCGATCTCGCATTCAAGCGAGGGATTCAGTAACCGCCGCGCCAGTGCCTCTGCCAGCGTGTCGGACCGCGTATCCGTGAAGATGCCGGCATAGATCGGCTCCGACAAACCCCAGGGGCGTTGATTGGCCGCCGAAGTCGAGCCGATCTTGTAGCCGAGGCGTGCGATTCCCTCGCCTGCAAGGCGCGTGTGGATACGCTGCTGCACGCGGTAGCCGTCCTCGATCGTCGTGGGACGTAGGGCGGGATCAACGCCGAACCAGTGCGGCCGTGCGGTGCGGGCGGCAACAAAGGCCGCGGCGGTATCATCGAGTGTGCTCATGCGATGCAGCCTCCACTGCGGCCCGGATGGCGGCCGCGTTCATTTTCTAGATATACCGACTTCCATCGGCAGCGGTGTAGACGCCCAAAAACGCCGAACATTGCCAGGTCCTGGTTTGCCTTGCCTGTTCGGCGGGCAGAGCGTGCCGCCTTATCTTCGCGATCCGGGACAGGACCAAGCGACTGGACGCTGCCGGCCGCACGGCCGCAGGACGGCGGGCAGGGCGCGCCGGCTTGGGACGCAGGTGGCGTTCCGTTCGCACGGGAAATGCTCTAACCCGGCTCCGACACGGATGCGGGAGTGAGCGGCGTGGACGAAGTCGATTGCGTGGTCGTGGGCGCTGGCGTGGTGGGCCTGGCGGTGGCAAGGGCGCTCGCGCTGGCGGGACGCGAAGTCATCATTCTGGAGGCGGCCGAAGGCATCGGCACGGAAACGTCGTCCCGCAACAGCGAGGTTGTACACGCGGGCATCTACTATCCCGCGAACAGCCTGATGGCACGCTTCTGCGTTGCCGGACGCCGCCGGCTCTATGCCTATTGCGCTGAAAAAGGCGTACCGCACCGCAACTGCGGCAAGCTCATCGTCGCGACCAGCGCCCAGGAAGATGCGATGCTCGCCGGCATCAAGCAGCGGGCCGAGGCAAACGGTGTGGAAGGCATGCGGGTGTTGAGTGCCGCGGAGGCGATCGGCCTGGAACCGAACCTGCACTGTACCAGCGCGCTGTATTCACCGGCGACCGGCATCATCGACAGCCACGCCTATATGCTTGCCTTGCAGGGCGATGCAGAGAATGCCGGCGCGGTGCCGGTGTTCCATTCGCCGGTGACCGGTGGGCGTGTCGCCGGTCGCAAGATCGAGATCGATGTGGGCGGGGCGGAACCGACGCGTTTGCGTTGTCGCCTGCTTGTCAATTCTGCTGGGCTGCATGCGGCTGCACTCGCAGCCGGCATCGTGGGCATGCCACACGAGCGGGTGCCGACGGCGTACTATGCCAAGGGCAACTACTTTACACTGTCCGGCCGGTCACCGTTTTCCCGGCTGATCTATCCGGTGCCGGTGCCGGGTGGGCTTGGCGTGCACCTGACTGTGGACCTGGGCGGACAGGCGCGGTTCGGGCCGGATGTGCAATGGATAGACTCGATCGACTACACCGTGGACCCGGCGCGGTCGGAGAGTTTCTATGCGGCAGTCAGGCAATATTGGCCTGAACTGAAGGATGGCGCGCTGCAGCCGGGCTATGCCGGAATCAGGCCGAAGATTGTTCCCCGCGGCGCGCCGGCACAGGATTTCGTCGTGCAGGGGCCGCAGACCCATGGCGTGGCGGGCCTGGTCAACCTGTTCGGGATCGAGAGTCCCGGCCTGACTGCCTCCCTGGCGATTGCCAATCACGTGCTGGAGGTCGCCGCAACCGGCTGAAGAGGGTTCGGGCAATCGGGTGGTCTGAACAAATTCTGAAACCATTCTGTCCTTGCATCCTTCCATCATCGACTTATGATTTGACAAAGGACTCGTGGCGGCGACCGCCGCCCCGTCGGATGCCCCGCAGGGGAGCCGACCGCACACGCCGCGGCGGAACACAAGCCCGACGGCA
>DATNEJ010000383.1:0-18925 GCA_035606775.1 Acetobacteraceae bacterium | reverse complement strand
CGGGCGGAACCGTTTCGGCCAGAGCAGCCCGGCAGGTTTGAGGACCCCACCGTGCCGCACCGGTCGCGGGTCCGTCAGCCTGTTCCTGCACCGGGAGGTGTAAACCGAGGTGTAAAACCGCCGGTTATCCACAGGTTAAGTGATTGAATTTGCTCGGAATTGTTTCGTTGGCGTCCCGTAGGGGATTCGAACCCCTGTTGGCGCCGTGAGAGGGCGCTGTCCTGGGCCTCTAGACGAACGGGACCATGGCCGCGCTGACTTCTAGACCGGAGCAGGCCCAACCTCAAGCGGTCCTTTCCAAACCCGCGATCACCGGACCAGGCGCCCCATTGCTCCGGTCACCGCCTCTCTCCAGAGGCCGCCCAATGAGGCGCGCACGATATGTCGAGGGGATCGATTGGAGGATAAGAGACCACCGCCCCCGCCGTCCACGCGGTTTCACGTCCCGGCGCGGAGAAATGAGAGACCGGTGGAAATTCTCCCCGGATCACTGCACCTGCCGGGCCGGAGAAGTTGATGGGGGGCGAAACGCCGCATACGCTCCGGGACCCGCCGCGCGGGATGCGAGCTCTGCTCTTACACGCCCGGAACACGTCAGGGAATTCGCACTCGAACGTGGTGTTTTCCCGATTCAGGAGGTTGCCATGCTGAGCGTCACGAAAAATAGTGTGATGCCGACGGCCATCACCGGCTCCTACCCGCGGCCGCTTTGGTACGACGTCAGCCTTGCGGGGCGATCCTTCAAGACCGCCATGGGGGACTCGCTGTTTCGGGAACAATATATCGACGCGGTCGCGGCCGTGATCAACGCGCAGGAGGCGGCCGGCCTCGACATAGTCACCGACGGCGACAGCCGGTTCGACCTCGCCGTCGGCGGGAAATCCTGGTTTTTCTACCCGATCGAGCGGATGGGCGGCATCACCGGCCATCGTGACCTGTCTCGCGGCTGGATGAGCCGACATGGCCTGCGGCCAGGAAAGATTCTGTGGGAAGTGCAGGAGGCTTATCAGCCGGGGGTCGTCACCGGGCAGCTGACGCGCGGCCCACTCGAGTACGCGGCGCTATGGAAAACGGCGCAACGGCTGACCGACCGGCCAGTGAAATTTGGGGGCATCTGCGGCCCGGCCCTGGCTTCGATGCTGTGGAACGACCATTACGTAGACGACAAGGCGATGATTCTCGATTTGTGCGACATCATGAATGCTGAATTCCGCGACCTGTCGGACTCCGGTTGCCCCCTGATCCAGGTGGAGGAACCGCCGCATCATGGCCGAGCGGTCAATCCCGAAACGACGGATGCAGATCTGCGCTTCATGACTGAGGCATTCAACCGTCAACTGACCGGTGTAAACGCGGAAATCTGGGTGCATACATGTTGGGGCAATCCCAATCAGCAACGGGTTCACTGGCAGGTGCCGAGTTACGAACGCGCGTTGCCGCATCTGCTGGAACTAGACGCCGACGTCATCACCTTCGAATGCGCCAGCAGCGAAGGTCGCGATCTACCGCTATTCGCCCAGTACAAAACCGACAAGAAGATTGGCATCGGCGCGGTGAACCACTGCAACACAGTGGTCGAGCCGCCGGAATTTGTCGCGATGCTGATCCGCAAGGCGCTGGAATACATCCCGCCGGAGCGGTTGGTCATCACCACCGATTGTGGATTTGGACGTGAGGGCCTCAGCCGCCGGATCGCGTATTACAAATGCGTCGCGCTTGTTGAGGGTACAAACATCGTCCGACGGGAACTGGGCCTGCCGGAAGCGCGGGTTCGCGCCGCCGATCCCGCTCTTTACTTTGCCCCGCCGGGAAGGGACTGACGCATGGGACCGCCGCCGTGAACGATTGGGGCCCATGGTGTCCGGCGGCGAAGTGAACCTCTGCTGCCGTAGGGAAAAGGCGCCATCCTGGATTTGACCAGACCTCAAGCGTTCCTCCCTCGGCGCCGGCCTCACCGGATAAGGGAGATTCGTCCAGCCACCGTTCCGGCATGGGGGTCGATCAGCATCACCCGGTCAGGTCCGCCGCCTTCCAGCCGCACCGCAAGCCGGTCGCCCGCGGCGGCAACGCCCATGATGTGCGTTCCCGCAGGCTCGTCCAACATAAGCGCCATTGGGCTGGTCGCGGCGGGCGCAGATGTGCGCCGGATGATCGTCACTACGATGACCGTGGTGCCGAGGACGATCAGCACAGCCATGGCGACCGTCACGAATTTCAGCATCCGCATCGGACGCACTCTCCCCTGCTTCCATGAACCGCAACCGCTTCTTCCCGCCGCCGGGAATTCGCGTTATCGACCGCAGCGATGTCCCAATCGCCGCTCCCGGTGGGGCCGCTCTCGTTCAGCATCGCCCCGGCCCTGGCTGGCCAGCGCATCGACCGCGCATTGGCGGAGGCGATGGGCACGATCTCGCGTTCCCGCGTCAAGACGCTAATCGCCGAAGGCCGGCTGCGCTGCGGCGACCGCACAGTGCGGGAGCCGTCTGATCCGGCGCGTCCCGGGGAGACCTATACGCTGGACATGCCTGCGCCCGCCCCGGCCAGGCCGCAGCCGCAGGCAATCCCTTTTACAATCCTGTACGAGGATCCCGACCTGATCGTCCTAGACAAACCGGCCGGCTTGGTCGTGCATCCCGCCCCCGGAAATCCGGACGGCACGCTGGTCAATGCCCTGCTCGCCCATTGCGGGCCGGGCTTTACCGGCATCGGTGCCGAACGCCGCCCCGGGATCGTCCACCGACTCGACAAGGACACCTCCGGCGTCATGGTGGCCGCAAAGACCCAGCTCGCGAATGACGCACTCACGGCGGCGTTTGCCGCCCGCGCCATCGACCGCGCCTATCTCGCCCTGTGCTGGGGGATTCCCTCTCCCCTGACCGGAGAGATTGAGTCGCCGGTCGGCCGCGATTCGCGGGACCGCAAGCGGATGGCCGTCGTCGCCCGGGGGGGCAAGTCGGCCCTGACGCGCTACGCCACGCTCCGGGCCTGGCACACGGCGGCCGCATTGCTGCAATGCCGCCTGGCGACCGGGCGGACCCACCAGATCCGTGTGCACCTCGCCAGCCGCGGGCATCCCCTGGTCGGAGACCCCCTGTATTTGCGCCGCATTCCCGCCGCTGCGCGCGGGCTAGACGAACCCAGGCGTCAGATATTGCTGGACTTCCCCCGCCAAGCCCTGCACGCCGCCACACTCGGCTTTATTCACCCGCGTACGGGGCAGCGGATGCACTTCGAAGCGGCGCTGCCTGAGGATATGGGGGGCCTGCTCACAACTCTGGATTGTAATCTAACGGGGTCTTAACCACCTGTTAATCTTGACAGGACTATTCCAGTCCTGTATGAACAAACGCATCAGCGGGGGTGGATGCCCGCCGCTGGCGGGAACGTCCGGAAATGCCGCTGCCACGTTGGGGTGGGTCTCCGGGACGTGAATTCCCATCCTGCATCCTGCGTGGCGTCAGTCACATTCAAGCCGCAGTCTTGCGCCCGAGTGGGCGAGACCGAGCTGGCCGACGAAAGGAGCCTCCCAGTGGCCTCTGCCGTCCTTAACATTGCCCCTGAAGGCAATCTCTCACGCTATCTTCAGGAGATCCGCAAGTTCCCGATGCTGTCCCCGGAGGAAGAGCTGTCGCTCGCCCATCGCTGGCGTGACCAGCAGGATATGGATGCAGCACACAAGCTTGTCACCTCCCATCTGCGACTCGTCGCGAAAATCGCGATGGGCTACCGCGGCTATGGCCTGCCGGTCGGGGAGCTGATCAGCGAAGGCAACGTCGGCATGATGCAGGCGGTGAAGCGATTCGACCCGGACCGTGGGTTCCGCTTGGCGACCTATGCCATGTGGTGGATCAGGGCAGCGATTCAGGAATACATCCTGCACTCCTGGTCACTGGTGAAGATGGGCACCACCGCCGCCCAGAAGAAGCTGTTCTTCAACCTGCGCCGCCTCAAGGGCCAGATGCAGGCCATCGACGACGGCGACCTCCAGCCGGAGCAGGTGGCGAAGATCGCCCGTGTGCTCGACGTGCCCGAGCAGGACGTGATCAGCATGAACCGCCGCCTCGCGGCACCGGACCACAGCCTGAACGCACCGGTCCGCCAGGATAGCGAGGGCGAGTGGCAGGACTGGCTGGTGGATGAGTCCGACACGCAGGAGACATCTATCGCCGAACAGGAGGAGCTGTCGGGCCGGAAGGCGCTTCTATCGAATGCCCTGAAAACGCTGAACGAGCGGGAGCGCCATATCCTGATCGAGCGGCGCCTGAAGGACAATCCGACCACGCTCGAGGATCTGTCGCAGCAGTACAATATCTCCCGTGAACGGGTCCGGCAGATCGAAGTGCGCGCCTTCGAGAAATTGCAGAAGGCCATGAAGGCGCAGATCGCGGAGCGTCGGCTAGGCGTCGGCAACCGGCAGACCGCGCCGGCATAAACCCCGCGTAGCACGACTATCGGCGGCCCGAGACCATCCTTCCGCGGTCGGGCCGCCACTCCCCCGGTGTGACATGCGCCAGATGCTGATCATAGCCGGCGCGGCTCTGCTCGCGCTGGGGCTGCTTTGGCCGTGGCTCGCTCACATTGGCCCGGGCGAACTACCGGGCGACATCAGTATCGAGCGCCCGGGGTTCCGTTTCTACGCGCCGCTTGGCAGCAGCCTCCTGCTATCGGCCGTGCTGACGCTGATCGTCTGGCTCTGGCGGCGGTAGAGGCCGCCCGCGAAGAAGCGACTCTCAGACCCGCGCCCGAGGCTGCGATCCCTGCAACCGCAGCCTCGGGCGCCGCCTACCCTACCTTCCTGAACTTGTGCAGCGACCGCAGATTATCCGGCCGCGGCTGGTCCTTGAAGGTTTGCGGCCAGTTGGTCCAGGAGACCTCGCCCACATAGATGTCGCCGCGGCTGTCCACGGTCAGGCCGTGTGGCGCCATGAACTCGGTGGGGCCAAGCCCCGGGCCAAGCCCGCCGAGGCGGGCGATGCGCTTGCCGGTGTGATCGACGATGGTGACCCGCGGGCCAAGATTGGGGACATTGCGGCTCACCGGCTGCACCGCCCCGAGTTCCCCGATATAGCAGATTGGGCATTTGCCGGGCGGCATGTACAGGCCGCACGGGCGGTGCAGGTTGTTCCACTGCGTCTCGTATTTGCCGTTGCCGTCGAACACCTGTACCCGATGGTTCTCCCGGTCGGCCACGTAGACCCAGCCATCGGCGTCACAGGTAATGTTGTGCGCGATGTTGAACTCCCCCGGATCGGTGCCGGGTGCGCCCCATGACAGAATCAGCTTGCCGTTCGGCGCGTATTTATGCACACGCGAATTGCCATAGCCGTCCGAGACATAGATATCGCCATTCGGTGCCATCGCGGTGTGGGTGCAGCGATGGAACGGCTCACCGCTCATGTACGGCGCCGGCTTGCCGGAAATGCCGAGCGTCAGAAGCACTTTGCCGTCTAGGGTGCATTGGCGAACGGTGTGATCGCCGTCATCGGTCAGCCACAGCGTCTCATCCGGTGCCACGAAGACGCCATGCGCGCGGGGAAACAACCCCTCGCCCCAGGAACGAAGGAAATTGCCGTCCCGGTCGAACACGATCATCGGATGTTCGCCGCGGTTGAAGACGTAGACATTGTCCTTGCTGTCGACGCCGACGCCACCGATTTCCTTAAATGACCAGCCGGGCGGCAGCTTCGCCCAGTTATCCACCGGTTCGTAGGTGTACTCTCCATTGCCGACGGTCGCCATGGCGCTTCCTCCGTTCTTGTGGCCGGAAGCTTGTCACGGGGCCTGCGGTTCGGCCAGCCCTTGCGCTGAATCCGGCCGCACGAGACGCCGCTTTCATTCACCACCCGCAAGCCAGCATAGTGACGCCGACAAGCAAAACCACGGGAGGCGAGGATGAGAACCGGCGCCGACTACCGCCAAAGCCTGCGCGATGGCCGCAGGGTTTGGGTGATGGGGGAAGGCTTTGTCGACGATGTCGCCACCCATCGGTCGACCCGCGACGTGGTTAACGAGTACGTCGCCTGGTACGACCGGCACACGGACCGCGCGTGGCAGGACACCTTGCTGGCGGCGCTCGATACCAGCAGGACCGATGCCAACCAAGAGCGTGTGCCATACGCTATGCTGCTGCCGCGCAACGCGGCGGACCTGCGCGGCATGGGACGAAGCTTCTCCGCGACGACGTTCCTCAATGCCGGCAACCTGACCCACACCCCGGCCTATGGTCATCTCATCGCGCTGGGGATTCTGGCCGCGGTGCAAGACCGCAACGTGTCGGCAAAACAGATCGCCGATGCCGAAGCGTACCGCACGCATATCGCCGCCTCAGGGCGATTTCTGACCTTCTGCGCCGGTGCCGCCACCATCGGTTATCGCATGCGGCCCGATCCAGAGCAGCGCGCGGCACTTCGCATCGTTCGAGAGACGGCGGAAGGCCTGGTGATCAGCGGCAAGGTCGGCATGCACACCAGCCCGGCCTTTGCCGAGGATGTCTACATCGGCAGCCATTGCGGCGTCCCAGTCGGGCAGCACCAGGCCAGCTTCGTCGTGGCGGTGAACGCGCCAGGTGTCACCGTCGTCTGCCGCAAGCGGTCGGCGCGTGAGGATGATCGCTTCGTGTCCGCGCTTTCGTCGCGTAACGACGAGCTGGACGGTCAGATGTGGCTCGACCAGGTGTTCGTGCCGCATGAGCGGGTGTTCCTGCTGGAACCGACGCCGGAGCCGATCGCGCGATGGCTGTTTTGGCATCAGTTGTACTGCTGGCTGTCGAAGGCCGAATTCACCCTGGGCCTCGCACTGGCATGCACCCATGCGATGGGGTTGATGGAACATCCACCGACCATCGACCTGCTGATCGACATGATGACGGATGTCCAGACAGTGCGAAGCTGCCTGACCGCGGCGGAGTGCGATCCATCTTTCACCGCCGCGGGGTATTGCTATCCCAATCATAACCACATTGCCGCGGGTAGCCTCGCTATGCTCAAGGCACGGCAGCGGATCACCGAAACGATGCGGATCCTGCCGGGATCGTCGTTGGTCGTTGCCCCTTCGGCACACGACCTCGCGGATCCGGACATGGCGGAGGGCCTGACCGAATCCTTCGCCGGCGGCGGCTACACGGCCTTGCAGCGAGCGGCATTGCTGCAGCTGGCGTCGGATCATGTGTCATCGGCGCTGGATGGGCGTGAGTCGGCGTTCGAGCTGCACGCCAATGGCGGCATCCCGGCCTGGCGCGGTCGGCTGCGCCGCAGCTTCGGCCGCTATGAGGAGCTGGCGAATGCGGTGCTGCAACATGTCGGCGTGCCGATGCCGCCGGTGGACCTGAGTTCCATCCCCGCTGCGCCGCTGGCACCAAGGCGGCCGGTGCGGGCGTAGCGCGCGATGGCCAAACGATGAAAACGCGGCGCCCCCGCATTGCACCTGATCATCGGTTTGCACTCCGGCCGGAACCCAAGCAGGCTTGGATCGGCTGGCCCGTTCACGTGGCCGGCTGTGGCGGCAGGGAGAGGGAAGGAAGCAGCGCATGGAGTTTACCGGCAAGGTCGCATTGATCACCGGCGGGGGCGGCGGCATCGGGCGAGCCACCGCGCAGGCCTTTGCTCTGCGGGGTGCCAAAGTGATGGTTGTGGACGCCGATGCGGCGTCCGGCCAGGCCACCGCCGATATCGTGGTGCAGCGCGGTGGTGCGGCCGCTTTCGTACAGGCCGATGTGACGCGGTCCGCCTCGGTGGCCGGCTATGTGCAGCGCACCCTGGCGGCCTACGGGCGCATCGACTGTTTCTTCAACAATGCCGGCATCGAGGGCACCGTCGCCTCAACCGAGATCTACGATGAGGCGGTGTTCGACCAGGTCATCGCGGTCAACTTGAAAGGTGTCTTCCTGGGGATGCGCCACGTGCTGCCGGTGATGCTGTCTCAGGGTGCGGGGGCGATCGTCAACACCGCCTCGGTCGCCGGGCTGGCCGGCGGTCCAGGCATGTCCGCCTACGTCGCCTCCAAGCACGGCGTGCTCGGCCTTACGAAAGTCGCATCCTCCGACGTCGCGGCGCGCGGCGTGCGGGTGAACGCGGTCTGTCCGGGCCCGGTCGAGACGCGCATGATGCGTTCACTGGAGGCACAGCGGAATCCCGGCGACCCGGAGGCGGTGCACAAGGCCTACAGTGCCGGCATGCCCTCCGGCCGCTACACGCAGCCCGAAGAGGTCGCGGGCGCAGTGCTGTATCTTTGTTCCGATCTTGCAGGCAATGTCACGGGGACACAGATCGTGGTGGATGGCGGGCGCACCGGCGCCGGCGGCGCGCCGCCGATGCGCCGCTGAATAAGAACAATCAACAGGAGGATTCGATGGCGGAACTCAACGACGTGTTCGAGATCATGGGCACCACGCGTTCGATGCGTCGCCTGAAGCCAGATCCGGTGCCGGATGAACTCATTTGCAAGATCCTGGAAGCCGGTGCCGGCGCCGCAAATGGCGGCAACACGCAGAAATGGCGTTTCCTGGTGATCAAGGACCCGGCGATCAAGAAAGCCGTGCAGGTCTGGTACAAGAAGGCGTTCGATGAGATCGTGGGGCCGCGCTACGCCAGCAGCGCACCGCCGCCCGGCGTGACGCCGGAGCGCTACACGCGTCAACACAGTGCGGTGGAGTATCTGACCGACCACTATCATGAAGCGCCGGTGTGGATCGTTGCGTGCCTGGAGGATGGCCCCTCACCCGGCCGCTCCGCCGGCGCCTCCATCTATCCCGCCGTGCAGAACATGCTGCTGGCGATCCGCGCGCTTGGGCTTGGCTCGACCCTGACCACGCGGCACCTGCAATTCGAGAAGGAGACCGAGGCTGCGCTTGGCCTGCCGCCCGGCGTGCACTCCTATGCGATACTGCCCGTTGGCTATCCAATGGGACGGTTCGGACCGGTCGGGCGCGGCAAGCTGTCGGAGATCGTCTACCAGGACCGTTGGGGCCAGCCCTATGCCGGTGTGGCGGCCGTGTAATGGCCCGCATCGGCTTTATCCGCGGCAAGGCGGATGTCGATCCCGAATATCAGGACATCGTGGACTCGGTCATCGAGGTTTTCGGCAACGTCCGGGGTCCGTTCAGTGTCCTGCTGCACAGCCCCCTGCTGGCGGACCGCGTGCTTGGCCTGGTGAAGTTCAACCGGGAGGCCTGCTCGGTGGAGAGCAAGCTGCGTTCGCTCGCCATTCTGGCAACGGTGCGGGAGCGCGAGTCGGAGTATGTCTGGGCGGCGCAGGTCGGCGCCGCCAGGCGAGCGGGTGTGCGCGAAGAGGCGATCGATGTGCTGCGGGCGAAGGGGGACCCGAACACGCTGCTGCCGGAGGAGCGGGACATTGTGGTCTACGCGCAGCAGCTTGCTTGCACCAATCGGGTGGACAAGGCGGTGTTCGACGTGCTCGATAATCGCTATGGCACCCCATGGCTGGTGGAGCTGACGGCGGTGGCGAATTTCTTCGGATTTCTGTCCGGCATGACAAATGCGTTCGAGGTGCCGGTGGCAGAGGGCGGAGACCGGTTCAGCGGTTAGAACGGCTTGATTGATTGAGGCGGAATCGCCGCACAGCGTGAATCGAATTTTCATGCGAACGGCCGTCAATCATGACCGTTCGCATCAATCATTGCTTAACGTGTCGCCAGCCGTTCCGATCACGTCCACAGTCGCTATTTATGTGCATCACGAGTCCGTGATCTTTCCTACTCACTGAGGCACCGAGCGCCTTCCTACAGAACGATGTTGTGACGGCGCAGCACTGTTGCGCAGCTCAGCCGGACAATTCTACGGTTACAGCATTCGGTAGGGAGGGAAACGTGTCGGCCGAGGACGTGGTCGATATCAGTGATAGTCCGACCGATCGACGCAACCGCCTTTTTTGGCTCCGCGTCGGCGTCCCGATCGGTGGCGTCGCGCTGGTCATCATCGCGATCCTGTCCATTACGCTCTATGCGGATCGTGTAAATCGCGCCGGCGTCCTGGGACTTTCGGGCGACGTGCTGGACGCGATGCAGGATCGCATCCAACTGGAGATGACCAGCTACTTCGAGCCTGCGACCCGAGCGACGCGACTGGCGCGCGACATTGTCGCACGCAACGTCATCACTGACCCGCGCGCCGCGCTGGAAGCGTTTGCATCCAGCGCCCTGCGGCAGATCCCGCAGATCAATGCGCTCTACAGCGGCGACGCCCATGGCAACTTCATGATGGTCCAGCGCGGCGCCGCCGGCGGCACGAACACGAAGCTGATCGTCAATACGCCAGGCGCGCGCATGGTGCAGTGGATCCATCACGATGCCCAAGGCAGCATAACGGGACGCGACAGCGATCCAGAGGACAATTTCGACCCGCGCACCCGCGTCTGGTATCAGGGTGCGCTCAAGACAAACGACGTCTACTGGTCCGACGTCTACGTCTTCTTCACCGACAAGACGCCTGGGGTGACCGCATCCATCCGCTTTCGCGACACGGACACGGGCGAAAGAGTGTTTGGTGTCGATATCACCCTGAAAGCCCTCTCTGGATTTCTGGCCTCGCTGAAAATCGGTGCCACCGGCCGAGCCGTGATCGTGGACGATACAGGGCATCTCGTCGCTGCCCCGGATGCCGGAAAGGTCCTGCAGGACAACGGCGGCCAGCTTGTGACCGCACGCATCGACCAGTTCAACGATCCAGCGCTTCTGGCTGCCTATGACAGGTTCCGCGTGGAGGGTTATGGCCGGCGGATTATCCCGGTCAACGGCACGCAGATCGTGTCGATCGTCGCACCCCTGCCATCCGTCGGGCGGAACTGGGCGCTGCTGCTGGTGGTCCCGGAAAGCGACTTCACGGGATTCGTCGCGAGCAACGGCCGCAAGACCCTGATGCTGTCGCTGGTGGTCGTCCTGCTCACCGCGCTGCTGGCCGCGCTGCTCGTGCGACAGGGTCTGCGCGCCGACCGTACCGCGCGTGCGCTGCTCGAACGTGGCAGGGCGGTGGAACAGCAGAGCGTGGCGCTGGTCAATCTCGCGCGCCAAGCCAACTTGTTCGACCCCATGCAGGAAGCCCCGATGCGGACGCTGGCCGAAATCCTTGCCGGCCTTGGATCGGCGCGGCGCGCCAGCATCTGGCGAATCCTTGCAAACCGGCGGGCGCTCTATTGCGGGGATGCCTACGAGCCCGCCAGCGGTGGACATAGCGGCGGCTTTCAGCTCATGCGTACCGAACTGCCGCAATTCTTTGCCGCTTTGGAGACGGGCGATGCATTGGAGATCGGCGATGCCGCTGACGACCCACGAGGCGCCGAGTTCCACCGTGTGCTGATGCACCCGATCGACACAAGGAAACTGCACGTCATCCCCGTGCGCGGAACGGAACATGTATTGGGTGCCGTGATTCTGGAAGACGGAGCATGGCCGGCCGATACGCGCGACTTCCTTGTCCTGGTCGCCAATATGCTGGCGATCCGATTCGGCAATGCCGTCGAGCCGGCGACGGGACACGTTGATGAGGCAGAGGCGGGGCCGGCGGCATCCAGCGAACGCAGCTTTGCCGCCGACCTCGCGCTGCGCGGCTTGGCGTCACCCGCGATCGGCGCAGAGGTGTTCCCCCGCATTGCCGTGATGGTGATCAAGCTCGCCGATCCCGCCGCCATGGCTATGCGCAATGATACCGATAGCTCGGTGCTGGTCGATCGGATCGCCGCTGCATTGCAGGACATCGCGGACGCGCATGCGATCCCCTACATGAAGATCTCCGGCCACGACGTGATCGCCGCAGCCGGTTTCGCATCGGATGACCAGACAGCGATCATAAGGATTGCCGACGCCGCGGTTGCCGCGCGCGATCACTGCCTGGAACTGTTTGAGGCAATGGGTCCCCGGCCTTCGTTCCGCATCGGGCTTGATTACGGCATCGCCATCGGCAGCCAGGTCGGCCGGCAGCCACGCCTGTTCAACCTATGGGGCGACGCCGTGCGTACGGCGGACGCAATGGCCGCGTCCGGTGCCGCGCCCGGTGCGATCCAGGTGAGCGAGGCAGCGTATCAGCATCTTCGCCAGCATTTCCTGTTTCGCCCGCGCGGCAATTTCTACCTGCCGCATCTCGGGGCAACCCATACCTTTGTTCTGGGAGGGCGCCCGTGAGCGGGCGTGCACTCGCCTGGACCACACACTGGTCGCTGCGTATCGCCGCGGCGGTCGGGCGTGCCGTGCGGGTCCGCGCACAGTTCCTGCTCATGCTGGCAGCACTTGCCTGGGGCGTGCTGCGCGAAGCCTGCTACCCCCGCAACTGGCGGCGCTCGGTGCGTGCGGAGTTCCGCCGCACATTGCACCAGGCGGCGGGAGGTGGACTGGCGACCACGCTGGTGACAGCGGCGCTGACCGGTCTCGCCATGGTATCCCAGGCACTCTACTGGCTGGGGCTGGCCGGGCAGGAAGAGCTGGCCGGACCAATTCTGGTCACGGTGCTCGTGCGCGAGTTGACACCATTGCTGATCGGCCTGGTCCTGCTCGGGCGCAGCGGCACGGTGACGATTGCCGAACTTGGCCTGATGCGGGCCGGCGCTCAGATGCGGAGTCTTGTCGGGCAAGGGATCGATCCGTTCCTTCTGCTGGTGTTGCCGCGCGCCCTCGCCTTTGCGCTGGCCGCATTCACGCTCGGCATGCTGTTCGCCACGTCAGCATTGGTCGTGGGCTTTATCACCGGCAGCTTGCTCGGCGCGGTTCAAGGCTCACTCTTTTTGTTCTTCGATCACGTCCTTGCGGCGATGCGCAGCGTCGATTTCGCCATGTTTCCCTTGAAAATGGTGTCGATCGGATTTTTGGTGGCACTGACCACCTGTCTCACCGGCCTGACTGCGCGGGCAAACGACGACACCGCCAGCCTGCTGCCACGCGGCTTCGTCCGCGGCGTGCTTGCCATCATGATCACCAGCCTGCTGTTCAGCGCGGTGGCATAGATCATGGTGGCATAACGCATGTCCGGCGCGGCACCCGTTCTGGAACTGATCGACGCGCTTGCCGATCCCGCGCAAAGCGGCCTGCCATCGGTGCCGGTGGATATCAGCCTGATGCCCGGCGACTGCGCGCTGATCGACACAAGGGATCAGCCACTGGCAGCAGAGTTCGCCGATCTGTGCTGCGGCCTGGTACCGCTGCGCAGCGGCCACGTCCGCTTCCTTGGGCGTGACTGGGCGGAAATCTCCGAGGAGCAGGCCGCGGCGCTGCGCGGCCGCATCGGCCGTATGTCCCAGGCCAGTAGCTGGATCGACTTCCTTGGCACGGACGTCAACATTCTGCTGTCTCAGTTGCACCATACGACGCGAGCGGAATCGATCCTGCGCGAACGCGCCGCGGATCTGGCGCGTCGCTTTGCCTTGCCGGGGCTTCCATTGGCACGGCCGGCCGAACTGACTGCCGAGGACCTGGCACGCGCGGCCTGTGTGCGGGCCTTTCTGGGCGAACCGCTGTTGATTCTTCTGGAGAGTCCGGCGCAGGGCCGCTTCGTGGATCTGATGCCATCGCTCCTTGAAGCCGTCGTCGAAAGCCGTGATCGAGGCGCAACCGTCATCTGGCTGACACGCAGCGACATGGTCTGGGCCGATCACGCGTTCCCGGCCACGGTGCGGCTGCGTTTCATGGAACGCGGTCTGATGCCAGTGCGAAACTGACATGGTCCGGCTACGCCATACCGACGAATGGGTCGGGCTGATCGTGATCGTCGCCGTTCTTGCGTTTCTAGGCGCGATTCTGGAGGCCGGGGTGCTGCGCGTCTGGTTCCGCCCGGTGGCCCATCTGCGCATCATTCTGCCGCAATCGGGTGTCGGCGGACTCGCCTCGGGTGCCGATGTGGAGGTGCTGGGCATTCATGCCGGCACCGTGCGGCGGATCGTGCTGAATCCCAACCAGCAGATGTACGCGGAAGCGGACATCGATCTGCAGGCCGATCCGTTCATTCGCCGCGACAGCCATGCGGTTATTCGCCGCCGCTTCGGCCTTGCCGGTGCCGCCTATGTCGATATCTCGCGCGGCACGGGTGAGCCGATGGACTGGAGCTACGCTGTTATCAACGCGACAACTGAACGGCCGCCGACCGATACGATCAGCGCCATGATCGATGAGATGCGCCAGCGGATCCTTCCCGTGCTGGACGACACGAAACGCACGATGGACGCCATCGCGGCAATCTCCGACAACATGCAGAAAGGCCAAGGCACGCTGGGTCGCCTGCTGTCGGACGATACGCTGATCCGCCAGGCGGAGCAGGCCGCGCAGACCGTACAGCAGCAGATCGCCTCACTGTCGCCGCTGATCGCGCGGCTCGACGATACGACGAAGCGCGCGGACGCGCTGATGCAGCTTGCCTCTTCCGAAAACCAGGGTATCCCGCAACTGCTGCGCCGCCTGGACGCCATGATGGCAAACCTGCAATCGGCAACGCGCGATCTGGCACGCGCAACCCCGCGCCTGCCGGACATCGCGCACAACGTCGCTGGCGGCACGGGCAACCTGCCGGCGCTGCTGACACAGACGCAGGTCACATTGGGCGAACTTGACCGTCTGCTGACACAGATACGCGGCCTGTGGCTGCTTGGCGGCAATGGCAGCCCGCCGCCGGCGTCGTCTCGTCTGCCGGCCGCGCAGATACAGCCGTGAATGCCGTCAGGGTCCTGGCCTTGCCGGCTCTGCTGCTGCTCGCTGGCTGCGGTGGCAATCGTCACGCGGACACGCCGGAGGACGCGGCCTTGCGCCGCAACGCCCAGTCAGCGGGCATGGCGTTTTCGCTGGAACGGCCTGCGGAGGCGGCTGCCCAGTATGGACGCGCGTTGGAACGTGCCCGCGCACGCGACGATGCCGGGGCGATCGGCGACTACGGGTACGACATGGCGGTGGCGCAACTGGCGGCCAATCGCCCGAAAGACGCGCTTGCGACCGTGCGCATGACGCGTGCGGAGTTGGCGCGCCGCGGGAAACTATCCTTTCCTGCGCTCGATCTGGCCGAGGCAACGGCACTCTATCGCCTGGGAAACAAGACCGAGAGCAGTCGGATCGCCGGGCAGGTGGAGGCCACCGCCGATCCCGCTGCGGCCGCGCGGGCGAGCTTCCTGCGCGGGTTGATTGCGGACGAGACCGGCGACATGGCTGGTCTCGACAACGCGCTGACGCGCCTTGCGCGTCCGGCAAGCACCGACCAGCAGGCCGACCTGGATGAGTTGCTGGCCCGGCAGGCAATGCATCGGCGGCAGTTCCAGAGTGCGGCCACGGACGCCGAACACGCGGCCGATCTGCGGCGCACAATACTGGATTACCGCGGCATGGCGCGTGCCCTCGCCGTGGCGGCGGACGCAGAGGCGCACGCGGGGAACCTGCAGGCAGCGGCCAAGCTGTACATGCGAGCGGGGCAAAGCGCAGCGGCCCAGGGAGACACCGATGCGGCGCGCCAGTGGTTGCGTCGGGCGGCAGTGCCCGGGAGCGATCCGGCAACACGGCGGGCGGCACAGCAGGCGCTGGCCGCGCTACCAAAGGGACCCGTGACGCCTGCCAGGCGGTAACGCTGTTTCAGTCACCTCTTTGCGCGGCGACGCGCCGGCGGACCCGTCAGCCGCCTTCGATTTTCGGGATGAAGAACACCTCCGCCCCCGGCGGAACTGCCTGGAAGTAGCCGGTCTCGTGCAGTTCGCCGTTGATGGCGACGGTGGTCTCTTCTTCCAGATGTTCCCCCAAGCCGGGGAACATCTCATCCATTGCCTTCAGCACGCCACGCAGGTTTTTCGCGTAGACCTCGAACTCCCGCACGCCGCTGGTGTAGCGGCGTGCGAAGCCCGAGGTGAAGACGACCCGCGCGGGTCCCTGTGCCGTGGTCCCCGACACACTCAGCCGGCGGACAGAGCCGCCAGGACGCGCGGCGGAGACATGGGCAGCTCGGTCAGACGCTTGCCGGTGGCATTTTCGATGGCATTGGCGATCGCGGCCATCGGCGGGCAGATATTCACCTCCCCTACCCCCTTGGCGCCGTAAGGATGTGCAGGGTTCGGCACCTCCACGAGAACAGCCTCGATCATCGGCAGGTCGGAGGCAACCGGGCAGCGGTAGTCAAGGAACCCGGCGTTATCGAGCTGGCCCTTGGCGTTGTAGATGTATTCCTCGTTCAACGCCCAACCGATGCCCTGCACCACGCCGCCCTGGATCTGCCCTTCGACGTAGCTGGGGTGAATGGCGCGGCCCACATCCTGCGCAGCGACGAAACGCAGGATCGTCACCTTGCCCGTCTCAGGGTCGACTTCCACGTCGCAGAACTGGGTGGAGAAGCCGGGCGCCTGGCCGCCGGCGTTCACGCCTGCGGAGGCGGTGATCGGCCCGCCGGTCGCAGCGGCCTTGGCCGCGATTTCCTTCACCGAAAGCGGCTTGAAGTCACCGACATTGGAGCCGGCCGGCTTGGCGTAGCCGTCCTCCCAAACCACACCTTCGGGGTCCACGCCCCAGATCAGCGCCGCGCGGGCGCAGAGCTCTTTCACCACGGTCTTGGTCGCGTTCACCACTGCGGTGCCGGTGGCGAAGGTGACGCGGGAGCCGCCGGTGACGTGGGTGTAGCCGACCGACGCGGTGTCGGCGACGATGGCGCGCACCTGGCTGTAGTCCACGCCGAGCGTTTCGGCCGCCATGATCGCCATGGACGCGCGAGAGCCGCCGATATCCGGGCTGCCTGTCGCCACCAGCACGGTGCCGTCGGCATTCACCTGCAGGGTCGCGCTGGATTCGCCGCCGCCGTTGAACCAGTAGCCGGAGGCAACGCCGCGGCCCTGGTTCGGTCCCAGCTTGGTCTGGTACGCCGGGTGCTTCATCAGCACCTCGACCGTCTCGGCATAACCACCATGGGCATGCTTCGGTCCGGCCACGGTCGGCGTGCCGATGCGGCAGGCATTCTTCAGGCGCAGAGCCAGCGGGTCCATGCCGATCTTGCTGGCGCACATGTCCAGCACGCTTTCGACCGCGAACGCCGAGATGGGTGAGCCGGGGGCACGATACGCCGCCGACTTGGGTCGGTTGGAGACGACGTCGTAGCCCACCGCGCGCTGGTTTGGGATGTCATACGGTGCATACGCGCACAGGCACCCGTTCATCACCGGCGAGCCGGGGAACGCGCCGGCCTGGAACTTGTAGATGCCGTCGGCGGCAACGATGGTGCCGTCCTTCTTCACGCCGATCTTCACCCACATCGACGCACCGGAGGTTGGACCGGAGCCGCGGAACACATCTTCCCGGCTCATCATCACGCGAACCGGCAGACCGGACTTCTTCGAGAGCGTGGCGGCCACTGGTTCGAGGTAGGTGACGGTCTTGCCGCCGAAGCCGCCGCCGATCTCGGCCGGTGTGACACGCAGATCGCCCAGGCGCGCGCCGATGATCTGCGCCGTCTGCGCGCGCATCTGGAAATGCCCCTGGCTCGAGGACCAGATCTCGCACTGGCCGTCAGCCTCATACTTCGCAACGCAGGCGTGCGGCTCGATATAGGCCTGATGCACCGCGGCGGTCTTGAACTCCTTCTCGATCACGACGTCGGCCGCGGCAAAGCCTGCATCGACGTCGCCCATCTGGAATTCGAGCCGCTTGGAGATATTGGACGGTTTCGTGGGGGCCGGCTCGATGCCGCGGGTGATCATGTCCTCGAACAGCAATGGCGCGTCCGGCTGCATCGCCTCATCCACGTCAATGACGTGCGGCAGGACCTCGTATTCCACCTTGATCAGCGACAGCGCCTCCTCGGCGATGCTGGTGCTGGTCGCAGCGACGGCGGCGATCGCGTGACCCTCATACAGCGCCTTCTCGCGTGCCATGATGTTGCGGGTTACATGCCAGAAATTCACCGCAACGCGTTCGGGTCCGATGTAGTCGAATTTCTGTTGGGGCAGATCAGCCGACGTCATGACGGCTTTCACGCCGGGCAGGGCCGCAGCCTTTGACGTGTCGATCGACAGAATGCGCGCATGCGCATGCGGCGACCGCAGCACCTTGCCGTAGAGCATGCCGGGCAGCTTCAGGTCCGCGCCGTACAGCGCCCGCCCGGTGACCTTCGGCACACCGTCCGGACGAATCGGCCGGGTACCGACCCACTTGAAACGCTTGACTGAATCGCTGACGATGGCTGTGTCGTTCACCGCAACCTCACCTGGCTATCGTGGGCATTGTACTTGCCCGGAAAGTCGCGCAGTAAGGCGGTAAAGGCAAGTCCCCCATGGATAGCCCTCCTGTCCGGACGGGCCGTAAGATCTGGAAAAGCGGCGGTTTCCTCGAACTTTGCGAAAAAGTCGTAGTAACTGCCACCATCAAGGGTCGATACAGGTGATCGTGCTACGTCAGCACGGCCTCGGTCTTGCGGCGGATCAGTTCGAAGTCGATCTCCCCGCCAAGCCCCAGGCCGGCCGGTGCGTGCATCAGCCCGTCCTTGTCGATCTCAAGCTCCTTCGCCATGCCGTATTTGTGCGCGCCGTCAGGCAGTAGGACCTCCCACATCGTGGTGTTCCTGAGTGCCATACAGAGATGCAGGTTGGCGAGGTTGTTCAGCGAATTGCCCGAATGATGTACCTCGTAGCGCATGCCGAATGCCTCCGCGAGATGCGCGGTCTTCAGCATCGTCGTCAGCCCGCCCTTGTTCGGAATATCGCCGCGCAGATAGTCGGTGGCTTTCTCGGTCAGCCAGATCGGATAGGTGTCCAGGCCGCCCGCCGGAAACTCCGTGGCCATGATCGGAATGTCCAGCTTCTGCCGCAGCTTGACGTAGCCGTAGATATCTTCGTCGGACAGCGGGTCTTCATACCAGTAATATCCCAGCTCCTCGATCGCCCGGCCGACACGCAGCGCATCCGTGTAGCTGTACGACCAGGTGGAATCGAGCATCAGCCGGTAGTCGTCACCCACCGCCTTGCGCACCGCGATGCAGAC
>DATNEJ010000370.1:0-3024 GCA_035606775.1 Acetobacteraceae bacterium | reverse complement strand
AGGAACTGACCGGCTTCATGATCCAGCCGGATGGCGAATACCGGCACAGATGGCAAGCCGGCGACATCGTCATCTGGGACAATCGTTGTTCGTATCACCGGGCGGCCGGCGACTATCCACCCGACGAAGATCGCATCCACTGGCGCGTCTCGATCAAGGAAACGCAGGCGCAAGGTCAGGCACGCGCCTGATACCAGCAGCCCGCAGGGCTGACTGGTATGCGCGCAGGGTTGGTGTGGCGGCTGCGCGCGAAATCAATGAGATACCAGCGGCCCGACAATCGACCGATGAGTCAAGAGTCCGGGCCGCTGGTATGAGAGTACAGCCGTGCGCCATGCACGGATAAAGGGCAGGCCTCGCATCGTTCGTTCGGGCTGACGCGCGCGCGGGCCGGCGGATTGCGCTCGCTATCCGGTAATTGCGACGGCAAGGAGCGGCAGGCAGCAATGCCGGCAGCGCGCTATGCGGCCGTCGATACAACGACGGATCGCCGCCATGAACACAGCAGAACAGGTCAGCCGGCTGGCGCAAAGATGGCTGGAGCGACGGCATCGGCGGCGCGCGGAGGCGACACTTGCCGCGATGGACCCTCGCTTGCTTGCAGATATCGGCTACCCGGCCATATCCGACATGCAACCGCGGCAGCGCCGCAGCCAAAGCCCTGCCATGGAATGAATGGACGATCCGGCGCCCACTTCAGGGTTGCTCGATCAACGGCCGCAAGTAATCAAAGGAATCAAGCATCTCGTAATCGATACGATAAAACTGCTTCACAAAATTATCGAGGGTGGAATCCATCAAGCTGCGATAGCGCTCCGGAGAGCTTCGATGCTCCCGGCCAAGCGTGCGCCGCGGCAGTTCCAGGACGTCATAGGCAGCAGACATGTCCTCATGATCCGACATCACGGGAAGAATGTGATCCGCAATCCGGCGTGCTCCCAGGAAAACGTACCATTTCTGCGGCGAGAAATGCACAAGCTGGAAATCCGATAGAACCGTGAGATGGTTGAGTCGCGTCTCAATCAGATTGCCGATGATCGAACGCTGTGTGACCGCATCCTTATGATGAAAGTCAATTTCAGGATGGAACTTTGCAAAGTGCTCGAAGCACGCGGAGATAAATCGCCGGGCCGGATTGCGCACAAACACCAGCTTCCGATAGCTCTCCAGCACCTCGAACAGATTTGGCGCCACACACGGCAGCTCCCACGACCTCAGGTGGGCCAGATCGACCGTCACGTTCATGTAGGGGCTGAACTCCTCACCCCAGAATATCCGGCCGAAGTCGTGATATTCCCAGATGGACGTCCTGAACGAAGTGCCGGCGGCTTTGGGGTTATGAAAGAAGATGAACCCCCGCTTTTGAGAAACGATCATGTGCAGCCACGTCCTACGCACGCAATGGGCAATCTTGCCCGCAACAAACCCTGCTCTCGCAGGTCTCATGCCAACGGTCATTCTTCATGACCGCTGGCACGAGTGTATCGCACGCGATGGAACGCGCTATCCCTGCCCCGCCCCACGACGGAACCCGGTGGCAACCACGTAAAGCTCCGACGACTCCTTGCGGCTGGCCGGCGGCTTGGCGTGGCGCACCTGCGCGAAATGGCGCTTCAGCGGCGCCAGCATCGTCCGCTCCGACCCGCCCTGGAATACCTTGGCGACGAAGCCCCCACCCTCACCCAGCACCTGCAACGCGAAATCCAGCGCCATCTCCGCCAGTGCAACGATCCGCAAATGGTCCGTGGCGGCATGGCCGGTGGTGTTCGGCGCCATGTCGGACAGCACAAGATCGGCCGTACCGCCAAGCGCCGCGGTCAGTTGGGCGGGCATGGCGGGATCGGTGAAATCGCCCTGGAGGATCGTCACGCCAGGCAGCGGCTCGATCGGCAGAAGATCCACCGCGACGACGGCGCCGGCGCCACGACGGACCGCGACCTGGCTCCAGCCGCCCGGCGCGGCCCCCAGATCGAGCACCCGGGCGCCCTTGCGGATCAGGCGGAACCTCTCGTCCAACTCCAGCAGCTTGAACGCCGCCCGAGACCGCCAGCCCTGCCGCTTCGCCTCGGCCACATAGGGGTCGTTCAACTGGCGCGCGAGCCAGCGCTGGGATGACGCGGTGTGCCGCTTCGCGGTGCGCACCGGCACACTGAGGCCCCGCGACGGCGGGGCCGGGCTTTTGCTCATGGGGCCGGCGGGTCCACGGCGGGGACCTGGCGCCGCCTTGCCTCCATCCGGGCGTGTTTCGCGCGGTCGGCGCGAATCATGCGCAGCAGCATGCCCTCCCGCAGGCCGCGATCGGCGACGACCACCCGCGGCGCCGGCCACAGCCGGGTGATGGCGGCGAACACCGCGCAGCCGGGCAGCACGAACTCGATGCGGTCCGGCCCGACGCAGGGATGCTGCTCCAGCCCCGCGCGGCCCAGCGCCCGCAGCGCGTCCATGGCGGCGGCCGCCTCCTCACTGGTCAGGGCAACGCCGTCCACAGCGGGGCGATGGTAGCGTGCCAGTTTGAGCGCGACCCCCGCCAGTGTCGTCACGGTCCCGCTGGTGCCCAGCAGGCAGACGCCACCCTGACGGATCTCGTGCGCGATGCAGTGGACCCGCTCGAACGCCATGAGACGCGCAGCGACGTCGTCGGTCATCGCGTCGAAACCGTCCGGGGTGAAGCCGGCGTTCCCCCAGCGTTCCGCCAGGGTCACCACCCCCACCGGCAGCGACTCATAGCCGATCAGCTCCGCTCGCCCCGCGCAGATTCGCACCCAGGCGAGTTCCGTGGAGCCGCCACCGATATCGAACAGCAAGGCCCGCCGCCCGTCACCCTCCAGCAAAGACGAGCAGGATTCGAGTGCCAGTTCGGCCTCTTCCCGCGTGGAGATGATGCCGATCTCCAGCCCCGTCTCCTGCTTGGCGCGGCGGAGAAATTCCTGACCGTTGGCGGCGCGGCGGCAGGCTTCGGTGGCAATGGCGCGGAGCTGGCGGACCGGCCGGCGCGCCAGTCGTTCCGCGCACGCCTGCAAGGCG
>DATNEJ010000369.1:0-5507 GCA_035606775.1 Acetobacteraceae bacterium | reverse complement strand
GCCGACGCCGATTTCTTCCATCGGCTCGAACGCCAGCAAGCCCCCGAATATCTCTGGATCGGCTGTTCCGACAGCAGGGTCCCGGCGAACCAGATCGTCGATCTCGATCCAGGCGAGCTGTTCGTGCACCGCAACATTGCCAATCTGGCGCCGCCGCAGGACGCCAACTACCTGTCCGTCCTACAGTTCGCCGTCGATGTGCTGAAGGTGAAGCATATCCTGGTGGTTGGCCATTACGGCTGTGGCGGCGTTGCTGCCGCGGTAGACGGCACGCGGCGCGGCCTTATTGATCATTGGCTGCATCCGATCCGCGAAGTGTTTCAGGAACACCGGCAGGAGCTTGACGCGATCGCCGATCGGCGCGCGCGCCTCGATCGCCTGTGTGAGTTGAACGTCATCCGCCAGGTCAGGAACGTCGCGTCCGACGTGTTCGTGCAGGATGCCTGGGCGCGCGGCTGCGACCTCAGCGTCCACGGCTGGGTCTATTCCCTCGCCAACGGCCTCGTTCAGGATCTTGGTGTCACCACCAGTCGCGCGGTGCAACCTGCGTAGTGGTCGTCAGCACCCTCCGTGGCGCGGTCACCCGTGGTGCAGTCCCCCGTGGCGCAGTCATGGTCGCGCCGCTGACCCTACCCGCGTGGTTGGCCACCCACTCGGGGATGTGGCATCGTGACGCAGGCTGTGTCATGGCAGGAGCAAACACCGATGACCGAGATCGCCGGCGGATGCACGTGTGGGGCCGTGCGCTACAGCGGAACGGCGGAGCCCGCTTTCATCGGTGTCTGCCATTGCAAAAACTGTCAGCGCCAGACCGGCAGCGCGTTTTCTGTGGTCGTTGGACTGCCGGCTGCCGCAGTATCGGTCACCGGACCAGTCAAGATCTTTACCGGTGCCGGCGACAGCGGGAAGCCCACGCACCGCCGCTTCTGTCCCGAATGCGGAACGTCCGTTCTTGAGGAAGCCGAACTCATGCCGGGCATCGCCATGATACCGGTCGGAACGCTCGATGATCCAGGCTGGGTCAAGCCGGGCGTTCAGATCTATTGTGATAGCGCACAGCCCTGGGTCAGCCTGAGCGGCAACTTCAAGTCGTTCGCCAAGATGCCGACGAACGAATAAATCCCGCCTGCCAGCGCGATCTTCGAGAATTCAGGCTTCCTCTCGCACGGCTTTGCGCCTGCTCTCGGTGCGCAATTGCCCGCACGCCGCCAGGATGTCGCGTCCGCGCGGCGTTCGCACCGGCGCCGCGAACCCCGCCTCATTCACGATCGCCGCAAACCGTTCCAGCGCCGCTTTCCCACTCGGCTCGAACGCGCTGCCGGGCCACGGATTGAACGGAATCAGGTTCACCTTCGCCGGAAGTCCGGCAATCAGGCGGACGAGCTCCCGCGCCTCCGCCTCCGAGTCGTTCACACCCTTCAGCATCACGTATTCAAAGGTGATCCGGCGCGCGTTGGAGGCACCCGGATAGCGGCGGCACGCCGCGATCAGTTCGGCGATCGGATATTTCCGGTTCAACGGCACCAACTGGTCTCGCAGTTCGTCGCGCACCGCATGCAACGACACCGCCAGGTTGACTCCGAGTTCGGCGCCCGCGCGGTCCATCATCGGCACGACGCCGGAGGTCGAAAGCGTGATTCGCCGGCGGGACAGCGCGATCCCCTCGTTGTCCATGATGATCGTCATGGCCTTGGCGACATTGGCGTAGTTGTATAGCGGCTCACCCATGCCCATCAGCACGATGGTGGACAGCAGGCGTGGTGTCTCGCCCTTGGGAGACGGCCATTCGCCATAGGCATCGCGCGCCGCCATGAACTGCCCGACGATCTCCGGCGCGCCCAGGTTGCGGACCAGCGCTTGCGTGCCGGTGTGGCAGAAGCGGCAGGACAGCGTGCATCCGACCTGGGAGGAGATGCAGACCGCGCCGCGGTCCTCGATCGGGTCCGGGATGTAGACGGTTTCCGCTTCCTGACCGTCGCGGAACCTGAACAGGAACTTACGCGTCTGGTCGCCGCTGGTTTGCACGGTCGCCGCATGCGGCCGGCCCACCACGAACCGTTCGGCCAGTTTCTGTTGCAGCGGACGCGCAATGGAGGACATCGCGCTGAACTCGGTGACACCCTGGTGATAGATCCAGTGCCAGAGCTGCTTGACGCGGAATCCCGCCTCTCCCATCGCCGCCAGTTCGGCCGCCAGCTCCTCGCGCGACATCCCCATGAGGTCCCGCCGCCCGTCAGGCAATGACACCGGCGGCGGGTCGAACAGCGCCGACTTCGCCAGAATGCGCTGCCGTTCAGACTCCGTAAGCTGCAGGTCGTCGTTCACTTGGCAGGACATGCCTTGATGATCGCCGCATAAGCGGCGGTGAATCCCTTCAGGCTGAACGTGTCGGTGACCTTGGCGTTCTTCGGGCCGGGCGAGCGGGCGATCGCACGATCACCCTTCTGAAACGCCGCGATCAGCGCCTTGCCGTCGCGCGCGAAGGCGTTGCGCTGCGACGTATAGAAGTCGAACGCGCCTTGGTCGATCTGCATGGTGACGGTGGCATTGGCGGCATAGGTAAACCCGGCCTCCATCGCCACCGCATCCCGGCCGCCGGGCCGTTCGGCGACCGTCAGGACCACCTGGCCGCGGTCCGCCAGCGCCGGACTGGAACTCTCCGCGCGCACGAACGCGTAGCAGACCGTCTGACCGGACTCGAGATGCGTTGCCGCGGTCCAATCGTCGAACTTGCCGATCGATTTGGGCCCCGCGGCGGGCGCCGGATGGGCGGGCGCGGTATGGGCCGGCGCCGGCTTGTGGGGCTGTGCCACCGCCGGGAGCGTGAGCGTCAGGAGCAGGAGCGGAGTGAGCAAGGGGCGCGCGAACATGGCGGCAGAGATACGGCGCCAGGCGAAACCGAACAAGCGCGACTCGCTCATGCCCCGGTCGTTTTGTTGCCGGAGGGGCGGGTCATCCATTCGGGAACGTTGCGACGGAACCGCGGCGGCCCATGTCCCGCCGGCGTGACCTGGGCGGCGCCGACAATCGACTGGTCGCCTGGCCCTGCCCGCCCCTCCACCGCACTGCCGACCGGCCGTTCGGCGAATCGCCCGTGCTGCAAAAGCCGGTCGTACAGCACCAGCGCGCCGGCGACTGCGAGGTTGAGTGCGAACCGTGTCGGGATGCGGATTACATGGCTGCAACGCGCCAGCAAGGCCGGCGAAATGCCGGCGCGTTCCGGGCCGAGCACATAGGCCGCGTTCAGCGGATGGCGAAAGGAAGGGAGGTCGGTGGCCGTATCAAGCAGTTCGACCGCCACCAGCACGCAGCCCTCCGGCAATGACAGACTGTCCAGGGTTGGAAAGCGCCACAGCGGGACGTGCGCGGGCGTATCCGCCGTATCGGCGTGGCGTGCGGCGCGCGCATCCCATCCCGTGCCGATGGAGAAGCAGAATGCGGCGCCGAACGCATGCGCCGTCCGCAACAACGCACCGACATTGGCCGATTTGGAGACACCTTCGATGCCGATGCCGAAATAGCCACGCGATCTGGGTTGCTGCATGGAGTGGTTCCAGCATCGGGCCGGCTTGTGCAGCCGGCTGATCAGTCGGCGGTGGCGGCTTGCAACGCGAGACCGCTGTCGTCCCCCGGCGCCGCGGCTTCCGCCAGGCGCCGCATCGTCGCGGTCGTCTCCGCGTCCGCGGGAAGAAACGACTCGATCGCGAGTTCGGACAGCGTGATGTCGACCGGGGTGCCGAATACGGTAACGGTGCTGAAGAACGACAGCGTCCCATGAATGGTTGCCAGCCTCAACGGAACCGCGATCTGCGGCAGTTCGCCAATCCGCTGCTCCTCCGCGCGGTCGCTCGCGGTGCGCGGAGGCAACGGGTAATCCCGGATTTCCTCTGCCAGGTCGATCAGGCCCGGATCGGCGGAAAGCTCGATCTGGCGACGTAGCCGTTCCAGGACGTGCGCGCGCCACTCCGCGAGGTTGATGATGCGCGGTGCCAGGCCCGCCGGATGCAGGCTCACGCGCAGAACATTGACCGGCGGGCGCAACAGCAGCGGCTCCACGCCAGCGGTCAGGGCGGCGACGGCGGCGTTGGCGGCCACCATGATCCATCGGCGATCGATCGCGAGAGCCGGATACGGCGCGTGGCCCGCGAGTACGGTATCGATGCAGGCGCGCGCCGCCTGCAGTTCCGGATCGTCCAACGTACGCTCGGGAAACAGCGGCGCGAATCCGGCGCTGGAGAGCAGCACGTTTCTTTCCCTGAACGGGACCGCCAGGTGCTCCGCCAGGCGCAGTACCATCGACCGGCTGGGGACCGATCTGCCCGTTTCCAGAAAGCTGAGGTGCTTGGTGGAGATCTCCGCATCCAGCGCCAGATCCATCTGGCTCATGCGCCGCCTGCGGCGCCAGTCCCGCAGAAGCTCTCCGACCGGCCGGGTCGTCCCTGTCATCGCCCGATCATAGCGCGCTCCGCGCCAGCCCTTCAAACGGACCCTCAGCGCGGCGGATCGCCCCCGGTCAGCGGAGGATGGTCTTGCGCGCGACGCCGAAGCCGCCGGCGGCGTTGGCGAGCCGCTGGAGATCATCGCGCGAGACCGCAAGGTCGGCGACACTGCCGCAGTCGGCAGTGCCCTTGGCCGTCCGCACCCCGGCCCAGTGCAGGCGGTAGCGGAGCGGGGTCGTCTCCTGCCGAGCCTCCACGACCAGGCTGCCGCCGCCGGCCGCCATCACATTCGGGTCGAGCGTGCATTTGCTCCCCGGGCGGTTACTTCCGGACAGATCTGCCGCCGAGACTTCGAGTTGCCATTCATCGAAGCCCTGCCCGTTCGGCTCGAACACCACCATGTCACCCACTCGGGGGCGCAGTGCATCGAGCTCGAGGAAAAGGAAGGTCGCGAAGCAGCCGACGAACATCAGCACGACCGCTGCCATGATCGGCCCCCAAGGGGTCACGGGTGCGTGATTGTTCTGGCGGGGTTCCTGGTCGCGGCGCTGCATGGTCGGAAGCCTGGGCAAAGCGGAAGGGATTACCGAGATTCTAAGTCAGGATATTGTGCAGTGCAATATCGTTTCAAGTCCCTGCCTGATTACCGCGGGCGGAGGCGCCGGAGCTGGCAAACGCGGACGCGCGAGCGTTCCTTTATCGCCGAGGTAAGGGGACGGGACCCGCTGCCTCTCGGGCTGCGTAGCAGGGCGGCCTCCCGGGAGGGGTGGGAGGCAGCCGCCAAAAATCGGCTTCGGGACACCGTTGCGGGGTTTACGCGGCATGATCGCTTTCTGTCCCACGGTTCCGCCTCGGATAACCGCGCGAGTCAGCAGGGGAATCAGACTGCAGCTTCCCGATGGCCGCGGCCCGGGCGGCAGGCGCTGCGGGACGGAACGGGGTAGGCCGGCGACAGCCGAACGGTCAGGCGCGCATTTCCCGGCCTGTCTCGCGCATCAGGATGCGCGCGTGTGCGCCGGTGATTTCCTCATGATGCGCCAGCGCGGCGGCGGACATATCGGCATCGGG
>DATNEJ010000365.1:0-5386 GCA_035606775.1 Acetobacteraceae bacterium | reverse complement strand
GCCGATGCGCCGCGCACCGTGTCGACCGATCCGGGCGCGACGCAGTTGCAGGTGATCCGGTGTGGCGCCAGTTCGATCGCCAGCGCCCGCATCAGCCCTTCCAGGCCCGCCTTGGATGCCGACACATGGCAACGGTTCGGTGTCCCGACATGTGTGGATATCCCGGACAGCGCCACAATCGCGCCGCCGCCGCGCGGGATCATGTGCGGCACAGCGGCGCGCGCGAGGATGAAGGCGCCATCCAGCGCGACGGACAGGATCTCCCGCCACTCCGCCAGCTCCATCTCCAGGAACGGCGTCTGCCGGCGCAGGCCCGCGTTGCTCACCACAACGTCGATACCGCCGAAGGCGGCAACGGCGTCAGCCACCATCCGCTGCGTGGCCGCGGGATCGGAGACATCGGCCATGCAGCCGATCGCCTGCCCGCCACCGGCATTCACCTCGGCCACCACCGCATCCACGGCGGCACGGTTTGACCGTCCGTTCACCACCACCGAGGCGCCTCGCTGCGCGAATTCCAGCGCGATCGTGCGGCCGATGTTCTTCCCCGCGCCGGTCACCAGCGCGACCTTGCCGGCAAATGTCTGGTCCATGCTTGACTCCATGGGGATTGAAAGCGCTCAGGCGGCCGGCCGCAGGATCATGTCGGCGCCCTTCTCGGCGATCATGATGACCGTGGCGTTGGTGTTGCCGGAGACAACGGTCGGCATCACCGCGGCGTCGATCACCCGCAGCCCCTCCATGCCCTTCACCTTCAGCGACGTGTCCACCACCGCCATTGGCCCGGGACCCATCATGCAGGTGCTGGTCTGGTGGAACGTGGTGCCGGCGGTGGCGCGGACATGCTCCAGCAGATCGTCGTCAGTCTTTGCCTGCGGCCCGGGGAAGATCTCCTGCGTGACAAACCGCTGCATCGAGGGCGTCGCGAAGATGGAGCGGCTGACGCGCAGCCCCGCGACCACGGTGTCCTTGTCCCGCTGCGTCGACAGGTAGTTCGGCTGCATCGCCGGCGGCTTCTCCGGATCGGTGGAGGTGATGCGCAGCCAGCCGCGGCTTTCCGGCCGGCAGGGGATCGCCACCAACGTGCAGGCCGGGAACGGATGCAGCGGATCGCCGGTCTTGGGCGCGCTGCCGGCCAGGAACTGATACTGTACGTCAGGACTTTCCAGCTCCGGCCTGGTCTTCACGAACAGGCCGATCGGGCCGGCACCGGTCATCAGCGGGCCCTTGCGCGCCAGAATCCACTCGGCCCCGGCATACAGCCGGCGCAGCCAGTTGTGGTAGATCTCGTTCATCGTCACGGTGCCATCGACGCAGCGATTGATGATGCGCCCGCCGACATGGTCCTGCAGATTCTCGCCAACCCCCGGCAGGTCGTGCTTCACCTCGATCCCCAGCGATTGCAGCAGCGCACCGGGGCCGATTCCCGACAGTTGCAGAATCTGCGGGGAGTTGATGGCGCCGCCGCAGAGCAGCACCTCCCGCCTCGCCGTGGCTTCCTTGATCACGCCGTACTGCTTGTAGCGGATGCCGGTCGCGCGCTTGCCTTGCACCAGCACCTGATGGGTCAGCGCGTGCGTCTCGATCCGCAGGTTGCGCCGGCCCTTTGCCGGGCCGAGATAGCCCCGTGCGGTCGAGCAGCGGCGGCGGCCTTTCACCGTCAGTTGCAACGGGCCGACGCCTTCCTGTTCGGCCCCGTTGAAGTCGGGGTTGTACGGATAGCCGGCTTCCTGCGCACCGGCGATGAAGGCGTCATGCAGCGGATGGTCGGTCTTGAGGTCCGATACGCCGAGTGGACCGCCTTCGCCGTGGTAGTCGTCGGCACCGCGCTCCTGGTCCTCGGCCTTGCGGAAATACGGCAGCACGTCGTCGTACGACCAGCCGGCGTTGCCGAGCTGGCGCCACAGGTCGAAATCCTGCCGCTGGCCGCGGATGTAGATCAGGCCGTTGATCGAGGACGATCCGCCGAGGGTCTTGCCGCGCGGCCAAGAGATGCGGCGATTGTGCATTTCCGGAACCGGCTCGGTTTCGAAATACCAGGCGACTTTCGGGTTGTAGATGTTGCGGTAGAAGCCGGCGGGGATATGGATCCAGGGGTCGGTATCCTTGCCGCCTGCTTCCAGCAGCAGGATCCGCGTGTTCGGATCGGCGCTGAGCCGGTTAGCCAGGACGCAGCCGGCGGATCCGGCGCCAACGATGATGAAGTCGAATTCCTCCGCGGTCGCCACGGTATGTTTCCCCTGATTGTCCTGTCTTCCTCGGCAGTGAAGCGGAAGGGGCGGACGATGACCAGCCCCGCCCGACGATCATCGGGGCGGCTGTGGGGTGGCGTGGCCGCGTTGTCGGGCCGGCGATGCGGTGTGGGTGGCGTGCCCGTATGGGCGCGGGGCGGGTTTGTTCGCGGGCGTTGAGGAACCGCCGATGAACGCCGATCAAAGCCGCTGATCCGGGAGCGGCTCGGGTTCGTGGACCGTGCTGGATGGACGGGTAAGCCATGAAGATGCTGCGCGGCGGCGTTGGGCTGCCGGTTTGGCCGCGGTCAGTCCGTCATTGGGACATCTCCGTCGAGAGTGGCTGGCGTGCAGGCCGCATCCGTGGTCCACGGCCTGTCGGGCTTTCACGTTGCATGAGGTCTTTCCGTACGCCGGACCGTCATCGCGAGATGTGGTCGCTTCACGGTGCAGGGCTTCACGGTGCAGGGGCTTCCATGGCGTGAGGTCCGACGTCCGACAAAAGCGCGTGGTGCTCTCTCACGCTGCACGAGGTCGTTGCAGCGACATGGGCCGGCATCGTGAGGTGTCGTTTCTCCGCGGTGCAAAGGCTCCTTTCGTCCGGCAGCCCGGTGCGGGTGGCATGCACGTTGCGTTTTCTCACGGCGCAAGGGGTTCTTTCCCGGCGTTGGCCCTGGCGCCGGCGGCGTTGACGGCGGCTTTGGCGGCCCGGGCGATCAGGTCCTCGCCGATCTGGCGCGGGAACAGGGCACCGGCGGCGGCAGCGGTGCGGTCCTCGCGCAGCCAGCCGGCGCGCAGGGCTGCCTGCGCGAGGTCCCCACCGCTTTGCATGGGGTTCCGGCGGGCGGATGTCGGTGCCGCTGCCGTCGCTGGGGTGACGGCCGGCATGGCGGGACGGGTCGGGCCGCTTTGCAAGGGGTCGTTTCGCACGGTGCCGGGCTTCGGGGCCAGGGCTGACAACACCGCCTCGGTAGCCGCAGTCACCTCCGCCACCTCGCGTGCGGCCTCTGCGGCCTTCTGGGCCTCGGCGCGTGCGGCTTCCTCCCGCAGCAGCGTTTCCTTCCACGTCGCCCATTGCTCGCGCGGGGCGAGCAGGGAGACGCCGTTCTCTGGGCGCAGCGTGCGCAGGATGCGGTGCTGGGTGCGGGTAATGGAGAGCGCGGTGCGGGTCAGCCGTTCCAGCAGAGCGGGCGGCAGGTCGGGATCGGTGGTGCGGGTCATCAGGCTCAGAAAAGTGCCGCCGAGGACGAGGTACTGGGAGACCAGCATGATCTCCAGATGGTCGATCGGGTTGAACTCCTGGAAGGCGTCGCAGACCTGGGCGAGGTGAGCCAGCGGGTCCTCACCCTGGGTGGGCAGGATGGCGGCGGTGCTGCGGATGGCGCGGGAAAGGGGATCGGGCATCGGCGGGAAGGGGTCGCCGGTGGCAACCGCGGAAACCGACGCGAGCGCGGCGGCGCGTGTCGCGGGGGCAGGGGCACCGTGGGCGGGGTTGAGAAACTCGGGGATGACCCGGGAAGTGGCGGGAGCCTGAGGGGTGGGCATGACAGGGTGTTCCTTTCTTGAACGGAAAGGGAACATCTTATGTGAATATACTCCTTGAGACAATAGGCATTTAAGTCTAGTAGATCGCAACGTCACGCAGTTAGCGGGCCGCTAATCGGAAAAGTGCAATATTTTCAGGATTCTAAGTTTACTGCGAAACTCTTGGTTTATGCACCGCCCTTGTTGGGAGCGAGGGCCTCAAGGATTCGGCACTCGGCGATAGTGTCGTGACGGCATTGCCCAATCAGGGCTTCCAACTCCCGGCGGAGCGCCGCGAGGTCAGCCAACTTCCGCCTTACCTCCGCCAGATGCTCTCGTGCGATGGCGTCCACCGCTTCGCACGACTGATCGTTGTGGTCCGCCAGATCGAGCAGAGCTCGAATCTGCTCAATCGAGAAACCCAAATCGCGGGCGCGGCGTGCGAATGTGAGACGGCTGACATGCGTGGGGGAATAGGTACGGTAATTGCCAGCGGTACGAGGTGGCAAGGGCAAGAGGCCAATGCGCTCGTAGTAGCGGATCGTCTCCGGCTTGGTGGCCGTCGCGCGGCCCAGTTCACCGATGTTCATCGTTACCCTTGACCCTGTAGTAACTACAAGGTGCCTGTCATAGGCTGTCGCAATTCGCTGAGGCGTTTGCATGGTTTTTTGCTATGATTCCTGCTGCTCTCCCGCCCCGCCTGCTGCAACGCTGAACAGCTTGCGCTGGCGACGCGCGCTGTGGATCGCGCTGGCTGTGAACACTGCCTTCTTCCTGGCGGAGATCGTGGCCGGTGCCGCTGCTGGTTCGGCGTCGCTGCAAGCCGACGCCCTCGACTTCTTTGGTGATGCCGCGAACTACGCCATTAGCCTTGGCGTCACGGGAATGGCGCTCGCATGGCGCGCGCGTGCGGCCGTTGCCAAAGGCGGTACGTTGATCCTGTTCGCGCTGTGGGTGTTAGGCAGCACGGGATGGCACGCTATCCATGGTACGTTGCCCAGCGCCGAGGTTATGGGCTTACTCGGGATTGCCGCCCTGATCGCCAACGGCGGCGTTGCTCTCATGCTCTATCGCTTCCGCAAGGGCGACGCGAATATGCGCTCTGTCTGGATTTGCTCGCGCAATGATGCGGCAGGCAACCTCGCCGTGATGCTGGCGGCCATGGGCGTTTTCGGTAGCGGCACAGGCTGGCCGGATGTGATTGTCGCCGCAATTATGGGTGGGCTTGGCCTGTGGGGTGGCTGCCAAATTGTCAGCCAGGCGCGCGGCGAGCTTCGGTCTGAACGCAATGCGTTGGACCCTGTCGCTGCGGACTAACCAGCAAGCGCCAGTTCGGCGTGGTTCACAATTCTTGAGTCCTGCCCGAAGGACAACGACATCACCGCCCTTCCGTCCCGGCGCTTATGACCGCAGTGGACGAACGCGTCCCATTTTGCTTATTCGACCCAAGCTACTTTATGGAGGCAGGCCGTTGTCCATCCGTTTGGCGCGCATCGAGACGTTCCTCTATCGTGCGGAGGTCAGCGAGCCCGTAAAGACCTCCTTCGGCTCCATCCCCCGCCGATCGGCGTTGTTGTTGCGGGTTGAGGATACCGATGGCGCCCATGGCTGGGGTGAAGTCTGGTGCAACT
>DATNEJ010000339.1:0-2268 GCA_035606775.1 Acetobacteraceae bacterium | reverse complement strand
CAGACGCAGCGGCGTCAGCGGTGCCTCCTCGGCGGGCTTCAGCACGACCGTGCAGCCCGTCGCCAGGACTGGACCGATCTTCCAGATCGTCGCCGTCAGCGGTCCGTTCCAGGGAATGATCGCGCCGACCACGCCGACCGGTTCCTTCAGCGTGAAGGAGACGTATTCGCCGGGCAGCGAGTTCTCGATCGTTTCGCCATGGATGGAAACCGCCTGGCCCGCGTAGTAGCGGAGCATACCCAGCGCACGCAGCCGATTGCCCTTCGTGCGACTGATCGGTGCGCCCATGTCCAGCGTATCGAGCGCGGCCAGCTCATCGAAATGCTTGTCCACGAGATCGGCGAGCTTCAGCAACAGGTTCTGCCGCTCGAACGGCTTGAACTTGCTCCAGGGACCATTGAAGGCACGCCGAGCCGCTTCGACGGCGCGGTCTATGTCTTCGCTGTCGCCCTCCGCAACAGCGGCAAGCACTTCGCCGGTCGAGGGATTGATGGTTTGAAATGTCTTGCCCGAGGCAGCTTCGACCCATTTGCCGTCGATCAGCATACGTTTCGGCTTGCCATCCAGAAACGGATGGCGGGCGGACTGGATATCTACGGTCATGGGGCGGACTCCTTCTCGAAAGTGACGGTGCGGAAGCACCGCCTGTCGTTCCGCCATGCGGCCAAGGCCCCTTGCGGGCGGCCAAGCCACACGGCGGTGTCATATCGTCCGGCTCGCGCCGAACGCTATTCCTGTTTGACTATAGCGTTGACCTGGCGCGAAGCCAAATCCATCACGGCGCAGCGCGGTGGCGCTTGCGCTGGCCTAAGCCTTTCATCGGTGCGCGCGGCGTAAGCAGGCGCGCCGGCTCACCTTGGCCCTTGCGCGGTTCCAGCGGCTTGGTCAGGCATGCATGCGCGCAATGTCCAGCAGGACATTGGCCTCCAATGCCTTCTCGTCCAATCGGTGTTTCACAAGGTCGCCGATACTGACAATCCCGACCAGATGGCCGTTGTCGATCACCGGCAGGTGACGGATCTTCCCAAGAGTCATGGCGGCCATCGCCGTTTCGACACGGTCTGTCGAGCGGCAACTGATGATCGGCGCGCTCATCAGGCGCTCGACGGTGTAGTCCAGCGCCGCCGATCCGATCCGCGCCACGGCATTCAGAAAGTCACGCTCTGAAAAGATGCCTGTCGGCCGCATCCACGCGTCTTCCACCACGACCGCGCCGATCCGTTTCTCGGACAGCAGGCGCACGGCGGACATTACGGGATCCGTCGTGTGAACCTTCACGACGTGGTGACCCTTCGTATGCAGAACGTCCGCAATCGACATGACACGACCCCCTTTTGAACAGGCGCGCCCTCTGCGTGCACCCATCACAGATGGGCACCCTCCCGCCTTCGTCCAAGCAGGTGAGCAATAGTTCAGGCAGCCAATCGGCGGGCCCGGCCCTGGGCGTGCTAGGATTACCGTCCTTCAGGGGGAGCGGGTATTCATGGACATCGATCGCGGCCTGGTGAAGACCGGCCTGGGCCACATTCACTATCGGGCGGCCGGTGCGGGCCGGGCGGTCATGCTGTTCCACATCAACCAGCAGTCGTCGGCCCTGATGCGGGAGCTGATGCAGGCCCTGGCGCCCCGGTTCCGCATGGTGGCAATGGACTACCCGAGCCACGGCCATTCCGACCCGGTCCCCGGCCAGCCGACCTTCGCCGACTATGCGGCCTGCGCCGCCGCGGTGATGGACCGGCTGGGTATTCACCGCGCCGCGGTCATGGGCGAAGCGGTCGGCGCGGGCGTCTCGGTCGAGATGGCCAACACGCATGCCGACCGGGTCGACAAGGTCGTCCTGATCAACTGCCCCTTTTCCCCCGAACGCGGCCGGACCGCCGTCCACGTGAAGGAACTGCAGAGCGGCCTGCGCCCCGAGGACGAGTCCGGTTTTCCACTGACCCGGACCATCGGCTTCATGCTGGAAAAGGACCCGGGCCACGCGCCGATGCAGCCATCGCAGGACTGGATGGACCGGATCAACACCGCGCAGATGGAAGTCGGGCGGAATCGCTGGCAGGCCGTGACGGCATTGGCAAACTTCGATCTGGATGACGGCCTGCGCCGCCTGCAGCAGCCGACCTTGCTGCTGCTGGGCGAGCATTTCCACTACACGCGGCACCTGCCGGACATGGCCGAGCGGATCCGTGACCTGCGGCACGAAGTGTTGCCGGGCGCACGGTTCTGCATGAGCTGGGAGCGGGCCGCCGACATCGCCCGCCTCGCCAC
>DATNEJ010000327.1:0-3583 GCA_035606775.1 Acetobacteraceae bacterium | reverse complement strand
GAACTGACATCGTAAGCGACCGTCGTACTGGGCGCCTGGAAGGAGATGGGAATAGGTGTAGGCGGATTGGTCACCGGTGCGGAACTGGAGACACTGCTACTTCCACCACCGCCCCCGCCGCATCCTGTCAAAGACAGCAGTACCGACAGGACAGCAAGCGTCCCGGTGACGGGTGATCGCATCTTTCGGCCTTTCGCGGACGATTCCCAGCGTTTTGGTTTGTCGGCGCCTGTGGCGACCGTTCTGATTTTTCATCAGTCTGATATCTGATAAGCAACGAGCCAATAGCCGAGCGTCGGCCTGCCATGATGGGCACCGGACACCATTCCCTCGACAGGCGGGGGGAAGCCGCCGGAAAATCGGCCAGATTCCTGCGATTGACACCCCACCGGCCGCCGCCCAGACTCGAACCACGTCCGGCAGCAAGGGGCATCCCCATGAACGACACGGCGCAAACATCCGCCGGTTCAGCGGATCGGCAGGCATTCTACAGCCAGATCGAACAGCACAGCCTCGCACCCCTGTGGGAACGGCTGCACGCCCTGGTGACAAGAACGCCAACAACACCCGTGCTGCCGGCCCACTGGAACTATGACGACGTCGTGCGCCCCTATTTGATGCGCGCCGGCGGCCTGATCACCGCCAAGGAAGCCGAACGCCGCGTGCTGATCCTGGAAAACCCCGGCCTCAAAGGACACACCTGCATCACCCATTCTCTGTTCGCCGGCCTGCAGCTCATTCTCCCGGGTGAAGTCGCCCCCGCGCACCGTCACGCCCAGTCCGCACTGCGCTTCATCATCGAGGGACACGGCGCGTACACCGCCGTCGAAGGCGAACGCACCTTGATGGAGCCTGGGGATTTCGTCATCACTCCAAGCTGGACCTGGCACGACCACGGCAACGAGACCGATCAGCCGATGGTCTGGCTCGACGGGCTGGATATCCCCATGATCCGCCTGCTCGACGCCAGCTTCATGGAACCCGCCAACGCCGACAGCCAGAGCATTGCCCGCCCGGCCGGCGACAGCCTGGCCCGCTACGGTGCCAACATGGTGCCGGTGGACTGGCAGCCCGAGCGAAAATCCTCGCCGGTGTTCAGCTATCCCTATTCCCGCTCCCGCGAGGCGCTGCAAACGCTGTCCCGCAACGGGGAGCCTGATGCCTGCCACGGCTATAAACTGCGCTACATCAACCCAGCTTCTGGTAGCGCGCCGATGCCCACCATCGGCGCATTCATGCAGCTCTTGCCTGGCGGTTTTCGCTCCGCGCCGTACCGCTCGACAGACGGCACGGTGTACTCGGTCGTCGAAGGAGAAGGCGAAACCACCATCGGCGACACGGTTTTCCGCTGGAAACCGCGGGACCTGTTCGTGGTGCCAAGCTGGCAGCGCCACACCCACAGCGCGTCGAAAGACGCGGTACTGTTCAGCTTCTCCGACCGGCCGGTGCAGGAAATGCTGTCGCTCTGGCGGGAAGAGCGCGGCGATGCGTGACAGCGTCCGGCGCTGACCCGATGAAGCCACGCGTGCTGATCGCCGGCGCCGGCCTCGGCGGCCTGACTGCCGCGCTCGCCCTGCTCCGCCGCGGCTTCGACGTGCGCGTGTTCGAGCAGGCCGGCGAGCTGCGCGAAGTCGGCGCCGGCGTCCAGCTTGGCGCCAACGGCACCCGTCTCCTCATCGCGCTCGGCCTTGAAGCGGCAATGCTGCGCGTGGTCTGCGCCGCGACCGCCAAGGAAATCCGCCTCGGCAGCACCGGCCAGAGCTGGAATATCTTCGACCTCGGCGAAACATCGGTGGAGCGCTTCGGCGCGCCCTACTGGATGGCGCATCGCGGCGATTTCCACGCCGTCCTGCTCAACGCCGTGCGGCAGGCGGCGCCGAAGGCGATCCACGCCGGCAATGGCTGCGTCGGTTTCGCGCAGACACCGGACGGCGTCACCCTGCATCTCGCCAACGGCGAACAGGCGTCCGGCGACGTGCTGATCGGCGCCGACGGCGTGCATTCGCGCATCCGCCAACAGATGTTCGGGCAAGGACGCGCGCAGTTCACCGGCATCATGGCATGGCGCGGCCTGGTACCGATGGAACGCCTGCCGCCGCACCAGCAGCGGCTGGTGGGCGCCAACTGGATGGGTGTCGGCGGCCATGTCGTCACCTATCCGCTGCGGCGCGGGGAGCTGCTGAACTTCGTCGGCGTGGTGGAACGCGACGACTGGCAACTGGAATCCTGGACCGAGGCCGGCACGCGCGAGGAGTGCCTGCACGACCTGCGCAACTGGCACCATGACGTAAAGACGATCATCCGCAATATCGATACGCCCTACAAATGGGCGCTGCTGGGGCGGGAGCCGCTGGATCGTTTCGCGCAAGGCCGCGTCTGCGTCATGGGCGACGCCGCGCATCCGACGCTGCCGTTCCTCGCGCAGGGCGCCAACATGGCGTTGGAGGATGCGGTGATCCTCGCGCGCTGCCTGGACACGTTCGCGGTGCCGGAAGCGCTGCACCGCTACGAGCAGGCGCGGCTGGAGCGGACGGCGCGCATCGTGCGTGGTTCGGCCGACAACACGAAGCGGTTCCACAACGCGGCCTTCGCCGATCCGGCCGGCGCCGCGGCCTATGTCGGGCGGGAGTTCACGCCGGAAAAGGTCGGGCAGCGGTACGACTGGCTGTACGAATACGACGCGCTGACCGTGCTGGTGTGAGCGAGTTCGATAGCCGGTGAAAGACCGACTGTGGATGCGCAGATGCAATTCCGCTTCGGCTACGTTTCCTCTTTTGTCCTGGGAGACACAGCCAGCCCGAGGAAGACCAGTATCGCCTGATTGAGTCGCAGGATATCCGCGTCATCAAGGCGGCCGATTCCCGGGCCAACCTTGGATTTCGGAACGGTGGTGATCTTGTCCACCATCAGCCGGCATGCCGCGCGCAGCCCGTTTCGTTCGTTCGGCTCAATGGGCAGGCGAAACAACGGTGCTTCGGTCTTGTCGGTCGCGAAGGCGCAGATGGTGATTGAATCGGTGGCGTCGAAACTGTCGTCCTGCACGACGACAACCGGGCGCGGCTTGCTCGCATAATCCTTGCCGCCGGCGACGGTCCTGATGTCGCCACGCCTCATTCATCGGTGCCATGTTCGAAAGCGATTGCCGACACAGAGTCTATGAATGCCTGATCCTCTTGGGCATGGGCGCTCGTCGCGACGGCCAGCGACTGGCGATGCGCCTCCGACCGAAAGGAGGATGCGCGCACGTCCGGTACCCAAATCTGAATGGGACGCAGTCCCTGCGACCGCAGGCGCTCACGATGCTCCCGAACCTTCTCGCGTGAAGTCTTGCGCCTCGATGCTGCGGCCACAGGTTTTCTCCACACAGGTTACATGTAACCTATCACGGATAACACGCCTTGGCCAGCCGAAACAGCGCCGCTCAGATCTCCGCCGGATCGCCCATTTCAGAGTCGTCCGGCGACGGAGTCTCCCCCGGCTCGGATCCGCCCTCCGTCGACGCGGGCGGCGGCGGTGCGCGGCGGCCAAACACCCATCCCGCCGCCTGGTCGGCGCGCGCCAGCGCGTTGTCCAGCGCCACCAT
>DATNEJ010000326.1:0-2952 GCA_035606775.1 Acetobacteraceae bacterium | reverse complement strand
GCTGTGGACCATCGGCGGCGCCGCGGCCGCGACCTTCGTCATGTCCAACAGCATGCATGATGTGAAACACACGCTGGGCGGCTTCGGCAAGATCATGAAGGGAGCCGCGTTCCGCAAGGCCGACTACATGGAGTTGCTGAGTCTGCTGTATTTCCTGGTGCGGCTGGCCAGCACCAAGGGCAACATGGCGTTGGAGCCGCATATCGAGAAGCCGGCGGAGAGTGCCGCGTTTCAGAAGTTTCCCAAGATCCTCGCCAATCACCACGCCAGCGCGATCATCTGCGATTACCTGCGTATGGTCGGCATGAACGCCGACGACCCGAACCAGATCGAGGATGTGATGGCGCGGGAGCTGCGAAAAACACTGAATGAGGAACTGCACCCGGCGCATGCGCTGCAGACCATGTCCGATGGCCTGCCTGCCCTGGGCATCGTCGCGGCGGTGCTGGGCGTGATCAAGACGATGTCGCACATCGACCAGCCGCCCGCCGTCCTGGGTGCCATGATCGGTGGTGCGCTGACGGGCACGTTCCTGGGCGTGCTGCTGGCCTATGGCATGGTCGGCCCCTTCGCCAGCCGGTTGAAGAACGTGGTGGAGGAAGAGGCGAAATACTGTGAGGTGATCCGCGCCGTGTTGGTCACGCACCTGCACGGCAATGCGCCGCAGGTCAGTGTGGAATCAGGGCGCAAAATGGTGCCGAATGAGCACATGCCCAGCTTTCAGGAACTGGAGGAGGCGGTGCAGGGGGTGCAGATCGGATAAGGCGGGATGCGGGTTCGGTTCCCATGCGCGTCGGATGCACGCCGAGGACCCAAGCTTTGGCAAAACAAGCTTGGGCGCGGGCCGGACGGGCCATGAACATCGAGACAAGATGGGATTCAGGGGCGGGATCACTTGGATTCCTGACCAGGCATCGACCGGACGCGGGAGTGAACCGATGCTCGGAAGACATTTGGGCACTGGCATGCCAAAGGGCCGCCGATCATGGCGGAGACGCCGCCCTATCGCCTCGCCGATTGCCTCACGTTTCGGGTGAGGTGGGATCGTCCGGCGTCCGCGGAACCGCATTCAGTTGATGCCCAGGCAGGGCTAGTTGCTACGCGCTCCGGACCATGATGCGTCATCAACGGTCACATCCAGACCAAGCGGGTGCTTTGAGAGGTCCAAAAGAAAAACTCCCGGTCCGCCGACTTTCTGGATTGTGTTCATCGCGCGTGTCAGTTTGGCCGAAAAAGGCGGCAGTCGCGGATAGCTGGATGTCACATGCACCATGTTGGGGCCAGTCTTGACGACAGTCAGGCGGACATTGGATTGCGACGAACCGCGTGCATCGGAGATGACATCGCCGTCGTAAATGCCGGCGGCTATGTCAGCAAGATCGGGACGCGGTTTGGTGGGATCGGGGGCCGCGGCGACATACGCACACGGTATCACTGCGAACCCTGCCATGGCTCCCAGCCAGCAGTTCCGACGCGACAACATCTTTTCCTCCTGGTGCCGTGGTCTTTACGGGTCGTTATGTGATCGAACCCCGAGAGCGTATAAGCCTACCGCCGGGCAGCGCAACGGCGAGGCTGCTCCTGGGGGCGGGTAGCGGTATACAAACGGAGCTTTGCCTGTCGGGACAGCAACGCCGCCCGGCCGCTTATCGGATCGATTTCAAACCGATAATTGTCAATCGATATGCCGACCGGACTTTGCACGAAAAAAAGCTCCTTGGGGGCTGTGTTTGTCGCGAAAGCCTTAAATTCTGCAATAGCTTCCGTGAGTCCAAGTACCCTCTTTTGACAGATCAACCTTGGCCTGATGGACTGTAATAGGTTACGGTATACATGCTGATACCGCGACAAGCCTTTGGGAGGTAATACAGCGGAGAACAGAGAATGGCCAATACTGAACTGACTGGCGGCTGCCTTTGCGGGCGGATTCGCTATACCATCACAGGCGAACCTGTGTTCAGTGGCCTGTGCCATTGCCGGAGCTGTCAACGATACACTGGCTCGGCGTTCGAGACAGTCATTGCATTTCCGGCTGAGGCGGTCCGAATTACCGGGGCGCTCAAGACATTTCACGATACCGGTGACTCCGGGCAGCCTGTTCATAGAAGCTTCTGCCCGGATTGCGGATCGGGAATCATCGCCCAGTGCGACGTTCTGCCGGGTCTGACGATCGTTCTGGCGGGTGGCCTTGATGATCCGGCTGTATTCAAGCCAACAATGGACGTCTACTGGAGCCGTGTCCAACCATGGTTCCATAGTGGCGGGGGAGGCAGAAAGCAGTTTCCATTGATGCCCGAATGACGGGATAGCCACGAAGACGGCGTCAGCCAATTGGCCAATCGCGCGGCGTCGCCGAACGCGTGGGTGCCTTTCCGCTCGCCGTGCTAGGCAATCCGGCGATCAGGCCTGTTTGAAGCGGTAGGTTTCCGCCTCCCCGGGGAAGGTGCCGGCGCGCACATCCCGGGCATAGCCGGAGGCGGCTTGGCTGATCGCCGTGTGCAGGTCGGCATAGCGTCGGACGAACTTCGGTGTCCATTCGAACACGCCCAGCATGTCGTCGGTGACCAGGATCTGCCCGTCACAGGCCGACGCCGCGCCGATCCCGATTGTTGGTGCGCCGACAGAGCGGGTGATCTCTTCGGCCAGGCCGGCGGCGACACCTTCCAGCACGATGGCGAATGCGCCGGCTTGATCGGCGGCCCGCGCATCGGCCATAACGCGGTCCCGCTCCTGCGCGCTGCGCCCTTTTGCCTTGAACCCGCCATCCACGTGCACAGCCTGCGGCCGCAGCCCGACATGACCCATCACCGGTATGCCGCGTTCCACCAGATAGGCGATGGTCCCGGCCAGCGCCTCTCCTGCTTCGACCTTGACCGCCTGGCAGCCTGTCTCCTTCATCACCCTGACGGCGGATTCATGGGCCTGCTCGCAGGAGCGTTCATATGTGCCGAA
>DATNEJ010000323.1:0-11868 GCA_035606775.1 Acetobacteraceae bacterium | reverse complement strand
GCTGTGGGACCGCTTCGGTTACGGCGAGGCATTCAGCCTGATCCGCGCGCCGTGGCCCGACCTTGAGCCAATGCCGGATGCCGCTGCCGCCCGGACCGAACTGGACTGGGTGGTACGGCTGATCGGGCTGGTGCGCTCCGTCCGCACGGAGATGAATGTTCCGCCCGCGACCTTGGCGCCGATCCTGCTGCGTGATGCATCGCCCGAGACGTTGAGGCGCGCTGCCCGTTGGATGGAGGCGATCCAGCGCCTCGCGCGGGCATCCGAGGTGCGGACGCTGGACGGCGCACTCCCGCAAGGTGCCGCGCAGGCGGTGCTGGATGAGGCAACGCTTGTTCTGCCGCTGGCCGGGCTGATTGACCTGGCAGCCGAACGCACCCGCCTGGCGAAGGAGCGCGACAAGGCAGTCTCCGAAGCGCGCAAAGTCGCGCAGAAGCTCGACAACGCCGATTTCGTCCGGCGTGCGCCTGACGAGGTGGTGCAGGAGAATCGCCAGCGCCTGAGCGGCTACCAGGCAGAGGCAGCACGCCTGGAAGCGGCGCTGGGCCGCCTGGGATAGCGCGTGATCATCGGAGGCGGAAGCGCCGGTTCATGACATTCCGCGGAGAAGGCAACGCGCGCCGCGTCGTGGTCAGCGCGTTTCCTGATCGATCGGGGCAGTCGGAGGGCGGACAAAGCCGCGCGCACGCATCGCCGCCTCGATGGCGTTGGCAAGATCGGGCATCCGGTATGGTTTGCGGAGCAGCACCGCTCCCTCGATGTGCTGATCCGACAGGCTGGCCTCCGTATAGCCCGTCACGATGACGATCGGCAGGTCTGGCCGCCGAGCACGTGCGGCCTGTGCCAGCTTGACGCCGGAGAATTGCGGCATGGCGAAATCCACCAGAAGCAGGTCGATCGTGGTGGCGCCCTCCGCATTCAGCAGATCGGCGGCGACCCGGCTGTCCGATGCTTGAACGGTCGGATAACCCAGGGCTTCCAGGTGCGCTACGGCGACCTCCCGCACGTCCTCCTGGTCATCCACGACCAGGACGGTCGCTCGGCATTCCGCCCGCGGCGTGGGTTTCGCCTCCGTCTCCGACACGACGGTGCCGGTCCCCGGCGACCGCGGCACGAATATTTCGACCGTTGTGCCCCGGCCCGGGACGCTCCTGATCCGCACATCGCCGCCGGACTGCTTGGCCAGACCGTAAACCTGGGACAGTCCAAGGCCGGTGCCCTTGCCGATTTCCTTGGTGGTGAAGAACGGCTCGAACGCCTTGCTGATGATGTCCTCGCTCATGCCCGATCCCGTGTCGGATACGGAGATCGCCACGTAGTCGCCATGCGCCAGCACGGCCGGCTTGTCCGGATCGGCGGCCGCGACATTCCGTGCGCCAATGCCGACGACCCCGCCAAGCCCCATCGCGTCGCGCGCATTGATCGCCAGGTTGAGGATCGCCAGCTCAAGCTGCGTCTGATCGATCACGATGTGCCAGAGGCCGTCGGCCAGCTTTGTCCTGACCTCGGTTGTTCCGCCCAGGGTGCGCCGCAGCATGTCCATGATCCCGTCGATCGCGCTCACCAGATCGACCACTTTGGGGGTCAACGGATGTTTGCGGGAGAACACCAGAAGCTGCTCGGTCAGCCGCGCGCCGCGTTCTGCCGCGCGCGTCGCCGCCTGGATCAATTTCCGCAGACGCTCGTCTTTGAACCTGATCTCGATCAGCTCCAGGTTGCCCAGGATGGCGCACAGGATGTTGTTGAAGTCATGCGCGACGCCGCCGGTCAGCCGACCCAGCGCCTCCATCTTCTGCGCCTGCCGCAACTGCTCCTCCGCCTGGCGCAGCGCGTCGGTCGCCTGCACCTCGGCGGTCATGTCCCGGCCCACACCGTGGAACCGCCGATTGTCCGGATCGGGCGAAAGTGTCCACGCGATCCAGCGGCAGGAGCCATCGGCGGCGACAAGGCGATTGTCAAATCGCGCGGGGCGCGCCGTGCGCCGCATGTCCTCCAGCGCGGCCTGTACCCTTGCCAGATCGTCCGGATGGACCAGTCCTGCGTACGGCTGCGTCAGCAGCACGGCGTTGTCGTACCCCAGCAGGCGGCTCCATGCCTCGTTGATCCGCAGTAGGCAGCCGTCGTAGTCCGCCACCACCAGCAGATCCTCACTCAGCTCCCACAACTGATCTCGTTCACGGGTGCGCTCCACAACCCTTTCTTCCAGCGCGCGGTTACGCCGAGTTATATTGTCTGTCATCTGCGCGCGGCCAAGAACCTGCGCTGCCAGCTGAACCGAGACGGCGATCGTACCTGTGCTGCGCGGGGTCAGCTCAGCGGGATTGCTGAACCCCACCATGAATCCGCCCAGCATTTGCTCGTCAGGCGCAGTGATCGGGCTCGCTGCACAGGCGCGGATATCTTGCGCTGCGCAGAACGCCCGCCAGGACAGATCACATTGTACCTCGCCGGCGATATCGATGCTGACGACCGGCTCGCTTCGGCAGATGGAAGCTGCGCAGATGTTAGCGCGCGATGGTTCGGTCCGCATCTCGACAAGCGCCTTGCGGAACGCTGGCGAGGCGCTGGGTGCGATCACCCGGTCGAAGCAATGGCGATCACGATCCAGCACCAGCACAGCGGCCAACGCGCCGGGCTCAAGACTTTCGGTCAGGTGGCATAACGCTGCAAGAACATCGTCTTGCGGATCGCCGCGGTTCATCATTTCCCACACGCGCCGCTGGCCTTTGAGAATGGCTATTGCGTGTGCGGCAATCAGATTCGCAGATGCCGGTGTGAGGCGCGGGCGGTCGGCTTCGTCGGTAGGCACATCCATCCAAGCGGCTCCCGTGACGGCTTGGCTGCTGCAGCGCAGTCCGCTCTTACGCCGGCAGATTTCTTCTGCGTTCCGTGCTGCACGTCGATGGTGTTCGCTACTCCATGTGCCGTCGCATATCAATTCAGCGTTGGAACAACGTGACGGCTCGCTTCAGGGCAGCTTCCAAGGCGGGTGGACGCGGAGATCTGCCGTCATCGGGGCGGTGCCGCTTCCGGAAGGCGCAGCAGCAGCGTTGTGCCTTCATTGGGCCGGCTATCAATTTCCAGCGATCCGCCTTGCCGTGCGGCGAATTCGGCGATGGGACGCAGTTGGGCCGATTGCAGCGACGGATCGTCACCACTGCCCTCATCCATCACTGCGATCTGTATGCGCCCGGCATGGCGCATCGCACCAAGGAGTACGCGCCCGCCACTCACCGCGTGGATGGCATGAGTGACCAGGGCGGCGATCGCGTCGCGGAATTCGTCGCGGTCCAGGCGCACCGTCAAATCCGCCTGGATGGCAATCTCCAAACGTATGTCCTGCTTCTGCGCAATGCCTGCCAGTGACTCCAGGACGGCTCTTGCTTCCGACTGCACGTCGACCAGCCCGCGCGCCGGCGCGGTGTTTGGCCGCAGCGCTTGCAGCGAAGGTGCGGGCGGCTCCCTCAGCGGTGCGGGCGGTGCGGAAGCGGCAGACGTCACAGGCGATCCGCGGGCGAACAGCCGCCGGCGAAACCACCTGACCGACATCATGATGCGCGCGGGAAAATCGGTCGATGCGGCACTCGCCGGTGCGGCTTCCGGGATTCCGGCGGAATGCACCACCCGCAGCGGTGGCGTGCCGACCTCGGTGTACGCGGATGCGCTTCCGTTCAGCAGGCTCTCGATCGCGAGGTTTTCGGCGACCAGGATGTTGTGTCGTTCAAGCTGCACACCCCAGTAATCCACGGTGCCATGACGCGATTCGCGCAGGATTGTGGCGCGGTTGACCAGCACGTCGGCCAGATAGAGCGCGCCGTCCAGATAGATCGCGTGGTCTGGAGCGAGCAGAATGTCGCGCGCCGGCATGCCTTCGGCGATGGCATCGCGCCTGATACGCACCGGTGCGTTTGGATCGGGTCGCGCAGTCGTGGCCAGACTTGCCCGACGCCGGCCGACCCACGCGATCGGCACGAAGAATGGTCCCCGGCCGATGAGAGTCGCTACCTGGTCGCCACGCCGCAGCGTTTCGACCGGCCTGTAGCCGGTCGGCGTAAGAATCTGCGTGCCCGTCAGTATACCTGCGAGCCGGGCCGGCCCGCGCGGTGCGCGTGTGGCATCCTTGCTCCCGGATGGGGGTGCTGTGCCGGCACGCAAGCGGAGGTCGGCGTCAGACATGGAATTCGTTTCGATTCACTAAGAAGGTGCCTGGGCAGACCCGGGCGCATGGCAGGAACGTTGCTAGAGTTCCGACGATCCACGAGCAAGCATTCTGATCGTCGATCAGCTATGGTCAGCACTGACATTTCCGCATATGTAGCGACGGCGTTTGTGTCAAAGGATTTCACTGCTGCTGTCGGCGACTTTCCCGACGGAGACGCGGCGCCAGTTTCGCATACGGCTGTATATATTACCCGTTATTTGACGGAAAAATTGCGCCGAATAAACAGCATGTCAGTTACCTGACGAACGAGCCGCGCACGTCGCGAATGCAGCCGGCGCTTACAAACGTGTAATCCGTTACAAGAAACACATGATGATCGTCAAGTGGTGTCGCGCCCGGAAGGCTTCGAGGCCCGACAGGCTGAGATCGGCAACCCGCAGGGCTGGCTGGTATGCGCGCGGGACTGGTACGGTGGCTGCGCGCGAGATCAACGGTATGAGGCATGGCGAATGTGCAGGCAGCAGCAGACAGCAACGTTCACTGGCAGCATCCTGTAACTATTTGGACATAGATCGGCACGATAATTGCCGGTTGCTGCCTCACGGAGACGAATCGATTAAAAACCACAACGATTCTCGGTCTGGCATCGATGATGTACAGGCTGGTAAGCATTGGCCATTCACCGGGCACGCCCGGTGCGATGATCAGAAGGCAATGTCGAGCATCCCATGAACGCGAACGATCCGGTGTTCGAACAAGATGTCGGCGCGCCGCCACCCACTGCGTCAACAGAGAGCGCGCCTGCGCAAGCTGCCGTCACCGACAGGCGCCGTCCGAACCGTGCCGAGTACAGCAACCCCAGCCTGATCGCCATGCTGCGCCGGCCGACCGTGCTGCACAACGGTACAGCCGGCGAGCCGTTGCCGGAGGAATCCGAGAACGGTATCGATGCCGCGCAAGGAATCATCGCCAGCGTCATCCTTTCGGTCGTCCTCTGGCTTGGCCTGGGCGTGCTCGCCTGGCTGGCCTGTTTTCTGTGGCCGCCCACCTGAAGCACCGATGACGTTCAGCGCCGCGTCATCGTCGGAGGCGGACTCGCCGGAGACGTGACCACGCAATCAGACCTGAGCGTGATCGTCGCAAGCGGCACGCGGGAGGCATGAATCGCGCGATCAAACATGAGCGTGATCGCAGGCGGCAGCGCCGCAGACGTGAACCACGCGGTCGCACAAGGCGCCGGAGTCTGCTCGGTGCTGCTATCCGCACCGAACAGGTTCCAGCGCGTCGCGCTGCTGCAGCAGAAATCGGCGCACGGCCGGGTCGGTTTCAAGCCCGATCGCTTGCTGAAATGCCGCCCATGCCGCGCTGTTCTGTCCAGCGCGCGCCAGCAGATCGGCACGCGCTGCCCAGTAGGGTTGATATTCTGCAAGTCGTCCGTCGCCGGCCCGCGAGTCGAGCGCCGCCAGTGCCGTCGCCGGCCCGTCTGTTTCCGCCAGCGCCACCGCACGGTTGATCGCGACGACGGGTGATTCGGTGATCGCCGCCAGCGCGTCATACAGCAGCACGATCGCCGGCCAATCAATCTGTCCGGTCAGCCGGCGCGCCACGTGCGCGGATTGCACGGCCGCCTCGATCTGGAACCGCGCGGGTCTTGCCATTGCGCCGGCCCGTCGCAGCAGCGATTCCGCTTCGGCGATCATCGCGCCGTTCCACGCGGCAACGTCCTGTCGGGTCAGTGGCACATAATCGCCCTGCGCATCGCGGCGGGCCCTGCGTCGAGCCTCGGAGTAGAGCAAGAGGGCGAGGAGGCCGAGTACTTCGGGTTCCTCGGGCAGCAGGGCAGCGAGCAACCGCGCCAGCCAGATGGCTTCCGCCGCCAGGTTCCGGCGGCGAACCTCGGTGCCGTTCGGATCAGCCCATCCTTCGGCGAACGCCGCATAGACCGCCTCCAGCACCGTTCCCAATCGGTCCGTGAGCTCGGCGCGATCCGGCACGCGGAACGGGATGCGCGCCTGGCGGATCTTCTGCTTGGCGCGCACCAGCCGCTGGCGCATGGCTGCCGGCGACATGAGGAACGCGGAGGCGATGCTTGCCGCGTCGAACCCCAGAACCGCTTGCAGCATCAGCGGTGCGCGCACCGCGCGGTCGATCGCGGGGTGGGCGCAGACGAACAGCAGCGCCAGCCGGTCATCCGGAATGGCGGTGGCATCGGATCCCTCGGACGCCAGTTCCTCTGTCAGCAGCTGCACGTGGCCGGCTGCATCCCAGACCGTCCGCCGTCGCCGTCCGGCGTCGATGCCCTTGCGGCGCGCCACGGTCAGCAGCCAGGCTTCCGGATTGGCGGGTGGTCCCTGACGCGGCCATTCGGCGAGGGCCGCCGCGAAGGCGTCGGACAACGCGTCCTCGGCCCCCGCGACGTCGCCCGTCCGCGCCGCAAGAAACGCAACGAGCCGGCCGTAGCTTCGGCGCGCGACCGCTTCGGCGGTTGCAGCGGCATCGTTGGCGTCGGTCACATGCATGGCGCGTGCTACATTTCCCAGATCGGGCGCACTTCGATCGTGCCGTAGGTGGCGCCGGGGCACCGTGCCGCCCAGGCGAGCGCGGCATCCAGGTCCGGAACATCGATCATGTAATAGCCGCCCAGCTGCTCCTTGGTCTCTGCGTAAGGGCCGTTCAGCACCTCGGTCTTGCCGTTCGTCACCTTGACGGTGGTGGAACTGGTGGAGGGCCGCAGACGATTGCCCCCGACATAGGCGCCGGCCTTCTGCATGGCCTCGGTGTAGGCGACATAGGCGGACAGGGTCTGTCCCTTGTTCGCTTCCGTCGTCGCCAGCATGGCCGCTTCGTTGCCGTAGATCAGCAGCAGGTATTTCATCACGGTCTCCTTCACGCGTTGCGGCAGGGCATCATGCTCCGCCGACACCATGACGTTCGAACCGGACCGATTTCGACATCCGGCCTGAGTGTGATCGTCGGAGGCGGCACGCTGGAGACGTGAATCACGCGATCAGACAACTCGTTAGGGCCGGCCGGTGCTTCTGTCTGCACCGGACGGGCTCTAACGCGGCGACATGCGCAGCGCCCCGTCCAGCCTGATCACCTCCCCGTTCAGGAACCGGTTGGTGGCGATATGAGCCACCAGCGCGGCGTATTCGTCCGGCCGGCCAAGCCGGGGCGGGTAGGGGATGCCGGCGGCGAGCGTGGCCTGGGTCTCCGGCGGCAGGCCATCCACCATCGGCGTATGGAACAGGCCGGGCGCGATCGTCACCACCCGCACGCCGGCCCGCGCCAGCTCACGGGCTGCGGGCAGAGTCAGGCCGACCACGCCGCCTTTGGATGCGGCGTAGGCAGGCTGTCCCACCTGGCCCTCGAACGCGGCGATCGAGGCGGTGTTGACGATTACGCCGCGCTCCCCCTCCTCAAGTGCGTCGGCGGCGGACATCTCTGCCGCTGCCAGGCGCAGCATGTTGAAGGTGCCGATCAGGTTGACGCGGATCACCCGTTCGAACGCCTCCAGCTTCAGCGGGCCGTTGCGGCCGACGATGCGGCCCGCGGTGCCGATGCCGGCGCAGTTCACCAGGATGCGTGCGGGGCCATGCGCGGCGCGCGACGCCGCCATCGCGGCTTCCCCGGACGCGGCGTCGGCCACGTCGCAGCCAATGCCAAGGCCACCGAAGCGAGCGGCACTGGCTTCGGCCGCCGCCTGGTTGATATCGAGCACCGCGACCCGGCAGCCCAGCCCGGCCAGATGCGCCGCGGTCGCCGCGCCAAGGCCGGAGGCTCCCCCGGTCACGACCGCCGCCAGTCCATGCAGGTTCATGTCCGTCCTTTCGGTTCCGCTAGAGCGGCGCAGGCGGAATCGCCGGAGCCGTGAATCACGCGATCAAACAACGAGATGGAGCCTGTTCGGTGCTTCTATCTGCACCGAACAGGCTCCAGTCCGGCACAAACCATCACGCCGGCACCGGTGCAAGGCTGGGCTGGCAGGCGCCGTGGTTGCACCGCTCCGCAATCCGTGCTTGAAGCCCGCCCTTCCCTGCCGGGATGGTGGCACCGTCCCGGCTATGCCGACTTCACCCGTGAAGGATGGCCAGACCCGGCCATGGGCAGAGACAAGCCAGAGGGAGTTCACATGCCATTGTATGAAACCGTGCTGATCGCACGGAACGACGTGACGCAGCAGCAGGTCGACACCATCGCCGACGAAATCGGCACCGAGCTGGAAGCCGATGGCGGCGCGGTGAAGAAGCGGGAGTACTGGGGCCTGCGCAGCCTGGCCTACAGGATCAAGAAGAACCGGAAGGGCCACTACGTGCTGCTTGGCCTGGACGCCAAGCCCGCCTTCATCACCGAGATGGAGCGCAAGCTCGGGCTGAACGAAGACATCCTCCGCTACATGACGATCCGGGTCGAGGCGATCGAGGAAGCGCCATCCGCCATCCTGTCCCGCAAATCGGATGAACGGGAGCGCAGTTTCCGCGGCCCGAAGCCCGCCGGCCGTTTTGAGAGCGGCCGCCGCCGCGGCTTCGACGACCGGGAGGAATTCCGGGCACGCGATGAATTCACGCCGCGCGAGGAGTTTCGCCCCGGGGCAGAGGAGTAAGACACCATGTCCGATACGACCGAAGTCAATCCCGCCGCCCGGCGTACCGCCGTCGGTGCCCGCCGCCCATTCTACCGGCGCCGTAAGTCCTGCCCGTTCTCCGGGCCGCACGCGCCGAAGATCGACTATAAGGATGTGCGCCTGCTGTCGCGCTTCCTGTCGGAGCGCGGCAAGATCGTGCCAAGCCGCATCACGGCGGTGTCCGCGAAGAAGCAGCGGGAGCTTGCCGTCGCGATCAAGCGCGCCCGCTTCCTGGCGCTGCTCCCCTACATCGTGAGCTGAGGAACCCGGATCATGGCCGCCGTCGAACTGATCCTGCTCCAGCGGATCGAGAAGCTGGGACAGATGGGAGACCTGGTGAAGGTGAAGCCGGGCTACGCCCGGAACTACTTGTTGCCGGAGAAGAAGGCGCTGCGCGCCAGCAAGGAGAACCTGGCGCATTTCGAGCAGCAGCGCGCGCAACTGGAAGCGCAGAATCTGCGGCGCCGGGAAGAGGCCGAACGGGTGGCGGAGCGTGTGGGCGGCTTGTCGGTGGTGGTGATCCGGCAGGCGGGCGAGTCCGGCAGTCTTTATGGCTCGGTCTCGGCACGCGACATCGCCGACGCCAGCACCGCCGCAGGCCTGACGATCAACCGCCAGCAGGTGATCCTGGAGCATCCGATCAAGACCCTGGGGCTCTCGCAGGTTCGCGTCTCGCTGCATCCGGAAGTGTCCATTCCGGTGACGGTGAACGTCGCCCGCAGCCCCGACGAAGCGGCGCGCCAGGCGCGTGGCGAGCAGGTGGGGGCAGACGCCGAGGACCAAGTGGCCGCGGAAATCATTGCCTCCCTGGGCCCCGACCCCGAGAACGCGCAACCTGCCTGACGGCAGGCTGGCCGCCTCCGTTTCTTCATCGGGTCCGATGCGGCCCCCCAGAGCGTGATCGTCGCAGGCCGACTCGCCGGCGACGTGAATCACGCGATCAAACAAAGGCCAGAGCGTGATCGTCGCAGGCGGACTCGCCGGCGACCTGAATCACGCGATCAAACAAAGTCCAGAGCGCGATCGTCGCAGGCGGACTCGCCGGCGACGTGAATCACGCGATCAAACATAAAGACAGAGCCTGTTCGGTGCTTCCGTCCGCACCGAACAGGCTCTATCGGGACCGCGATCCCGGATATCTGAACCGGCAAATGCCTGGGGCTCGCCGGGACTCCGATCGCCCCGAGGCTTGCCGTGTTCGGCGGCCATATCCACGTAAGTATCTGACATAACACATCTTTCTTAGCCTCCCCCGGACGCGGCCATGGTCCACCTGACGGTGATTTCATTTGCCCGTCATGGCTTTGACGGATTGCGCGGTTTTGCGCCATTCTGCACCCATCTCTGGGTCTGGATTGGGGTTCGGAGCAGATGCGGGCAGCACTCGATGCGATCTTGCGACGTTTCATCACCATCGGCCGCCTGACCGTCCGATGGCCTGACGGCGAATCCCGGACCTACGGCGGGGGCGGCGGACCCGAGGTCGCCCTGACCCTGACCAGTAACGCCGCGGTCCGCCGGCTGCTGTTCAATCCGGCCCTGGCGGCCGGCGAACTCTACATGGACGGAGGGCTGGTACCCGACGGGTGCGGCATCTACGATGTACTTGAGGTGCTGATCACCAACCGGCAGGCAAACCAGTCCGCCATCCCCACGGCCCGGCTGCACGACGTGTTCGGTGCAATCAAGCGCCGCCTCGACCAGTACAATCCAGCCCGACGGGCGCAGCGGAATGTGGCCCACCACTACGACCTGAACGGCCGGCTCTACAGCCTGTTCCTGGACCGGGATCGCCAATACTCCTGCGCCTACTTCCCGCGCGGCGACGAAACGCTGGAAGAGGCGCAGATGGCGAAGAAGCGTCACATAGCCGCCAAGCTGTGCCTGACCCGGCCGGATCTGGAGGTGCTGGACGTTGGCTGCGGCTGGGGCGGCCTGGCGTTGACCCTGGCGCGCGATTACGGCGCGCGGGTCACCGGCATCACCCTGTCGCAGGAGCAACTGGCCGAGGCGCGCAATCGCGCGATTGCCGAAGGGCTGCAGGACCGCGTCGATTTCCAGTTGCTGGACTACCGCGCGGTGCACCGCGACTATGACCGGATCGTCTCCGTCGGCATGTTCGAGCATGTCGGCGTCAACCACTACCGCTCCTTCTTCGACGTGCTCGGCCGTTGCCTCCGCCCGGACGGCGTGGCGCTGCTGCACGCGATCGGCCGCAGTGACGGTCCGGGCAGCACCAATGCCTGGATCCGGAAATACATTTTCCCCGGCGGCTACTGCCCGGCATTGTCGGAGGTGCTGCCACGGATCGAGCACAGCGGCTTGGTCGCGACCGATATCGAGGTGCTGCGGCTGCATTATGCAGAGACGCTGCGGAACTGGCGGCGGCGTTTCATCGCCAACCAGGATGCGATCGCGACGCTGTACGATGAGCGCTTCTGCCGGATGTTCGAGTTCTACCTCTGCGGCTCGGAACTGGCGTTCCGGCGCGACGGTCACATGGTCTTCCAGATACAACTCGCGCATCAGCAGACGGCGGCGCCGTTGACGCGCGATTACATCACCGTCGCGGAGACGGCGGCGGCGAACCGCCAGCGTGCAGCAGTCACCGTGGAAGCCGAACACCACTGACCCTGACGATCGGGTCCTGGTCCGACGAGCCGTCCGTTCAGGACGCGATTGACATCCTCGGTGACGTCGCGGCGACGACAACGTTCTGTCGTTCGCTCCCGCCGGTCGCGGCGATGAACCGCGCTCAAGGTGTATTGGACCGCCTTCGGTAGCTCGAACGCCGGGAACGGCTTCTGCCGGAGGAAGCGCCGCAACACTGGAGTCGAGTCGCCCTGCCGAGCGCCGGCTCTGCTGCCATCGAGATAGAGGTGCCGCGCTCGGCCGGTAGTGCGCTTGGGCCGGCGTCCCCGCCGTGCGCGGGCATTTCGATTTGCCCACGCTATCCACATGCCTCCGCGGCGGCTTCGTGATGCATCGGCGCGCCATGCCCGCTAAGGTGTCCGTGCGTGAACACGATCGACACCCCCCTTCTGGGCCTGTCCCAGCGCCTGCCACCCGCCAACGTGCAGGC
>DATNEJ010000318.1:0-5893 GCA_035606775.1 Acetobacteraceae bacterium | reverse complement strand
GCCGAACAGCGCAACCGGCTGACCTGGAGCATCCTGAAGGCGCACACGCGCAACCGGGCAGGGTCTGTCACCCTGCGGTCCGCGGATCCGACGGAGCCGCCTTGCGTGGACTTCCGCTATTTCGATCCGCACGACGATCCGGACGGCACCGATCTGCGCGCTGTGGTCGCCGGCATCCGTTACGCGCGCCAACTCGCCGTGCCGCTGCTGCGCAGCGGTGCGATTGCGGAGGAAGAGGTGCCAGGACCGCACATCCAGACCGAGGAAGAATTGACCCAGTTCGTGCGTGACCGCGCATGGGGCCATCATGCCTGCGGCACCTGCGCGATCGGCGCGGCGGAAGCGGGCGGTGTGCTGGGCAGCGACTTCCGCGTGCATCACACCGCCGGCCTGCGTGTCGTGGACGCGTCGGTGTTTCCGCGCATCCCCGGCTATTTCATCGCCGCCGCGGTCTACATGATCGCGGAGAAGGCCGCCGACATGATCATCGCCGATGCAATGGGTTGAGTGTGGTCGTCGCAGGCGGCACGCCGGAGACGTGAATCACCCGATCAGACAACGACTCAGCGTGGTCGTCGCAGGCGGCACGCCGAAGACGTGAATCACCCGATCAAATAAACACCTGGAGCCTGTTCGGTGTTTCTATCTGCACCGAGCAGGCCCCAGGCGGTGATCGCAGTGCGCCGGGTACCGGCTGATGGTGCTCTATCCGGGCGGCACGAAGGAGATCTCGTAGTCGCTTGACCGGCCTGGGGCTTACCTAGTGCCGGGGTTCGCGGTAGCGTTTCCACAGGCCGCGAACCGCCAGAACGGCAGGCCGGCAAAGGAGGAACGTGCATATGAGCGCAAGCAGCGGTGGCCAGACCTGCCTGACCGGCGTGCGGGTGCTGGATCTGACTCAGTTCGAGGCCGGCCCATCCTGCACCGAAGCTCTCGCCTGGCTCGGGGCCGAAGTGGTGAAGGTGGAGAACCCAAAATCCGGCGATCCGGGACGCGCCTTCGGCGCCGATCCAGGCAAGGACGATCCCTACTTCCTGCTGTTCAACGCCAACAAGAAATCCGTCACGGTCAATCTGAAGGACCCGAAGGGCCTGCAGATCGTCAAGGATCTGGCGAAGCAGGCCGACGTGTTCGTGGAAAATTTCGCGCCGGGTGCGATCGAGCGTCTGGGCCTGGGTGCCGACGTCGTCCGTGCCATTAACCCCTCGATCATCTACTGCCAGGTGAAAGGCTTCGGCGAAGGCAGCCCGTACGAGAAGAACCTGGCGTTCGACATGATCGCCCAGGCCTGCGGCGGCACCATGAGCATCACCGGGGAACGTGACGGCAGGCCGCTGAAGCCCGGGCCGTCGCTGGGCGACACCGGCACCGGCATGCTGCTGGCAATCTCCATCCTGGGCGCGCTGTATCGCCGCAAGGACACCGGACAGGGAGATCACCTGCAGGTGGCGATGCAGGATGCCATGCTGCACTACATCCGTATTGCGTTTGCCGCGCAGTTCCGCAGCGGCAAGGCCGCCGGGCGCGCGGCCGACAGCAGCGTCTCCGGCGCCACTCCGCCGATGGGGACGTTCCCCTGCAAGGGCGGTGGCCTGAACGATTATGTCTATGTCTTCACCAGCAGGGCCAACCCGGAACACTGGCGGCGGCTCTTGGGGGTGATCGGGCGGGAGGATCTGATCGGCGATCCACGCTACGAAAGCCCAGCCGCGCGCGCCGAACGGCCGGACGAGGTCAACGCCATGATCTCCGACTGGACGCGCAAGCACACCAAGCATGAGGCGATGGAGATTATCGGCGCCGCCGGCATTCCCGCCGGCGCGGTGTTGGACACGATGGAACTGTCGAGCGATCCGACATTCGAGCGGCGCGGCATCATGCCGACGATCCAGCACCCGGTCAGCGGACCGTTCAAGATGGTGGCGTGGCCCGTGCGTTTCTCCGGCAGTCCGCCGCCGGTCGAGCCGGCCCCGTTGCTGGGCGCCAACAACGACGACGTGCTGACCCATTGGCTCGGCCTTGGGGCAGGCGATGTCGGCACCCTGCGCAAGGCCGGCGTGATCGGCTAGCTGCCGTTTTCACCCACGAATCTACCCGCGGGCAGAGCCCCGCTTTCCATGCAGGCAGAGCCCTGCGAATCCAGGAGACGCACAGATGGCAGAACTGACAGGCTCGGAAATCATCGCCAGATGCCTGCAAAAAGAAGGGATCAAGGATCTCTTCTACATCATGGGCGGCCCCATGCTGCTGGCCGAGGCCACCTGCGTCAAGGAAGGCATCCGCATGATCGATGTCCGCCATGAGCAGGCGGCCGCCTTCATGTGCCAGGCGTACAGCCGGCTGAAGCAGACTCCATCCGTGTGCATGGCGGCGTCAGGCCCAGGCGTCACCAACCTGATCACCGGCATGGCGAACGCGCTGATCGATTGCTGCCCGGTCGTCGCCCTCGGCGGCTCCAGCCCGCTCAGTCAGTTCGGGCGGCAGGTGTTCCAGGAGATCGACCAGGTCGAGCTGATGCGCGGCTGCACCAAGTACGTCGATCGGCTGGTCAACCTCAAGCGCATCCCGCAGCAGATCAATTTCGCCCTGCAGAAGGCAATGAGCGGCAAGCCGGGTCCTGTGTATCTCGATTGTCCCGGCGACATGCTCTACCAGAAGATCGACGAGAACCTGGTGGACTGGAGCTTCGCCGGACGGCCGTTGCTGGACAGCCGTCCACTGGGCGATCCCCGGCAGGTCAACGCGCTGGTCAAGGCGCTGGGCGAAGCGAAGCAGCCGCTGATCGTTTCGGGATCCGGTGTCATCTGGTCGCGCGCATGGACGGAGATGCAGGCGCTGGTGGAGGCGGCGGGGATCCCGTTCTACACCACCCCGCAGGGCCGCGGCGTGGTGCCGGACGATCATGAATACTCCTACCTGTCGATGCGGTCATCGGCGTTCCGCGACGCCGATCTGATCATCGTGCTGGGCACCCGCATGAACTACATCATCGGGCACGCTTCTCCGCCGCGTTTCGGGCCCAACGCGAAGATTGCGCGCATCGATATCGATCCGACGGAGATCGCCGCCGCGGCACGCTACGTGGACATCCCCGTCGTCGGCGATTGCAAGGCGGTGCTGCAGCAACTGCTGGACGGGATCAAGGGCAAGGTCACGCCCAGCAGCTACGGTGCCTGGCGCAAGAAGCTGGCAGAGGGTGAGGCCGCGAAGCGCAACGCGGCAGGCGCCAACAAGTATGCGGAAGACGGCGACATCCATCCGGTGCGCATGCTGGAGGAGGTGAAGAACTTCGCGAAGCGCGATGCGATCCTGTGCGTCGATGGGCAGGAGACGCTGAATTACGGTCGCCAGACGATGCCGACGTTCACACCGGCGCATCGTCTGAACTCCGGCCCGTTCGGCACCATGGGTGTGGGCCTGCCGTTTGGCGTGGGCGCGAAAGCGGCGTGCCCGGACAAGCAGGTGATCGTGGTGCATGGCGACGGCTCGATGGGCCTGAACGCGATGGAGCTGGACACCGCGATTCGCCACAAGCTGCCGATCCTGGTGGTGATCAGCCTGAATGGCGGCTGGACCGGCGATCCGAAGCGGGAGAAGCCGGGCCGCGATCTTGGCTACACGCGCTACGACAAGATCTGCGAGGCGCTGGGCGGCTACGGCGAGTACATCACGCAGCCTGAAGATATTCGCCCGGCGCTGGAGCGCGCGCAGAAGAAGGTGGATGAGGGGATGGTGGCGCTGGTGAACGTGCGCACCGACTATCGCGCGCGGTACTCCGGCGCGGCGTTCTCCGACTATTCGACCTGATACTGGCTTTCGTGCTTTGAGTGGAACGGCCTGCCCGGATTCGGGCAGGCCGTTTTTGTCTTTGCGGGCGCCGGTTTTGCCAAGGACGGGGGTGCACCAGTTGAACTGCCGGCGGAGTGTCGTTTTAGCGCAGTTTGACGTCTATGGCTCCACCTCGGCCAACCACCAAGGCGGATCAGGGCATTGAAAATATCATCATTCGATGACAATATAGTGCCGGAAGAGGGAACCTGAATGATGCGCACGACACTCGCACTCGACGATGAGCTTGTAGCCAAGGCTCAGGCCTTCACCGGCCTGCGGGAAAAATCCAGCCTAGTCCGGGAGGCGTTGAAGGCGCTCATAGAGCGCGAAAGCGCCCGCCGACTCGCCCGGCTGGGCGCCAGCGACCCTGGCCTGGAGGCGCCACCGCGGCGACGCGCGACCCCGGCGTGATCCTGGTTGATACGTCCGTTTGGGTGGACCACCTCCGCGCGGGCGAACAGGAGCTTGCGGATATGCTCGGCGCCGGAATGGCTTTGACACATCCGTTTGTTATTGGTGAACTCGCCCTGGGCAATCTGCGTCAACGAGAGATAGTGCTGGATGCCCTGTCGGATCTGCCGCACGCCGTGGTCGCCACGGATGCGGAAGTTCGGCATTTCATCGATCGCTACGCTCTGTTCGGGCGTGGTGTCGGGTATATCGATGTTCATCTACTCGCCAGCGTACGTTTGACAGCAGGGACGGAACTCTGGACCAACGATAAACGGTTGCGAGGTGTCGCCGCTCAGTGGGGGCTGGCCTATACGCGACGCCAAAGGGGCGATGCACCGAGCTGAGCGAGCCAGGAGGTGGCGATGGTTCACCAGCCGGCAGCGACGGATCACACGACCTTCAGACCGAGATGTTCTTCCATCGGGAGAAAATCGCGGTCGTCATGCAGCAGCGCGTGGCGATATTCGATGCAGAACGTGCCGATGGCAATGTCGGCGGTTTTGCGGATCGTGATGCCGATCTGCCTCAGCTTACGATAATTCCGCGCGGCGCGAGGGACCAGGTCGGCGTTCAGGAGCGGTACGACGGAAAACTGGCGCAGGCCGCGTTCAATGCGCGCGGCATGAGCCTCATTCCGGGCGCCCTGAAGAACTTCGAGAAGAATGAGATCACCAACCAGAAGCGGCTCGTGGGCGGCCGCTTCTCTCAGTTTGATCGTCGCCGGCGTCCGATAGCCACGCAGGTGCGCGATCCAGACTGAGCTGTCGACAAGGATCACGACCGGCCCGGACGACGACCCTCGCGCATCCTGTCCAGATCGCCGTCCCAGCCCAATCCTTCGAGTTCCGCAAGCGCCTTGGTCTGTTTGCGCAACCGAACCAGCAGCCGCAAGCCTTCCTCGACCGTGGCGCGCTTGGTCGCCAGGCCCGTCGAAGCCATGGCTTGTGACAGCAGATCATCGTCGATTTCGATATTGGTCCGCACGAGGATTGGTCCGCATGATGTGTATTGAGCAGACAGATTATACACATAATCCCCGCCGGCGCAACGCCTGTGGGCCCGGGAGTCCCGAACCCCCGCCTCTACTCCAGCGCGCTTCTCCGTTCGCGTAGTCGGATGAAGTCCAACCCGGCGCAACATCCGGAAGGCAGCCGGCTGGGCGGCTCACCACACTGGGGGAAGCACACAAGGAGACCCGCCGATGTCCGATTTCCGCTGCATACCGATCCCAAGCGACGTAGGCGCGCGCTGGGCGCACACCGGCGTCGATGACAGCGGCAACCAGCTCCGCCGCATGGTCGCCGACGCCCGCCCCGCGGAACCGGATGGCAGCCGCGCCAACGGCGCCGGCGCACCGTGCCGCCACTGCCTGCGCGACGCTGACCCCGGGGACGCCCTTCTGCTCGGCTCTTACCTGATGCCGCGGCCGAAAGGCATCTACTGGACACCAAGCCCGATCTTTGTCCATGCCGAGTCATGTCCGCGCTTCGGGGAGATCAACCAGGTCGCGCCGATCGTGCGCAACAGGCTGGTCTCGGTGCGGGCCTATGACGCGGACGACCAGTGCATCTATGACCTCGGCCATGCCGGCAACGGCAACGAGATCGAC
>DATNEJ010000312.1:0-13686 GCA_035606775.1 Acetobacteraceae bacterium | reverse complement strand
CCAGGGCGGGTGCCCCGGCCGCCAGGATCAGCAGCACCGCGCCGGCGAGGCTGGCGGACAGAACTGTCCAGGAACGGTCGCGCCTAATACCAGCAGCCCGCAGGGCTGACTGGTATGCGCGCAGGGTTGGTGTGGCGACTGCGCGCGAAATCAATGAGATACCAGCGGCCCGACAATCGACCGATGAGTCAAGAGTCCGGGCCGCTGGTATGAGCGTGATCGTCGCAGGCGGAATTACCGGAGACGTGAATCACGCGATCAAACAAAGACATAGAGCCTGTTTGGTGCGTCTATCTAGACGAACAGGCTCTATAGCGTCGTCTGATCCAGGCGCATGATGGCGCGGGCGCAGGCTTGCGCCCGTGGCACCAGGCTGTCGGTGCGCAGGAACTCATCCGGCGTATGCGCCTTCCCTCCCACCGGTCCCACCGCGCAGATCGTGGGCGTACCAACGCCGGCGGTGAATCCTGAGTCCGCGCAGCCGCCGGTAAATTCACCATCCGTCTTGAAGCCGCTCGCTGCCGCGGCATCGACATAGAGTTCGAACAGCCGCTTGGCCGCTGGCGTCTGCGTCAAGGGCAGGAACTCGCCTTTGACCGTCAACTCAGCCCGTGTACCCGGAACGAAGCTGCGGTCGATAATTGCCGCAATGCGCGCCATGAGGTCGTCCTTGTCCGGCGGATCGACATAGCGGAGGTCGATCTGGCCTTCCGCCCACGGCGCAACGGTATTGACGCTCTGCCCACCGCTGATCAGTCCGACGTTCAGGGTGATCCCGCGATCGAGATCGGTCAGCGCATGGATTGCCTGCACCTTGCGCGCCAGTTCCTCGATCGCACTGATTCCATCGCTGAAATTGCCGCCGGAATGCGCGGCTTTGCCGGTGATGCGGAACGCCATGAATACACCTCCCTTGCGGCCTGTCACCACATTGCCCGAAACCCGCCCCGGTTCGCTGTTGAAGACGACGCGGGCACGCCTGGCCTCCGACTCGATCACCGCGCGTCCTTCCGGGCTGCCGATTTCCTCGTCGCCGGTAAACAGCCCTACAAGCGGTGCCGGCGCGCCGCCGAATTTTGCGAACGCCGCCAGCACGAAGCAGTTCATGACCAGGCCGGCTTTCATGTCGGCGACACCAGGGCCGTATGCGATCCCATCGCGCACAGTGAACGGACGCCGTGCCGCTTCCCCATCGGGGAATACGGTGTCGCGATGGCCCATCAACATGATGCTACCGCCGGCATTGCCGACGGGGCCATCCGGCGCCACGGACGCGCGCAGGCAATCGCCATGCTTCTGCTGCCGGATCGTTTCCACCGGGATGCCGTGTTCGGCCATGAAGCGGCGCACCACCGCGCCGACGGCGTCGATGCCTGGCTTGTTGTAGCTGCCGCTGTCGATATCCACCATGTCCCGCAGCATCGCCAGCATCGGCTCCTGCTGGGTGGCGAGCCAGTTCGTGATGTCCGAGTCAGCCATGCGCGCATTCCTCCCGCAGCCCTGGCATACAGGCACCCCGGAGCGCTGTCATCCGCGTGGGCCATCATCCTTGGGGGCCTTCCGCCGGAGCGCTTCGTCGGCGTGCCGGCGCGGCAGGCGCGCGATTGCCGGCGCCTGAATGTCGTGGGCGCGGATCACGCTCTGAAAACAAAGGCTACGGACCACAATCAATTCAACCCGCCGCGATCACGGTCCACCCCGTCCGCGGCCGCTGCGATCCTTGCCGATGCGGAAGAAGATCGTTGCTGCCCCGGGCGTCAGGAGGGCAGCACAAATTTAAGCGGCGAGCGCCCTGGGATGGCGCTCGCTTCTGCTGTGCTGCGTCAGGGGCGATCGCGTCAGGCGTGTGCCCGGCGGGATGAGGAATCGCGACTGCCGGAGCCGGCTTTCTTCCCGCCGCCGGCCGCGTCCGACATGATGTTGCGCAAATCGCGCAGGAACGCCGAACCCCGTGTCGTGCGCTGGACGAGGACGCTCCGCCGGTCCAGCGGGTCGATCTTGCGGCGCGCGAGGTCAAGCTCACCCAGCCGGTCCAACGCGCGCGTGATCGCCGGCTTCGAAACATTCAGATCGGCTGCAAGACCGCGAACGGTGTGCGCGCCGTCATGGAGATAGCAGGTCAGGAACACCGCCAACTGCCGTGCCGACAGGTCCGCCCCGTCCCGGCGAACCAGGGAGACGACCGTGCCTCGCAAGATGCCGACCAGATGGTCCGCCATGGGGTTCGGAGGTGATGCCACTATCGCAATCCTTTCGCTGCGCAGGCACCACGAGCCGGTCAAACCTGCATTGTGACGGAGTAACAACGGGACAATGCGAAGTCAACCTTATTACATTCACGAACCTGCTTCGTCACGCTAGTGTGACAATCTGGCGTCAATCCGCTGTTTTCACGTGTCGTTCATTCAAAAGTCCGAATAATGCACGCATGCCCTGTGCTTCTCCGCCTTCCGGCCTGCCGGGCCGCGCCTGATCGTTCCAGGCATAGAGATCGATATGAATCCAGGGAACGGCCGGCCGAACGAAGCGCTGCAAGAACAAACCCGCAGTAATCGCGCCCGCCAGCGGCCTCGATGAAACATTGTTCATGTCCGCAACGGAACTCTTGAGCCAGTCGTCGTAGCCCCCCCAAAGCGGCAGTCGCCACAGCGGATCGTGCAGCGTGGCGCCGCATCGCAGCAAATCGCTCGCCGTATCGTCATCGTTGCAGAACAACGCCGGAAGGTCCGGACCCAGCGCCACTCTCGCCGCACCGGTCAGGGTGGCGCAGTCGACCAGCAGGCTGGGTGCCTCGGCCGATGCCTCGGCCAGCAGATCGCACAACACCAGCCGGCCTTCCGCATCGGTGTTGCCGACCTCGACGGAAAACCCACTGCGTGTGCGGATCACGTCGGACGGACGCATCGCGCTGCCGGAGACGGAGTTTTCAACGCAGCCGACGCGCACTGCGAGCCGGACGGGCAGATCGGCCTCCATGATCAGGCGCGCCAGGCCCAGGATGTTCGCCGCCCCGCCCATATCCTTCTTCATGCGCAACATGGCCGCCGAGGGTTTGAGGTCATAGCCGCCGGTGTCGAAGCACACCCCTTTGCCGCACAGCGACACCAGCGGCGCGCCGGCATGAGCGCTGCTGCCCTGCCAGCGGAAGGTTGCGACACGCGCGGGGCGGACCGAGCCGCGGCCGACCGCGGCCACGGTCGGGTATTCGGTCTCCAGCCGTTCACCCTCCACGATCTCCGCCGCCGCGCCGTAGCGCTGTGCCAGATCTGCGGTGAACGCGGCCAGTTCGACGGGGCCGAGCAGGTTCGGGGGCGTATTGATCAGGTCGCGAACCATCCATGTGGCGGCGGCTTCCGCCAGCGCCTGACGGTGAGCCTCGGGAGACGCGAGACGGGACGCGGACCGGGTGGCGGGCGTAAAGGCGGTATAGCGATAGGCGCCAAGGCAAAAACCCAAAACCGCTCCGTCCGGATCGTAGTCGCCTGATTGCAGACGCCAGTTGGTGTCTTCCGGCAGCCGCAGGGGCAGGGCGCCGAATGCGTGGGGCCCCTGATCTTCGCCAAGACCGAGCACAGCGCCGCCGATGCCTTCGGTCCCTGGCAGAATTTGCAGTTCGCCGGATGCGCCTTTGAAGCCCACGCCGCGCAGGAAGGCCGCCTGCGCCGGCGGCAGCGTTTCCAGCAAAGCTGCAACACCGGTGGGTCGGATCGCCCATAACGGATGGGCGCCCCCGGTTTGATTGACGATGCAGTCGATGGCCTGTTCCAGCATCCACTTGATCCTGTGTTGCGCGTCCGGGACTCGCGTTTATCCCAATGGTCGAGCCAATCTTTGCGCTGCCTGACGGTGTCCGGCTAGATGTGGAAGCGACGGAGGTTGTTCACGCGGGATGAAAGGTCAGGGGATGGATCAAGAGCCGGTGGCCGGCATTGCCGCACTCATGCAGCAGAAAGGGGAGCGGCCCTACGGGCTGCACGACGTGCACCAGCGGGCGCATGCCTTGCAGACGGCGATGCTGGCCGAACGGGCAGGCTGCGACGGGGCGCTGGTTGCCGCTGCGCTGGTCCACGATATCGGCCATCTGGTGCATGACCTTGGCGAGCACGCGGCCGAAGACGGTTTGGACGATCGCCACGAGCAACGCGGGTACGACTACCTCATTCGCTTTTTCGCAGCCGCCGTCACCGAACCTGTCAGGCTGCATGTGGCAGCCAAGCGCTGGCTGTGCGCCAGCGAACCCGGCTACTTCGCCAGGCTGTCGCCCGACAGCGTGCTGAGCCTGTCGTTGCAGGGCGGTCCGATGTCGGCGGCGGAGGCTGCCTCCTTCAACGCGCTGCCGTTTGCCGCCGACGCCGTGACGCTCCGCCGCTTCGACGAGGCCGCGAAGGTCAAGGACCTTGCAACACCGCCGGTCGAACACTTCCTGCCGTACCTACGCGCGTGCCTGCGCCCGGCCGCGGGTTAAGTGCCACATTGTCGCGGACGCGGTACCGCGCTCAGAAACAAAATCCCGCGGAGCGTAGTGAATGCAACCCGAGACGAGCACGCGGCAGGCCATGACCGCACCGGTCCGGTGCGGTCATGGCAGCCGCCTTCAGCCCGTGAGACTGCCGGCCAGCAAGGCGGTGACGCGACGGGCAAAGGCAGTCGCATCAGCCGGCAGTTCGCCTTCCTGCACGCGCGCCAGATCGAGCAGCGTGGCGGCGGCGTTACCGATCAGCTCCTTGTCGGCCACCCGGCCGGCCAGCGCCTCGATCAGCCGATGGCGCGGATTGACCTCCAGCACCGGCCGCGCCGGCATCATCGCCCGCCCCGCTCGGCGCAACAGGCGTTGCATCTGCAGATCGGGACCCTTGCCGTCGGATGCCAGCACGACCGCACTATCGGTCAGGCGCGCGGTGGCGCGCACGTCCGAGACAGACTCGCTCAAGGCTTCTTTCAGTGCCGCGAGCAGCGGCGAGACGTCCGGCTGATCCTCATCCATCGTAAGGTCGCCGCCCGCCCGGGTGACGCTGCGCAGCGGCTTGCCCTCGAAACTGTCGAGCCGTTCCGGCCAGAATGAGTCGATCGGGTCCGCCATCAGCAGAACCTCGAATCCCTTGGCGCGAAATCCCTCAAGCTGCGGCGAGTTCTTCAGCGCTTCAGGATCATCGCCCGACAGGTAATAGATGGCCTCCTGTCCCGGCTGCATCCGGCCGACATAATCGGCGAGCGAGGTCCAGCCATCCTGCGTTGAGGAATGGAAGCGCAGCAGGGGCGCGATGTCGGCGCGATGCTCCGCATCCTCCCACACGCCTTCCTTCAGTACCGCGCCAAAATTCTCCCAGAACTTCGCGTAATCATCCGGCTCTTTGGCGCGGGTCTTCAGTTCGGACAGCACGCGTCCGACCAGCGCCTTGCGGATGCGGGCAAGCACCGGCGTGGTCTGGAGCATCTCCCGGGAGACGTTCAGCGGCAAATCTTCGGTATCGACCACGCCGTGCACGAACCGCAGCCAGGATGGCAGCAACTCACCCTTGTCGGTGATGAACATGCGGCGGACATGCAGCCGGACATGCGACTCGCGGTCGTTATCGATCGGCTCGAAGGGTTTCATGCCTGGGATGAACAGCAGGCAGAAGTATTCGAGCGTGCCTTCTGCCTTCCAGTGCAAGGTCGCCCAGGGCTGATCGAAGATGTGGCCCAGGTGGCGATAGAACTCGGTGTAGGATTGTTCGGTTATGTCGGCCTTCGATTTGCGCCAGAGGGCGGTGCCCTCGTTGGCCGGAAGGTCCTTGCCGTCCCGCGTCACGGTGATCGGCACCGTGATGTGGTCCGCCCATTTACGGATCACCGTCTCCAGCCGCATCGGGTCCAGGTATTCCTCGGCATCCGCCTTCATATGAAGAACGATGTCGGTGCCTGCGGTTTCGCGGACGGCAGGTGCCAGGGTGAACTGGCCGGCGCCGTCGGATGCCCAGGTGAATGCCTCGGTCGTGCCGGCTTTGCGGGAGGTGACCTCCACCCGGTCGGCCACCATGAAGGCCGAATAGAAGCCCACGCCGAACTGGCCGATCAGGCTGGGCCGGTCTTCCGGCCTGGCCGACGCAAGGGCTTCGCCGAAGGCCCGTGTACCCGATCGGGCGATGGTCCCAAGGTTGTCGATCAGGTCCTGCCGGCCCATGCCGATGCCGTCATCGGCGATCAGTAGGCTGCGTGCCTGCTTGTCCGGAACGATGCGGATCTTCGCCTCCGGCGGCAGTGCCAGGGCAGGATCGGTCAGCGCCTCGAACCGGCGGCGGTCCATCGCGTCGGCGGCGTTGGCCACCAGTTCGCGGAGAAAAATCTCACGCTCCGAATAGAGCGAATGCACGACCAGATCGAGCAGCCGCCCAACCTCCGCGCCAAATGAATGCTGTTCTGAAACAGTGTCGTCCATGCAAACCCTCCTTGCGGGGCGCGATATGCGCACGAAATCCCGCGATTTCAATGCGGCGGCCCGGGTTCGGACGCCATTTGCCGGTGCTCCGGCGCCGGTTGCACGGCCATTCCGTTCGCGCCGTGACTCAGGATCCGTGAAGGTTGCTCACGATCCGCCGCGGACGAGCGAGGGCAAACCGCGGTGCTTGCATTCCGGGGCGCGAAACCCAACCATCCCGGTCATGCTGAGTGCCGACTCCGGTTTCGCCTCCCGCGTCAAGGCCGTGCTTGGGCCGACGAACACCGGCAAGACGCATCTGGCGATGGAACGCATGCTGGCCCACGCCTCCGGCGTCATCGGCTTTCCTCTCCGTCTGCTGGCGCGCGAGAACTACGATCGGATGGTCGCGCGGAAGGGCGTGCGGAATGTCGCCCTGATCACCGGGGAGGAGAAAATCGTGCCGCCCGGCGCGCGCTGGTTCTCCTGCACGGTGGAGGCCATGCCGCTGGATCAGCCGGCCGAGTTCGTGGCGGTGGATGAAATCCAGCTTTGCGCGGACCCCGATCGCGGCCACGTTTTCACCGACCGTCTGCTGCACGCGCGCGGACTGGTGGAGACCATGTTCCTGGGGGCCGAGACGATCCGCCCCCTACTGCAACACCTGGTGCCGAGCGCCTGGGTGGAAACCCGCCCGCGGCTGTCCGACCTGACCTATGCCGGCCCGGCCAGGCTGGTGCGCCTGCCGCCGCGTACCGCGGTGGTGGCGTTCTCCGCTGCCGAGGTCTACGCGATCGCCGAACTGATCCGCCGCCGCAAGGGCGGCTGCGCCGTCGTCATGGGGCGGTTGTCGCCGCGCACCCGCAACGCCCAGGTGGCGCTCTACCAGGACAGGGAGGTGGACTTCCTGGTCGCCACGGATGCGATCGGCATGGGCCTGAACATGGATGTGGACCATGTCGCCTTCGCCGGCCTCGGCAAGTTCGACGGTCATCGACCCCGGCGGCTGACGGCATCGGAACTGGGCCAGATCGCAGGCCGAGCCGGGCGGGGCATGAAGGACGGCACGTTCGGCACCACCACGCAGTGCCCGCCCTTGCCGGACGAGACGGTGGCGGCCGTGGAGTCCCACGTCTTCGACCCGCTCGAACTGCTGTGCTGGCGCAACAGCGCTCTCGATTTCGCCAGCCCCGACGCTCTGATGGACAGCCTGACCGCGGCACCCGGGAAGCCAGGGCTGGTGAGGGGCAATGACGCGTCCGACATGCAGACTCTTGCCGCGCTGATGCGTGACGCCGACATCCGCCGGCTGGCGCGCGGCCACCGCATGGTCCGGCTGCTGTGGGAGGCCTGCCAGATCCCGGATTTCCGCAAGCTGGCGGACGACACTCATACCAACCTCTGCGGCCGCGTCTTCACCTATGTCGCGCACCGGGCGCATCTGCCCACCGACTGGCTGGCTGGTCAGATCCAGGCGCTGGACCGTGCCGACGGCGACATCGACACCTTGATGCAGCGGCTGTCGGGCATTCGCGTCTGGTCCTACATCGCGGCCCGCGCCGACTGGGTGACCGATGCGCCCCATTGGCAGGCCCGTGCGCGGGAGGTCGAGGACAAGCTCTCTGACGCCTTGCACGAGAGCCTGACCAGCCGCTTCGTCGACCGGCGCGCCGCGCATCTGATGCGCCGACTGGAGGCGCGCGAGGGGGAGGAGCTGCTGTCCGCGGTGACCAGGCGCGGCGAGGTGGTCGTTGAAGGCCATTCGGTCGGCCATGTCGCCGGGTTCGGCTTCGTGCCCGATCCGCGTGCCGCCGGGGAGGAGAAAAAGCTTGTTCTCCGCGCTGCCCGCCGCGCGCTGCGGGAGGAGATGCCCCGGCGGGTCGTATTGGCCGAAACGGCTGCCGATGACGCGTTCAGCCTGGACGATACGCACGCGCTGATCTGGGGCGGTAGCGCCGTCGCCAGACTGACGCGCGGCCCCGGGCCGCTTCGCCCGCGGGTGCGCGTGCTGGACAGCGAGTTCCTGGATGGCGCGCAGCGGGAGCGTCTGCGCGAGCGGCTCCAGCGCTATGTCGACGACCGGGTTCATGCCGACCTCGCGCCGCTGTTCGCAGCCATCGAGGCGGCGGATGGCGGCATGCTGCGCGGGCCGCTGCACCGGTTGCAGGAAGCGCTGGGGGTGATACCCGCGGCCGATGAGGCGGCTGAACCGCGCGACCTGCGGACCAGCCTTCGGGGTGTGGGGGTGCGCGCGGGCCGCTTCGCGCTGTTCATGCCGGCGCTGCTGAAGCCGCGTGCCACGGCGATGCGCGCCAGGCTGTGGGCATTGCAGCACGCGTTACCGATGCCGGTGCTGCCGCCGGCCGGCCAGGTCTCGCTGCCCGCCGGCGCCGGATCGAGCGCGGCCGGCTGGCCGCCGGGCTTCGCCGCCGCGATGGGATGGGTCGAGGCGGGTCCGGTGCTGCTCAGGCTGGACGTCGCCGAACGGATCGCCGGCGAGCTGGGGTGGGCGACACACCGCGGCGCCGCGCCCATGCCGGCGGGGTTGGCCTCCCGCCTGTCGGTAAGGGCAGACCTGCTGCCCGTGATCCTCCGGCGCCTCGGCTTTCGCATCGTCCCGGGCGGCGGGCTCGGGCCGCATCAATATGGCCCACCCGCACCGCCGATGCTGATGCCGTTGCGCCGCCGCCGGCCGGCCGCTGTCGAACCGGTGCGTGCCGTTGTGGCGCGCGGGCCATTCGCCGCGCTCGCCGCGCTCAAGCGGTGAGCGGCCTGGCGTTCGCCGGCGGACGGCTTGGTGGGGCAGCGCCATGACGGCCATACCGTAAGGAGAGCGCGCGATCGCCGACCAGGAAGACCGGGACTGGCAGAGGCTGGACAAGTGGCTCTGGTGCGCCCGGGTCATGCGGGCACGGTCAGATTGCGCGGCCCTGGTGGGGCAGGGGTCGATCCGGATCAACCGCCAGCCCACGGACAAGGCTCATGCGAAGCTGCGGGTCGGTGATGTGCTCACGGTGCCGGTGCACGGCAGCGTACGCGTGGTCCGCGTCCTGCGCCTCGCGGCCCGCCGCGGACCGGCACTGGAGGCTCGCCTGCTGTATGAGGAGGTGTTCGCGGAAAGTGCATCCGGGGCGGGCACGCAATCCAGCAATGCGACGGCCGAATCGGCAGGTGGCGCACCTTGCGCCGCTGCGAAATCGCCGGCATACCGCCGCTTCTGAGCCGCGCTCCGCCCGACCCGCAAGCGGGCCGGGTGTGGCTGCGCACCCAAAGGTTTGCCCCAGGTCCGCCGAGAGGTTCGCCATGACCTACGTGGTCACCGAAAACTGCATTCGCTGCAAATACATGGACTGTGTGGAAGTGTGTCCGGTCGACTGCTTCTATGTCGGCGAAAACATGCTGGTCATCCATCCGGACGAATGCATTGATTGCGGCGTGTGCGAACCGGAGTGCCCGGCCGAGGCGATCGTGCCGGACAGCGATGACAAGGCGGCGGCGTGGCTGGAGCAGAACCAGACCTATGCCGCAATCTGGCCCAACATAACCCGCAAGGGAGAAGCCCCGGCAGACGCGGACGAGTGGAAAGACAAGCCAGACAAGGCGAAGTTGTTCTCGGCGGAGCCGGGCAAGGCCTGACGGGCGATACTTCTTGATCGCCGGATGGACGCGGCCCCCCTGACGTAACGCCCGTGTGATGCTATATTAGTCAATTGAGGCGTCGGCTAACGCGCTGTCTGTCGTCCGTGCCGCACTGCAGCACCGGTTCCGCCGCCGCGGCCGAACCGGTGAGAGCGCTCGTCTTGCTGACAGCAAACGTGAAGGACATGAGGGTTCGGGTATGAAGACATCCGCTGGGACGGCGGTATCGAAGAAGGCAGACAAAGGGCGTTTGGCGACCAGCCGGAAGGCAACCTCGACCGGATCCACCGCCGGAAAAAAGGCCGCGGCTCCGGCCGTAGCGAGACCGCGGGCCAAGGCGGTGACCGCTGCCGTGAAGAAGGCCGCGCGGACGGCGCATCCTGAACCCAAGGCGCCCGAATCCAGGGCGCCCGAATCCAAGGCGACTGTCGCGCTGGCATCCAGGACGGCCACGCCGGCGCGGAAAGAAGCTGCACCGGCCAAGGGCAAGGCCGCGGCGAAGGCACCCTCGGTCACACCGGCTCAGCATGGCGCGGCCAAGTCCGCGCCGGCAAAGGCCGCCCCGGTCAAGCAGCTTCCAACCAAATCCGCTGCGGCTTCCGCTACCTCGGCCGCCAAGCCTGTCGCGGCCAAGCCCGCGCCATCCGCTCCGGCCAAGCCTGTTCCCGCCAAGCCGGCGCCGGTCGCCGCGAAGGCCCACGAAGCAGCCCACGAAGCAGAGGGTACACAACGAACCGTGCATAAAGCCTCGAGATCCGTCGCCGCTGTCCCCGACGCCGTCGCCGAACCCGCGCCTCCGGCACCAGCGCCCAGCCCTGTCGTCCCCAGCCCGGTCGTCCCCAGCGCGGCTGCCCCCAGTCCGACTGCCCCCAGTGCGGCCGCCGTCGAACCGGCTGCCGTCGAGGCGCCCGCGCCGAAACAGGCCGATGCGGCGCCCACCGCTCCGGCCCGCACGGCGAGCGAGCCGGAGCGCCGTGCGCCGCACGGGCATGGCGGCCCGGTCGTGATGCCCCGGGCGATGGCGAAGGCCGAGATCTTCGTGGAGGGCGATCATGTGGTCTACCCGACCCACGGCGTCGGCAAGGTCGAACGGATCGCCATCGAGGAAATCGCCGGCCACAAGCTGGAGTTGATCCACATCACCTTCGAAGAGAATCGCATGACCTTGCGGGTTCCCGTCGCGAAGGCGCGCACCGCCGGGTTGCGCAAGCTAGCGACCCGCAAGCTGTTCGATGATGCGCTCAATGTCCTGCGGGGAAGGGCGCGCATCAAGCGGACCATGTGGTCCCGCCGCGCCCAAGAATATGAGGCAAAGATCAATTCCGGCGACCCGCTGGCGATTGCCGAGGTGGTGCGCGATCTGCACCGCAATGCCGGGCAGCCGGACCAGAGCTTTTCCGAGCGGCAGATCTATGAGGCCGCCATGGATCGCCTGGCGGCCGAACTGGCGGCGCTGGACAAGACAGACAAGATGACAGCGACCACCAAGCTGACCGATTTCCTGAAGACCGTTTGATCGGCCGGCCCGGCCGCGCGCCGGACGTATAGAGCCTGTTTGGTGCGGATAGCGGCACCACCAGGCTCTATTTCTATGCCCAACCGCGGGTGATTCACGTCTTCGGCGATGGCGCCTCCGACGATCGCGCCGGTTGTTGGGCCGCGTGATTCACGTCTCCGGCGACTCCGCCTGCGACGATTACGCGCCAAGCTAAAAGAAAGCCCCAGGCCTGGCCTGGGGCTTTTGCATTCCGCCGGTTGCCGGCGCGGATCAGCTGTTATTGCGGTTGCCCACGAGCTGAAGCAGCATCATGAACAGGTTGATGAAGTTCAAATACAGGCTGAGCGCATCGTAGACGCTCCGCTTGGCCGCACCGTCGGCACCTTCGGCATAGGCAAACTGCACGTAGCTCGCCTTGATCCGCTGCGTGTCGTACGCGGTCAGGCCGGTGAACACCACCACGCCGATCACGCTCACGGCGAACTGCAACCCGCTGCTGTGCACGAACATGTTGATCACGCTGGCGATGATGATGCCGAACAGTCCCATGATCAGGAAGCTGCCCATGCGGCTCAGGTCCGCCTTGGTGGCGTAGCCGTACAGGCTCATGCCGGCGAAGGTCGCGGCGGTGATGAAGAACACCCGCACGATTGATTCGCTCGTGTAGATCAGGAAGATGTTCGTCAGGCTGGCGCCCATCGCCGCGCAGAACACCCAGAAGAGCGCTTGCGCCGCGCTGGTGGAAAGCCGGTTCACGCCCATGCTCAGCACCAGGACGAACGCCAGCGGCGCGAAGATCGAGATCATCGCCAGGGGCGTCGGCTGATGAACGGCACCGGCCGGCGTCATGACCAGCGGGTAGAACGCGTTGATCAGATTGGTATGCGCGATGACGTACGCGACCACGCCGGTCAGGAGCAGGCCGGACGCCATCCAGTTGTATACGCGGAGCATGTAAGCCCGAAGGCCGGCGTCCAGGACGGCGGCCGTCGTGGCGGCGGATGCCCGCGGGAAGGTCCGGTATTCGGGGCTAAAGGCCATGGTTCCCTGTGTCCTTTCGGGCATTCTGCCCGGTTCTGGTTAGACCTCGCCGTTCCCTGATGGAAGGACCGGCCAGGTGGAGTGAAGAAGGTTTCTCCGGATGCGCAGGACCGCGCTGTCTCGCGGACCCTTATTCGTTCCGCAGCATCGGAGCCGGCTTGGCACGCAGCGCCGACGCAGTCCCAGCATAGCCGAAGATCACCATCGTGGCGAGTGCCCCCATGAGCGTCAAGATAAGCGTTCCAGGTAAAAAAACCCAGGTCGTGTGCAATATGTAATGCATGACAGCGGCGCTTGCCAGGGTGCCTACTATGCCCGCCAGCACGCCGGATGCCAGCCCCAGAAGACCGAACTCCACCAGCCACGCCGCGCGTATCTGCCAGCGTGTCGCGCCGAGTGTCGTCAGGATCACGGCCTCGCGGATGCGGCGTCGCCGCCCCGCCGCAACGGCACTGACCAGGACCAGGATGCCGGACAGCAACGTCACCGCGCCCGTCGCCGTCAATGCCGCCGCGACCTGATCCAGCAGTGCGGCGACCGCCGCCAGCACATCGCGAACAAGGATGCCGGTCACGTTCGGTAAGGTGTCGGTGACGGTCCGCAGCAGCGCACCTTCCTGCGCCTGCGCGATCCGCACCGTGGCGATGTGCGTGTGCGGCGCCTGCGCCAGCAGCCCCGGACTCGCCACCATGAAGAAATTGATCGACAGGCTGCGCCAGGCAATGTCGCGCAAATTGGCAATACGCAGATCGATGTCGCGGCCCAGCACGTTCACCCGAATCGTATCGCCGATGCCGACGTGCCACCCCTTGGCCAGGTTCGCATCGAAGGAGACGAGCGGCGGTCCCCGGTAGTCGGACGGCCACCAGGTGCCGGCGGTCAGTCGCGTCCCCGGCGGCGGCGTTGCGGCGTAGGTCAGGCCCCGGTCTCCCCGCAACGCCCATGCGGTTTCCGGCGTGGTTCGCACCTGTTCGGCCGGCACGCCGTTCACCGCGACGACCCTCGCGCGCAGGGACGGCACGTCCCGCAGCTCCGTCACGCCGGGCTCCGCCCGCACCAGCTTCTCGAACTGCTGCAACTGATCGCTCTGGATATCGACGAAAAAGAAACT